>NZ_LIQZ01000087.1 GCF_001418655.1 Streptomyces phaeochromogenes | reverse complement strand
GACGGGGGCGGTTCCGGGAGCGGGTGGGGTTTGGGGGACGGGAGCGGGTCCGGTTCCGGGAAGGGTTGCGGGTGGTCGGGGCCCGGGCCCGGTGTGGGGCCCGGCTTCACGGGGTCGGGGTACGGGTGCGTCATGGCGTCCTCCAGCCAGTCGGTACGTCGGCCCTGGACTTCTCCCACGCGTACCCGTGCCCCGCGCGCCCACTCACCCCGTCGCGGGACGAACTCGGGACCAGGTGGGCCTACGTCCCGCCGGCCGCCACCGCTCCCGCGGCCAGCCCGGGGCGCGGGCTGGACAGCACCGGTACGGCGGTCGTGGTGAGGTGCTGGGCCGGGGTCATCGAGGCCTGGGCGAGGACGATCGCGTCGGCGTCCGTGACACTGTCGGCGGCGGACGCGACGGCCCGGGCGTACGCGTCCATGTCGCCCGCCGCGAAGTGGTCCCAGGCGTCGGCCGCCAGCAGGGTGCGTACGACGGTCGGGGATCCCGCGCAGGCGGCCTCCTCCTCGACGAGGGCCACCGTCGGGCCGAGGGTGCTCTCCACCGTGGCGAGCACGACGACGCGCGGCCCCGCCGCCACCGCGGCAGCCGCCATCGGACGGTCCACCCGGAGCACGGGCACACCGGGGCGGGCGGCCTCGGCGACCGCGCCGATGGTGGAACAGGTGCAGAGAACCGCGACCGCCCCGTCCGCGACGGCCCGGTCCAGCATCGCGCGCACCTCGTCGGCCACCGCCTCCGGTCCTTCCGCCCGGGCCCGCTCCAGGAGCTCCTCGGACACGAAGTGCCGCAGCTCCAGGGCCGGGTGGTCCTCGTCACGGAGCGCGTCGAAGACGGGGATGTGGACGGGCGAGGTGTGCAGCAGGGCGAGCGGTCCCATCAGAACCGGCCCGGGTGTGCCACCAGCCATGCCTTCGCCGCGCTCAGCAGCTCGGGGTCGGCCGCCGGAGCCTCGTCGGGGTGGCGTGCGGCCCACTTGACGACGTACGGGCAGAGCGGGGCGACCGGGACTCCCTCGCGGGCCGACATGGCGTACAGCTCGCGGGCGAGGGAGCCCGCGATGCCCTTCCCTTCATGGGCGGGCTCCACGATCGTGTGGACCGGGACGAGTGCGCGAGCCGGGCTTTCGAGGACGAAATACTCGATGTGGCCGACGACTTCGTCACCGGCGTACGCCTCCAGGCGGCCGGCCGCCCGGTCGTCGCGGATCGCGGTCTCGCTCATGGTCTCTCCTCGCGGATGCGGATGCGGATGCGGATGCCGTTACGGATGCGGATCGCGGTCAGGCCGGGACGGCCTGCGGGCTGCGCTCCTGGTCCGATCCCGGCACCGGCTCGGACGGATCCGCGCCGAGGGCCACGATCCGGTTCCCGGCGTTCACATGCACGATCCGCGGCCTCAGCGACCGGGCCTCGGCGTCGGAGACCTGAGCGTAACTGATGATGATCACCAGGTCTCCGGGGTGCACGAGGTGCGCCGCAGCCCCGTTGATACCGATGACACCGGACCCGCGCTCCCCCTCGATGACGTACGTCTCCAGGCGGGCACCGTTGTCGATGTCGACGATGTGGACCAGCTCGCCGGGCAGCAGATCGGCCGCGTCGAGGAGATCGGCGTCGATGGTCACGGATCCGACGTAGTGCAGGTCGGCCTGGGTGACCGTGGCGCGATGGATCTTGGACTTGAACATGGTGCGCAGCATGAGGCGTTGCTCCTGGGGTGAGAGGGTCGCGTCCCGGGGTGCGGGTACGCGCCGACGCCGTCAGGGTACGGCGGCGCCGTGCGCGGTGCCTATGCCACTACCTCCTCCGCCACAGCGATCTCCGTCACGCCGTTCTCCGTCGTGCCGTCCGAGGCACCCGCCGTGCCAGTCAGTCCCCGACCCTGCTCAGTCGGCGTTCATGGCATCCATCAAGCTCTTGGGGCGCATGTCGGTCCAGGTCGTCTCGATGAAGTCAAGGCACGCCTGACGCTCTGCCTCTCCGAAGACCAGCTCCCACCCGTCCGGCACGTCAACGAATGTGGGCCAGAGCGAGAACTGACCCTCCTCGTTCTTCAGAACAAGATAGTTGGCGTCCTCGTCCTCAAAAGGGTTCGTCATTATTCGGTCCTTTCTCTCAATCGAAGGTGGAAGTACGCGGGATCAGCTCAGCCGAACGATTCTCTGCCCTTTTCCGTGGACAGCCAATCAGCAATGGCATTCCACAGCAGCGAGAGCATGGGAGGGTCCGCCATTTCGTCGTGAGAACAAGGCAACCGTGACTCGCTTATGTGACCGGAAGCATAAGGCTGCCACATGGCACGGCCCCAACCGTCCTCCAGTTCGTCCGACGAGATGAAGAGGAGGTCGCCGTGGAATCTGCGAGGGTAATGATTCACGTAGATGCGGGTATTGTTTGCGATGATTCTCGCCCGCACTTCAGCATCTTCGTCTGAAATCTCGCTGCGGAAGTAGTCCGGAAGTCCGGCGAGATCACGGAGAGCAGGCGCCTCGTCGAGCACGTCCGACGCACTCTCACGATCGTCCCGGACGGTCTTGTCCGAGTCGAGAGTGTCGAGTGGGGCGGGTGCATAGCCGCCCATGATGACGAGTGCCACTTGCTGGCCGTCTTCCTGCAGTTGCACAGCCATCTCCTGCGCCACGCGGCCCCCCATTGACCACCCCAGCAGATGATACGGACCGGACGGTTGCACGGTACGCAATTCTTTTACGTACTCCTCCGCCATTTCCCGGATGGATCCCGGCAACTCACCCGCACCGTCGACATCCCGCGCCTGCAGGCCGTACAGGGGGATGCCAGGCGGTACGAATCCAGCCAGGGGCGCGAAGCACCAGCTCAGCCCGGATCGTGGGTGGACACAGAAGAGGGGTGACCGGCTCCCGTGCGTCCTGATGGGAAGAAGCGTACGAAGGGATTCGTTTATCTCGGGAAGACTGAGCCGATGTGCGAGTCCTGCGACGCTGGGTGCTTCCATCAACATCCGAAGGGAGACATCGACGCCCATGACCGTACGAATCCGACGCACCAGCTTGACCGCGAGAAGTGAATGTCCACCGCGTTCGAAGAAGTTGTCCTCGACGCCGATTTGAGGCACATTCAGTTCTTCGGCGAAGAGTCTGCACAGGATTTCCTCCTGGACCGAGGAGGGCTCCGGGCTCGGCGCGGACGCGGTGTGGTCCGGCGCCGGGAGTTCCCGTCGATTCAGTTTCCCGTTCGCCGTCAGCGGCAGACTCTCCAGGACCACCAGCGCGGACGGCACCATGTACTGCGGCAGCATCGCGCCGAGATGGGCGCGCAGGGCAGCCCGGTCGACGTCGGCGGTCTCGCCGTCGCTGCTGGTGTTGCCGCTGTCGGGGACGAGGTAGCCGACCAGGCGTTTGTCACCGGGGCGGTCCTCACGCACCATCACCGCTGCCTGGGCCACGGACGGATGTGTGCTCAGCGCGGCCTCGACCTCACCCAGCTCGACACGGAACCCACGAACCTTCACCTGGCCATCCGTACGGCCCAGATACTCCAGTTGTCCCTCAGCGTTCCAGCGGGCCAGGTCGCCGGTGCGGTACATCCGCTCGCCCGGGGTGAAGGGGTTGGCGACGAACCGCTGCGCGGTCAGCCCCGGCCGGGCGTGGTAGCCGCGGGCCAGTTGGGCACCGGAGACGTACAACTCCCCCGCGACGCCCACCGGCACCGGCTGCAGGGCCGGGTCCAGGACGTAGACCCGGGTGTTCCACACCGGACGGCCGATCGGCGCGGCACCCCCGGGCCATGCCGCCCGGTCCGCAGGCAGGGTATGGGCGGTGACCACATGAGTCTCGGACGGACCGTAGTGGTTGTGCAGCACCGTCCCGGCCGCCCCGCACAGGTCACGGACCCGATCGCTGAGCACGAGGGCCTCGCCGGCCTGGGAGACATGACGTAGCCACGGCAGGTCCGTGCCCTGCTCCGCCACAGCCTCACCCAGGGCGTCCACCATCATGGTGGGGGCGTACAGCTCAGTGGCCTTCTGCTCCCTCAGCCATGCCACGAACTCTTCCGGGTTACGCCGGATCTCTTCGTCCGGAACCACGAGGGTCTTGCCGTCCAGGAGGGCCGAGAGGATCTCCTGGGCCGAGACGTCGAAGCTGATCGCGGTGAACTGAGCGACCCGCGAACCGGCCTCGGCAGGGATGGCGGAAGCGTGCCAGGACATCAGGTTGACCAGCGCGCCACAGGACATCACCACACCCTTGGGACGCCCGGTCGAGCCGGAGGTGTAGATCAGGTACGCGGGGTGCTCCGGCAGCAGCGGACCGGTCCGCTCCTCATCGCCTGGAGCGTCGGTCGGCAGTGCGGCGAGTTCGGCGACCACCGCAAGGTCGTCCAGCAGCAGCGCGGGCCCGGTGGCCATGCGCCCGGCGACCTCTGTGGTGGTCAGCGTCAGCGAGGGGACGGCATCGGCCAGCATGAAGGCGATCCGCTCGGCCGGGTACTCCGGATCGATCGGCACGTAACCGGCGCCCGACTTCAGCACCGCCAGCAGACCGACGACCAGGTCCACCGAGCGAGGCACGGCCAGCCCGACGATGCGCTCGGGACCGATACCGCGACGAATCAGCAACCGGGCAAGCCGGTTCGCACGCTCGTCGAGCTCCGCGTAAGTCACCTCAGCGCCACCGAAGACCACCGCGACCGCATCAGGATTCTTCGCGACCCGGGCCTGGAACAGCTCCGGCAGCGCCACCCTCGGCACCTCCTGGACGGTGTCGTTCCACCCCGCCACAACCCGGTGCCGCTCCTCCGCCGACAGCACCTCCACGCCGCTGACCCGCTGGTGCGGTTCCCTGGTGACGGTGTCCAGGACGCGGACGAACCGTTCGGCCAGGGTCTCCACCGTTTCGCGGTCGAACAGGTCGAGGGCGTAGTCGATACCGCCGTACAGACCGGCCGGGCGATTACCACTGCCCGTACCCGTCTCCGCACGGTTGTCGGTGTCGGTGTCGGTGAAGGTCTCGCTCAGGCTGAAGAACAGGTCGAATTTGGCTGCCGGTTCGCCGATGGGCAGCGATGCGGCGTCGATGCCGGGCAGGTCGAGGACGGCTGGGGCGTTGTTCTGCAAGGCGAGCATGACCTGGAAGAGCGGGTGGCGGGCCATCGACCGGACCGGCGCGAGGTCCTCGACCAGCCGCTCGAAGGGAACGTCCTGATGCGCGAACGCCGCCAGACCGTTCTCCCGCACCTGCTCCAACAGACCGGCGAACGTGGGATCACCCGACAGGTCCGTGCGCATCACCAGCGTATTGACGAAGAACCCGACCAGGTCGTCCAACGCCTCGTCAGTGCGCCCGGCCACCGGGATACCCACCGGGATGTCACGGCCCGCGCCCACCCGGGACAGCAGTACCGCCAGCGCCGCCTGCACGACCATGAACACCGTCACACCCTGAGCGCGGGCCAGCTCGGCCACCCGGGCATGCACCTCGGCCGGCACACGGACCTCCACCCGGCCCCCACGATACGAAGCCACCGCCGGACGCGGCCGGTCGAACGGCAACACCAACTCCTGCGGCACCCCGTCCAAAGCCTTGCGCCAGTAGGCCAGTTGCTCGTTCAGCAAGCTGTCCGGGTCGGCCTCCTCACCGAGCAGCTCGCGCTGCCACAGCGTGTAGTCCGCGTACTGCACCGCCAACGGCTCCCAACCGGGTACCTGCCCGGTAGTACGAGCGGTGTACGCGACCGACACATCCCGCGTCAACGGCCCCATCGACCACCCGTCACCGGCAATGTGATGCACCACGATCACCAGGACATGCTCGTCGGGACCGGCCTCGAACAGCCACGCCCGCAACGGAACCTCAGCCGCCAGATCGAAGGCATGGCCCGCCAACTCGGCAACCACCCCCGCCAGATCCTCCTCCACCACCTCGACCACCGGCAGATCAAAGGAGGCAGGCGAGGGAAGGACCTGCTGATACGGCCTGCCCTCATCGGACGCGAAGACCGTCCGCAGCACCTCGTGCCGGCCCACCACATCGCCCAACGCCAACCGCAACGCCTCGACGTCCACATCACCGGTCAACCGCAGAGCCACGGGAATGTTGTACGTCGCCGACGGACCCTCCAACTCCCCCAGGAACCACAACCGCTGCTGCGCGAACGAGACCGGTAGCGCTCCGGGCCGTGTCATCGCCACCAGCGCGGGACGTGCCGCACCCGAATCCGTCAGCCGCTGCGCGAGTCCGGCCACGGTCGGCGCCTCGAACAGGGCCCGCATCGCAACTTCCACCCCCAGAGCCGTCCGGATCCGGTTGATCAGCGTCACCGCGAGCAGTGAGTGGCCGCCCAGTTCGAAGAAGTTGTCGTCCACGCCGACCGTGGGCAGGCCCAGGACCTCGGCGAACACCGAGCACAGGAGCTCCTCCTGCACGTTGGCCGGCGCCCGGCCGAGGTCGGCCGCCTGGTAGTCCGGAGCGGGCAGGGCCCTGCGGTCCAGCTTGCCGTTCACCGTCAACGGCAGCACATCCAGCACCACCAACGCCGACGGCACCATGTACTCCGGCAGCGCACCCCGCAGATGCCTACGTATGACAGCGATGTCCGCACCCTCCGGACCGCTCGCCGGGACGAGGTAGCCGACCAGACGCTTGTCACCGGGGCGGTCCTCACGCACCACCACCGCCGACTGGGCCACCGACGGATGCGCGGTCAACGCGGCCTCGACCTCACCCAACTCGATACGGAACCCACGAACCTTCACCTGGTCATCCGCACGGCCCAGGAAGTCCAGGACACCGTCCGGTCGCCATTTCGCCAGGTCGCCGGTGCGGTACATCCTCTCGCCCGGGGTGAAGGGGTTGGCGACGAACCGCTGTGCGGTCAGCCCCGGCTGGTCGAGGTAGCCGCGGGCCAGGCTCGCGCCGGCGAGGTACAACTCCCCCGCCACCCCCGGCGGAACAGGTCGCAGAGCCGGGTCCAGCACGTAGACCCGGGTGTTGGCTATGGGTGTGCCTACGGGCGGGGTGTCGTGGTCGTCGGCGGACAGGGGGCCGGTGGTGGTGGCACAGACGGTGGATTCCGTCGGTCCGTAGGCGTTGATGAGACGACGGCCTTCGGCCCAACCGGCAACCAGGTTCTGGCTGAGGGCTTCGCCGGCTGTGATGAGGGTCGTGATCGACGGCAGGCTGTCCGGTTCCAGGAGAGCCAGTGCGGCGGGAGGCAGGGTGGCGTGTGTGATCGAACGCTGCGCGACCAGGCGGACGAGCGCCTGGCCCGGCAGCAGGTCGGGCGACGCGGCCGACACGAGGCAGGCCCCGTTGCACAAGCCCATCACCATCTCCCAGACCGCCGCGTCGAAACTCGCCGAGGCGAACTGCAACACCCGGCTACCCGCCGCGATCCCGAACTCCTCCGCCTGCACGGCAGCCAGGCTCGGCAGCCCTTGATGGGTGACAGCCACACCCTTCGGCTGCCCGGTGGATCCGGAGGTGTAGATGACGTACGCGGGGTGAGCGGGCAGCAGGGCGGTACGGCGCTCGGCGTCCGTGGGATCCGAGTCGTCGAAATCCGCGAGTGCGGCAGTGGTTCGGGGGTCATCGACGGCCACATGGGGCGGGTGGCTGTCGGTGAGGCGGGAGGCCAGATCCATGCTGGTGAGCACCAGGAGGGGCTCGGCGTCGGTGAGCATGTAAGTGATGCGGTCGGAGGGGTAGTCGGGGTCGATGGGCAGGTAGGCGCCGCCTGCCTTCGTCACCGCGAGGGAGGCGACGACCATGTCGATGGAACGCACCAGCATGACTGCGACCAGCGACTCGGGGCCCACTCCGCGGTCGATCAGCAGCCGGGCGAGGCGGTTGGCACGGGCGTTGAGTTCCGTATAGCTGAGCTCCACGTCCTCGAAGAGGAGGGCGGTCGCATCAGGGGTGCGGGCGGCTTGAGCCTGGAACAGTCCCGGCAGCGTCGCAGCGGGCACGTCGCGGGCGGTGTCGTTCCATTCGGCCAGGATCCGGTGCCGCTCCGCGGGATCGAGGACGTCCACCGTGCTGATCCGCTGGTGTGGTGCTGTTTCCAGGGCGGTGACGACGCCTTCGGCGGCGGTGTGGACCATGGCGCACAGTGATGCACCCGAGACGGGTTCGGCGACCTGCACGGTGAAGGTGAAACCGTCACCGGTGTCGTCCACGCTCAGCCCGATCGGGTAGTTCGTCCGCTCCTGGTCGTACAGCAACTCGATGCCGTCGAGGCGGCTGTCCGTTGCCGGCTCGGTGCTCCTGGAGTGCCGGTAGTTGAACAGGGAGGTGAACAGCGGGGTGTCCGCCTTGATGCCGCTGGCCTGCCGGGCGAGTTTCAAGGGGGCGTGTTCGTGGACGAGCAGGTCCGCCAGCTGGTTCTGCACCGACCGGACCGTGTCCATCACCTGCGCGCCGTGTGTCTGCACCCGTACCGGCAGGGAGTTGATGAACAGGCCCAGAACGCGGTCCGCGCCGCTTCCCGCGGCCATGCGGCCGAACAGGACGGTGCCGAAGACGACGTCGTCCCGGCCCGCGGTGGCCGCCAGAACCCGCGCCCACACCACGTGCAGGACCGTGGCCGGGCTCACGCCCAGCCGGCGTGACTGGTCCCGCAGTCGCTGCGCGAGTTCCGCGTCCATCACGCGACGGGACTCCGCCACGCCGGTGCCGTCGCCACGGACGTCGAGCAGGCCGAACGGCGCGGTCGGCTCGGTCACGTCCCCCAGCAGGGTGGAGAAGTACCTCTGGTGTTCCTCCTGGGTCACCCGCAGGCGGGCCTGGGCAACGAAGTTCCGGAACGGCAAAGGAGCGGGCAGGGTGTCCTCGCGGCCCGTGATGAACGCGCGCACCTCCTGCAGCAGCACGTCCAGGGTGGTGTGGTCCGAGATCAGGTGATGGGCCTGAACGAGTGCGAGCCACTGACCGTTCACCGGGTCGGTCGCCGTGTACACGCGGATCAGCGGTGCCTGGCCGATGTCCATCGATCCAGGACACGCGGCCAGCATCCGGCCGGTCACCTCATCGTCAGGCCCCTCGGGCAGGTCGACGCTCTCCACCGGGATCGCAGCACGGCGCACCACCACCTGAACCGGTTCGCGCAGTCCTTCCCATACGACGGCGGTCCGCAGGATGTCGTGCCGGTCGACGACCTTCTGCAGTGCGTCCACGAACCCGTCGAGCCGCTGCCGGGAATCGAACCCCAACAGCACCGGCAGCACATACACATCGGTCCGGTCCCCGGAGTCACCCATCAGGTGGTGGAAGAGGATCCCTTCCTGCAGCGGAGCCAGCGGGTAGACATCCGCCACGTTGCCCGCTCCGCCGGGAACCCGGGCCACGATCCGGTCGATCTCCCCGCGGGTCAGATCCACCAGGGGGAGCATGTCGGGAGAAATGGTCAGGGCGTTGTCCGGAATCCGGTTCTCCGGCACCACCACCTCGGCCCGGCCACCCGACACCGCCAGTCCGGCAGCCGTGGGCGCCGCGAACAACGACCGCACGTCAACCGATATCCCCCGAGCACGCAGCAGCTCGACCACCCGCACCGCGAGCAGTGAGTGGCCGCCCAGTTCGAAGAAGTTGTCGTCCACGCCGACCGTGGGCAGGCCCAGAACCTCGGCGAACACCGAGCACAGGACCTCTTCCTGCACGGTGGCCGGGCCCCGGCCGCGGTCGGCCGCCTGGTAGTCCGGAGCGGGCAGGGCCCTGCGGTCAAGCTTGCCGTTCGCCGTCAGCGGCAACTCATCCAGGACCACCAGCGCGGACGGCACCATGTACTCCGGCAGCATCGCGCCCAGATAGGCGCGCAGAGCAGCGGTGTCGACACCACCTGTGTGAGCGGTGGCGGGAACGAGGTAGCCGACCAGACGCTTGTCGCCGGGACGGTCCTCACGCACCACCACCGCCGACTGGGCCACCGACGAGTGCGCGGTCAGCGCGGCCTCGACCTCACCCAGCTCGATACGGAACCCACGAACCTTCACCTGGTCATCGGTACGCCCGAGGTATTCGACCTGCCCGTCGGCGTTCCAGCGGGCCAGGTCGCCGGTGCGATACATCCGCTCACCCGAGGTGAAGGGGTTGGCGACGAACCGCTGCGCGGTCAGCCCCGGCCGGTCGAGGTAGCCGCGGGCCAGGCCCGCACCGGCGACGTACAACTCCCCCGCCACCCCTGGCGGAACCGGCCGCAGAGCCGAGTCCAGCACGTAGACCCGGGTGTTGGGGACGGGTGTGCCGATGGGCGGGGTGCCGTGGTCGTCGGCGGACAGGGGGCCGGTGGTGGTGGCACAGACGGTGGATTCCGTCGGTCCGTAGGCGTTGACGAGACGACGTCCTTCGGCCCAACCGGCAACCAGGTTCTGGCTGAGGGCTTCGCCGCCGGTGATGAGCGTCGTCATCGACGGCAGACTGCCCGGTTCCAGGAGGGCCAGAGCGGCGGGAGGCAGGAGTGCGTGCGTGACCGAGTTCTCCGCGGCCAGGCGGACGAGCGCCTGGCCCGGCAGCAGGTCGGGCGACGCGGCCGACACGAGGCAGGCCCCGTTACACAGGGCCATCGCCATCTCCCAGACCGCCGCGTCGAAACTCGCCGAGGCGAACTGCAACACCCGGCTACCCGCCGCGATCCCGAACTCCTCCGCCTGCACGGCGGTCAGGCTCGGCAGCCCTTGATGGGTGACAGCCACACCCTTCGGCCGTCCGGTGGACCCGGAGGTGTAGATCACGTAGGCAGGGTGAGCGGGCAGCAGGGTGCTACGACGCTCAATGTCGCTGAGGTCGAAGTCGTCGAAATCCTCAAGTACGGCGGCTGTACGAGGGTCGTCGACAGCCACGTAGGGCGGGTGGCTGTCGGTGAGGCGGGAGGCCAGGTCCGTGCTGGTGAGCACCAGAAGGGGCCGGGCGTCGGCGAGGAGGTAAGTGATCCGCTCGGCGGGGTAGTCCGGGTCGACGGGCAGGTAGGCACCGCCTGCCTTCGTCACCGCGAGGAAGGCGACGACGAGGTCGGCCGAGCGGTGCACCATGACTGCGACCAGCGACTCGGGGCCCACTGCGCGATCGATCAGCAGGCGGGCGAGGCGGTTGGCACGCTCGTTGAGCTCGGCGTAGGTCACCTCGACGTCGGCGAAGACCACCGCGGTTGCGTCGGGGGTACGGGCAGCCTGGGCCTGGAACAGCTCCGGCAGCGTCGCCGCGGGCACGTCACAGGCGGTGTCGTTCCACTCGACCAGGATCCGCTCCCGCTCTGCCGGGTCCAGTACCGCGATCGCGTCGATGTGCTGGTCGGGGTTGGCGGTGACGGTGTCCAGGACGCGGACGAACCGTTCGGCCAGGCTCTCGACCGTTTCGCGGTCGAACAGGTCGAGGGCGTAGTCGATACCGCCGTGCAGACCGGCCGGGCGATTGCCGCTGCCCGTATCCGTCTCGGCACGGGTGGCGGTGCTGGTGGCGGTGTCCGTGTCCGTGTCCGTGTGGAAGGTCTCGACCAGGGCGAAGGACAGGTCGAATTTGGCTGCCGGTTCACCGGCGGGCACGAGTTCGGCGTCGATGCCGGGCAGGTCCAGTAGCGCCTGGGCGTTGTTCTGCAAGGCGAGCATGACCTGGAAGAGCGGGTGGCGGGCCATCGAGCGGGCCGGTGCGAGGTCCTCGACCAGCCGCTCGAAGGGAACGTCCTGATGCGCGAACGCCGCCAGACCGTTCTCCCGCACCTGCTCCAACAGACCGGCGAACGTGGGATCACCAGACAGATCGGTGCGCATCACCAACGTGTTGACGAAGAACCCGACCAGGTCGTCCAACGCCTCATCGGTGCGTCCGGCCACCGGAGTACCCACCGGGATGTCACGGCCCGCGCCCACCCGGGACAGCAGTACCGCCAGCGCCGCCTGCACGACCATGAACACCGTCACACCCCGGGCACGGGCCAGCTCGACCATCCGGGCATGCACCTCGGCCGGTACACGGACCTCCACCCGGCCGCCGCGATACGAAGCCACCGCCGGCCGCGGCCGGTCGAACGGCAACACGAGCTCTTGCGGCACCCCGTCCAAAGCCGTGCGCCAATACCCCAACTGCTCATTCAGCAGGCTGTCCGGGTCGGCCTCCTCACCGAGCAGCTCACGCTGCCACAGCGTGTAGTCCGCGTACTGCACCCCCAACGGCTCCCAACCAGGTGCCCGCCCGGCGGTACGGGCCGTGTACGCGACCGACACATCGCGCGCCAACGGCCCCATCGACCACCCGTCACCGGCAATGTGATGCACCACCATCACCAGGACATGCTCGTCAGGACCGGCCCCGAACAGCCAGGCCCGCAACGGGATCTCGGTGGCGAGATCGAAACACTGACCCGCGACCTCGCTGATCGCCGACTCAAGGTCAGCCACCTGCTCAACCGCAAGAGACACCGAAGCCTCTTCAGACGAAAGAATCCGCTGATAGGGCTGTCCGTCCACCGTGGCGAACACCGTCCGCAGCACCTCGTGCCGACCCACCACATCGCCCAACGCCAACCGCAACGCCTCAACATCCAGCGGCCCAGTCAGTCGCACAGCCACGGGAATGTTGTACGTCGCCGACGGGCCCTCCAACTCCCCCAGGAACCACAACCGTTGCTGCGCGAACGACAACGGCGCCGCCTTGGGCCGTGTCATCGCCACCAACGCAGGACGTGCCGCAACGGACGAGGTCAACCGACCCGCCAAGCCGGCCGGAGTGGGCGCCTCGAACAGCGCCCGGATCGGCACCTCCACCCCGAAGACCGACCGGATACGGCTCACCAGCCGGGTCGCCAGCAGCGAATGGCCACCCAGCTCGAAGAAGTTGTCCTCCACCCCGACCGTGGACAGGCCCAAAACCTCTGCGAACACCGAACACAGGAGCTCCTCCTGCACCGTCGCCGGCCCCCGCCCACGGTCCACCGCCTGGTAGTCCGGAGCAGGCAGCGCCTTACGGTCCAGCTTGCCGTTCACCGTCAACGGCAGCGCATCCAGCACCACCAACGCCGACGGCACCATGTAGTCCGGCAACACCTCGCCAAGACGAGCGCTCAGCGCGGCAAGCTCCGTACTGTCGTGACTGCCGCCGTTGCCACTGGCGGGGACGAAGTAGCCGACCAAGCGCTTGTCACCGGGGCGGTCCTCGCGCACCACCACCACCGACTGAGCCACAACCGGCTGCGCGCTCAGCGCGGCCTCGACCTCACCCAACTCGATACGGAAACCCCGGATCTTCACCTGGTCATCGGTACGCCCGAGATACTCCAGCTGCCCGTCGGCGTTCCAGCGGGCCAGGTCGCCGGTGCGGTACATCCTCTCGCCCGACCCGCCGTAGGGGTTGGCGACGAACCGCTCCGCCGTCAACCCCGGCCGGTCGAGATAGCCACGCGCCAGCTGGACACCGGCCAGGTACAACTCACCCGCCACCCCCGGCGGTACCGGCCGCAGGGCTGCGTCCAGGACGAAGACTCTCGTGTTCGGAACGGAACGGCCGATGGGGACGCCACCCAGTACATCCGGGTCGCCGGGACGGATGGTGAAGGTGACACATCCGACGGCCGCCTCGGTCGGACCGTACTCATTCGTGATCAGGACATCGTGGTGCGCGGACCGCCACCGTATGAGCTGCTCGCCCGTAAGGCTTTCGCCGCCGACGACGAGGTCTCCCCGGGCGAAGGATCCGGCGGGCCCTTCGGACAGCAGGCCCAGGTGGCTCGGCGTCACCTTCAGGAAGGTGGGCGCCAGTTCGGCGGGAAGCCCGTCCTGGATATCCGCGATATGCAGGGCGCCGCCCAAGATCAGCGTGCCGTACAACGGTGTAACGGTCAGGTCGAACGCAGCCGACGAGTGCAGCACGGTCCGACCACTCAGCCCGGGGTACGCGCCGATTGCCCAGTCGAGGTAGTAGGAGACCGCTGCGTGGCTCACCACGACGCCCTTGGGGCGACCCGTGGAGCCGGAGGTGTAGATCACGTAGGCGGGGTGGGCGGGCAGGAGTGCCGCTCCTCGCTCGTGGTCCGCGAGGTTCTCCCCGGCCATGGCGGACAGGGCCGCCGTGGTGTCCGGAGCATCCGTCACGATGCGTGTAACGCCGTCATCCGCTGCGCCTGTCACGGACTGGCGTGTAACCAGCACTGTGGCCTGCGCGTCATTGAGCATGTAGGTGATGCGGTCGGCGGGGTACGCCGGGTCGATCGGGACGTACGCGGCTCCGGTCTTGACCACTGCGAGGAGTGAGACGACGAGGTCGGCGGAGCGGTCCATCATCACCGCAACGCGTTCTTCCGGCCGGGCGCCTCTCTTCACGAGGACGCGGGCCAGTCGGTTGGCACGCTCGTTCAACTCCGCATAGGTCATCTCGGTGCCGTCGAAGACCACCGCGGTCGCGTCGGGGGTGCGCGTGACCTGGGCTTCGAACAGTTCGACCAGCGTGGCCTGCGGAACCTCGTGGGTGGTGTCGTTCCACCCGGACAGGATCCGCTCGCGCTCCGCGGTGTCCAGGACATCGACGCGGCCGACCGGCACCGACGGATCCGCGGTCACCGTCTCCAGGACCATGAGCAGGCGCCGTGCGATCGCCTCGGCACTCGCCGGATCGAACAGGTCGGTGGCATAGATGATCAGTCCGGTCAGGCCCGCCGGGGTGCCGTCGTCGGTGATCTGCTCGGCGATCTGGAAGTCCAGGTCGAACTTGGCGGGAAGGACGCCCGCAGGCAGTACCTCGACGGTCAGCCCTGGCAGGTCGAGACGGGCCTCGGCGGTGTTCTGCAGGGTGAGCATGACCTGGAAGAGCGGGTGGCGGGCCATCGACCGGGCCGGGGCCAGGTCCTCCACCAGCCGCTCGAAGGGCACATCCTGGTGCGTGTAGGCGCCGAGGTCCGCTTCCCGTGTTCTGGCCAGCAGTTGCAGGAAGGCCGGATCCCCGGACAGGTCCGAGCGCAGGACGAGGGTGTTGACGAAGAACCCCACCAGGTCGTCCAGTGCCTCGTCGGTGCGGCCGGCGATCGGGGTGCCGACCGGAATGTCGTCTCCGGCCCCGAGCCGGTGCAGCAGGACGGCCAACGCCGCCTGCACCACCATGAACACCGTCACACCCTGCGCTCTGGCCAGCTCCACCAGGGCGCCGTGGGTGTCGGCGTCGATGGTCAGCTCCACGCTTCCACCCCGGTGGGAGGAGATCGTCGGGCGTGGCCGGTCGAACGGCAGCGTCAGTTCCTGGGGCAGGTCGGCCAGTGCCTCGCGCCAGTAGCCGAGTTGCCGGGCCAGCACACTGGCCGCGTCATCCTCCTCGCCCAGCAGTTGACGCTGCCACAGGCTGTAGTCGGCGTACTGCACCGACAACGTTGCCCACTCCGGCGTCCGGCCGGTGGACCGAGCCGTGTAAGCAGCTGACAGATCACGCGCCAGCGGGGCCAGGGACCATCCGTCACCCGCAATGTGGTGCACCACGATCACCAGGACATGCTCGTCGGGACCTGCCTCGAACAGCCAGGCCCGCAACGGAACCTCGGTGGCGAGATCGAAGCGATGACCCGCGACCTCGTTGATCGCCGACGCAAGGTCAGCCACCTGCTCGACCGCAAGGGACACCGAGGCTTCCTCGACCGAGAGGATCCGCTGGTAGGGCTGTCCGTCCACCGTGGCGAACACCGTCCGCAGCACCTCGTGCCGGCCCACCACATCGCCCAAGGCAGTCTTCAGAGCGTCGACATCCAGCGGCCCGGTCATCCGCAGAGCCACGGGAATGTTGTACGTCGCCGACGGGCCCTCCAACTCCCCCAGGAACCACAACCGTTGCTGCGCGAACGAGACCGGCACCCGCTCCGTCCGCTCCACCCGCACCAGCGGCTGCCGCCTCGCACCGGACGAGGTCAACCGGCCCGCCAAGGCAGCCGGAGTGGGCGCCTCGAACAACGCCCGGATCGGCACCTCCGCCCCGAAGACCGACCGGATACGGCTCACCAGCCGGGTCGCCAGCAGCGAATGGCCACCCAGCTCGAAGAAGTTGTCCTCCACGCCGACCGTGGGCAGGCCCAAGACCTCGGCGAACACCGAGCACAGGAGCTCCTCCTGCACCGTCGCCGGCCCCCGGCCGCGGTCCGCCGACTGGTAGTCCGGAGCAGGCAGCGCCCTGCGGTCAAGCTTGCCGTTCACTGTCAACGGCAGCGCATCCAGGACCACAAGGGCCGACGGCACCATGTACTCCGGCAGCACACCCCGCAGATTCCTACGTATGACAGCGATGTCCGCACCCTCCGGACCACTCGCCGGCACGAGGTAACCGACCAGGCGCTTGTCCCCGGGACGGTCCTCACGCACCACCACCGCCGACTGGCCCACCGACGGATGCGCGGTCAACGCGGCCTCGACCTCACCCAACTCGATACGGAAACCCCGGATCTTCACCTGGTCATCGGTACGCCCGAGGTATTCGACCTGCCCGTCGGCGTTCCAGCGGGCGAGATCGCCGGTGCGGTACATCCGCTCACCCGGGGAGAACGGGTTCGCCACGAACCGCTCCGCCGTCAGCCCCGGCCGGTCGAGATAGCCACGCGCCAGCTGGACACCGGTCAGGTACAGCTCACCCGCGACACCCACCGGCACCGGGCGCAACGCCCCGTCCAGCACATAGACCCGGGTGTTCCACACCGGGCGGCCGATGGGGACACTGCTCCTGTCGATGTCGCTGTCATACGTCCATGCAGTGACCTCGACCGACGCCTCGGTGGGACCGTAGAGATTGTGAAGCGGAACGTCGAGTACGTTCCTCAGCTGTCCGGCGACGTCGCTGGGGAGCGCTTCGCCGCTGCAGAACACAGCTCGCAGGTCGGTACAGGCAGCGGCGGCCGGTTCGCGGAGGAAAACCTGCAGCAGGGACGGGACGAAGTGCGCGATCGTGACACGTTCGCGTTGGATCAACTCGGCCAGGTACGCGGGGTCGCGGTGGCCCGAGGGCTTGGCGACCACCAACGTCGCACCCTGGAGCAGCGGCCAGAAGAACTCCCGTACCGATACGTCGAAACCGAAGGGTGTTTTCTGCAACACCCGTTCCGAGGCAGCCAAGTTGTAGGTCCCCTGCAGCCACGACAGCCAGTTGACGACACCCGCGTGGGGTACGGCCACGCCCTTCGGCCGTCCGGTGGATCCTGAGGTGTAGATGACGTAGGCGGGGTGGGCGGGCAGCAGGGTGGCACGGCGCTCGGTGTCGGTGGGGTCGGTGTCGTCGAGGTCTTCGAGTGCGGTGGTGGTCCGGGGGTCGTCGACGGCCACATGGGGCGGGTGGCTGTCGGTGAGGCGGGAGGCCAGGTCCGTACTGGTGAGCACCAGGAGGGGCCGGGCGTCGGCGAGGAGGTAGGTGATCCGCTCGGCGGGGTAGTCCGGGTCGATGGGTACGTACGCCCCGCCGGCCTTGACCACCGCGAGGAGGGCGACCACCAGGTCGACGGAGCGGTGCATCATCACCGCGACCAGCGACTCGGGTCCCGCACCCCGGTCGATCAGTAATCGGGCGAGACGGTTGGCCCGCGCGTTGAGCTCCGCATAGGTCACCTCGGCACCCTCGAAGACCACCGCGACCGCGTCGGGAGTGCGGGCGGCCTGGGTCTGGAACAGCTCCGGCAGGGTCGACGCGGGCACCTCCCGGGCGGTGTCGTTCCACTCCTCGACGACCTGACGCTCCTCGGAGCCGCTCATCAACGTGATCCGGTGTACACGTTCCTCGGCGGTGGAACGCGCCATCCAGTTCATCACGTCAAGGAATTGCGCAGCATGCTCATGCACCGCTCCCCGGCTGTAAAGATCCGGATTGGCCTCCACAACCACGGATATACGTCCGTCGGACGACCTGTCGTACACCGAAATCGACAGGTCATTGAAATTTATGCCACCGAGCCCGTACACATTGCTGGAGGCGTCACCAAATCTCAGATCGTAGTCAAATGAGACGATATTGACCAGTAGAGGGTAGAGTCCGCTGCGCCCTACGAGTTTCAGGTCTCTGAGGATGTCCTCGTAGCGGTATCGCTGATGCCGCAAGGCATCTCGCACTCCGCGAGACACCTGCTTCACGAGTTCCCTCGCTGTGGCCTTCGGCTGCACCGTGAGGCGCAGAGGAATGATATTCGCCGTCATTCCGGGGATGTCCCGCAGTGCTGTTTTTCTGCCTATTACGGGGATCCCGAGAACGATGTCCTCCTGCCCGGTCGCGCGATGCAGGTAGGCGGCGCTCGCGGCTACGGCCAGACCTGAGAGGCTCGTTCCCAGCCGACGTGCGGAGGCTCTGAGTTCCACAGCGGCCTCGGCAGGGATATGGAGCGTATGCCGTATCAGTTCATGGGGCGTGGTGGAAGGTTCCTGGCCACTCAGGCTGACCGGTTGCGGGCGATCTGAAAGACGCTCCGTCCAGTACTGCCGGTCCAGTTCGAATTCCTCGGACGCCCGGTATTCGGCGTCGGCATCCATCAGTACGGAACTCGATGGCGGCCCACTGTCCGTGAGGGATTCCCCGGCCAACAGTGCCGAGTAGACCGCAGCCACTCGAGAGGCCATCAGGGATCCCGCAAGTCCGTCTGCGATGATGTGGTGAACTCGCTGATACCAGAGGAAGAGATCTTCTTCCAACTTGAACATGACCTGGGTGAAGAGTTCGCCGTCCCGGAGATCCACTGGACGTCTCATGTCCGCGCGCATCCAGCTCTCCGCGCTGGAACGGGGATCTCCGTCACGGCTCACGTCGATCACGTGAAACAGCCAATCGTTCCGCAGGTCAAAATACTGCCGCGGAATTTCGTCCGCAGCTCCCTCGAAGCGCAGACAGAAGGAGTCGAATTCTAGGACGGCTCTTCGCGCAGCAGCCTCGAACAAGTCCGTGTCCACCGCTCCGTGAATCTCAATGTATTCACCCATGTTGTAGATCGGGTTATCCGGATTCAGCTGCTGCGCATGCCATAGGCCAAGCTGTCCGGACATCAGTTCACGACGGCCATCATGCGATTCAGACATTCCCACACCTCGGTCAGCGCTCACGCCCCACATCAGGAGCAACAAAATTAATCAATTTGAACAACAATGCTGATCCGCTTGACCTTCTCAAGTCGAACTGGACACTGTCAACCTTCTGGGCGAATTGGGAAATCAATGGGCGTTTGATGTTGTTTCACAACGGCCAAATCGAACCATTTTCCCCTTCCGCGGCCACCACTCATATATTGAAACGGCCGGAATCGCCACACTGGCGCGACTGTTTTGCCTACTCGTACATGCAACTGTGCACCGACATGCATACGCCCTCGATCTGGCAGACACATGACTGCGTCTACTTGACCCAGTGCGTGTCGCTGTCTCCTCGCCGAATCGGAAAGCAGCGAGCCGAGGCACACCCAGGACACCGTTGGCCACCGCAAAGCACGCGCTACCTCCACACGCAGAACTCTCGCCGGAACAAGCCGACGCCTGAACGGCCCCGCGCCCCATAAGGAGTCCTGGGGCGCGGTCTCGGAGAGACCTGATGTCCCCGACGATTCGCAGGGCCATGCGGAACGTGGCGACCCCGACAGGCGAGTCGAAGCGCAGCGACTCGTCCAGCGCCCTCCCGAGGAGCTGCGGCTCGGCCCAGGCCCGCGACCATGGCAGTCACCCAGTCAGCACACCGGGACGCTTCGGCACCGCATGCTGACCGTCTGCTGACCCGAGCGACTCCATCATGTACGGCGGCGTCGTGCGCGGCGCCTATGCCACCGCCTCCTCCGCCTTCTCCGCCTCCTCCGCCACGGCGATCTCCGTCACGCCGGCCTCGGTCGTGCCGGCCTCGGTCCCGTCGGTCCGTGCCGGTTTCTCGAACTGCGTCCGGTACAGCTCGGCGTATCGCCCGTTCGCCGTGAGGAGTTGGTCGTGGGTGCCGCGTTCCACGATGTGGCCGGCCTCGACGACGAGGATCTGGTCGGCGGCCCGTACCGTCGAGAGGCGGTGGGCGATGACGAGTGCGGTGCGGCCTTGGAGGGCCTCGGCGAGTGCCTCCTGGACCGCGGCCTCGGAGGTGTTGTCCAGGTGGGCCGTCGCCTCGTCGAGGACGACCACCCGCTGGCGGGCCAGGAGGAGCCGGGCGATGGTCATGCGCTGGCGTTCGCCGCCGGAGAGGCGGTAGCCGCGCTCGCCGACGACCGTGTCGAGGCCGTCGGGCAGGGAGTGCACGAGGTCGTCGAGGCGGGCCCGGCGCAGGACGTCCCACAGTTCCTCCTCGTCGGCGTCGGGCCGGGCGAGGAGCAGGTTGGCGCGGACCGAGTCGTGGAAGAGGTGGCCGTCCTGGGTGACCATGCCGAGGGTGGCCCGCATCGACTCGGCGCTCAGGTCACGGACGTCGACGCCGCCGATGCGTACGGAGCCCCCGTCGGTGTCGTACAGCCGTGGCAGCAGTGCGGCGACCGTGGACTTGCCCGCGCCGGACGAGCCGACGAGGGCGACGGTCTGGCCGGGTTCGGCGCGGAAGGAGATGCCGTGCAGGACCTCGGCGCCGCCGCGGGTGTCGAGTGCGGCGACCTCCTCCAGGGAGGCGAGGGAGACCTTGTCGGCGGACGGGTAGGCGAAGCGGACGTCGGTGAACTCGACGGAGGCCGGGCCCTCGGGGACCGCGCGGGCGTCCGGCTTCTCGTCGATCAGCGGCTTCAGGTCGAGGACCTCGAAGACCCGCTCGAAGCTGACCAGGGCGCTCATGACCTCGACGCGGGCGCCGGCGAGGGAGGTCAGCGGCGCGTACAGGCGGGTCAGGAGCAGGGCGAGCGAGACGACGGCGCCCGGTTCCAGGCTGCCGCGCAGGGCGTACCAGCCGCCGAGGCCGTAGACCAGGGCGAGCGCGAGCGCGGAGACGAGGGTCAGGGCCGTGATGAACGCGGTCTGCGCCATCGCCGTGCGCACCCCGATGTCCCGCACCCGCCGGGCGCGCACCGCGAACTCCGCGGACTCCTGGCCCGGCCGGCCGAAGAGCTTGATCAGGGTGGCGCCGGGCGCGGAGAAGCGCTCGGTCATCCGGGTGCCCATGGACGCGTTGAGGTCGGCCGCCTCGCGCTGGAGCTTCGCCATCCGGCTGCCCATCCGGCGGGCGGGCACCACGAACACCGGGAGGAGTACGAGCGCGAGCAGGGTGATCTGCCAGGACAGGGTGAGCATCACGGCGAGAGTGAGCAGCAGGGTCACCAGATTGCTCACCACTCCGGAGAGGGTGTTGCTGAACGCCCGCTGGGCGCCGATCACGTCGTTGTTGAGTCGACTGACGAGCGCGCCCGTACGAGTGCGTGTGAAGAACGCGACCGGCATGCGCTGTACATGATCGAAGACCGCTGTCCGCAGATCCAGGATGAGTCCCTCGCCGAGGTTCGCCGAGAGCCAGCGGCCCACCAGTCCGATCGCCGCCTCCGCGAACGCGATCAGTGCGATGAGCAGGGCGAGTCGTACGACCGTGCTCTCGTCGCCGCCGGACACGATCGCGTCGACGACGCGTCCGGCGAGGACCGGGGTGGCCACGGCGAGCAGCGCCGTCACCACGCTGAGGACCACGAACTGGGCCATGCGGCGGCGGTGCGGGCGGGCGAATCCGGCGATGCGACGAAGGGTCGCTCGCGCGAAGGGGCGGCGTTCCTGCTGGGCGTTCATGACGCTGTGGAGCTGCGTCCAGGCCGTGGTCTCCATACTCATGGGACCGACCGTAGAACCTCAAGCAATCTTTAGGTCAAGGGGTGATCGATGACATTGACCGAACCCACTCCCGTCACCGGGGCAGCGGATCCCACCGAAACAGCGGCGCTCACCGGCACCAAATCTCTCACCGGGCCCGGCGACCCTCTGCCGTGCCCGGCGTGTCAGCCGCTGTCCCCGTGCCCGCAACCCCACGTTGGTGCGGTGTGGAAACCCTCTCCCGATGTGACGGTCGAACGCTTTCCCCAGGGCTTCGCCAGACGCCTTCCGGTCCGGCAGATCCTTTGCCTCCTCCCGCTCGCCCTCGTGGCCGTGGTCGCGGTGCAGCACCGGTCCGTGCTCGCGGAGGGCTTCGGGCATCTGGCGTCGGCGAAGTGGCCGTGGCTGCTGGCCGCGGTCGCCGCGACCTGTCTGACCTGGGTGGCGGCAGCCGTCACCCGGCAGGGCGCGCTCGTCGAACGGCTGCCCAAACGGCGGTTGCTGGCCACGCAGTTCGCGGCGGGCGCCGCCAACCATCTGCTGCCGACGGGTCTTGGCGCGAGTGCCGTCAATCTGCGGTTCATGACGGTGTGCGGGGTGCCGCTGGCCCGTTCGTCGTCCGCGCTCGCGCTCTATCTGCTGGCGGAGTCCATCGCCCGGGTCGGGCTGCTGCTGGCCCTGTTGATCGCCTTCCCCGACGCACTGCGGGTCGGCGCGCTCCTGCCGGACGGCGCGGTCGGCCCGCTGCTGCTCGTCGTCGGAGCGGTGGTGTGCGTCGCGGTGACGGTGCTTCTGCTCGTACGACAGGTGCGTACCGTCGTGTTCACCTTCCTGCGGACCGCGCTGGGCGAGGCCCGGTCCGTACACATGCGACCGGCCCGCGCGCTCGCACTGTGGGGCGGCTCGCTCTCCTTCCCGATGTTCCAGGCGGCCGGACTGGCCGCGGTGGGGCAGGCGCTCGGGCTGCCGGTGCCGCCGCTGCACATGGCGCTCGCGTATCTGGCCGCCACGGTGGCGGTCGCCCTCGTGCCGACGCCGGGCGGGATCGGCTCGGTGGAGGCCGCGCTGATCCTGGCGCTGGTGGCGGCGGGCGGTCCGGTGGCCGTGGCGACGGCGGTGGTGCTCGCCTACCGCATCATCACGGTGTGGCTGCCGCTGCTGCCGGGCGCGCTGACTCTCGGCGCCCTCGTGCGGCTGAAGATGATCTGAGCGCGTCGGCCGCCGGGCCCTCCCGAAAGCACTCTTCTCATTCCGCCCGGAAGTTGACGGGGCGGGCGGCGAAGACGACTCACGGCGACGGCAACGGGGGCGCCTGACGGCTGGCGGCTGGCGGCTGGCGGCTGGCGGCTGGCGGGGACGGCCTGAACTCGTCGGTGTGACTCGGGAGTAACCTGCTGGCGTCGCCACACCAGGTCGCCATACGAAGGGGTCCGAGCGATGCCGGTCCGGATCGAGCGCCAGGAACACGTCACCACCGTCGTCCTCTCCCGCCCCGAGGTCCGCAACGCGGTGGACGGTCCCACGGCGGCCGACCTCGCCGACGCGTTCCGCGCGTTCGAGAGCGACGAGACGGCCCGGGTGGCCGTGCTGTGGGGCGAGGGCGGCACCTTCTGCGCGGGCGCGGACCTCAAGGCGCTCGGCACGGAACGCGGCAACCATGTGACGGAGGACGGCGACGGCCCGATGGGCCCCACGCGGATGCGGCTGTCGAAGCCGGTGATCGCCGCGGTCGCGGGTCATGCCGTGGCGGGTGGTCTGGAGCTGGCCCTCTGGTGCGATCTGCGGGTCGCCGAGGAGGACGCGGTCTTCGGAGTGTTCTGCCGCCGCTGGGGTGTGCCTCTCATCGACGGCGGCACGGTTCGGCTCCCCCGTCTCATCGGCACCAGCCGTGCGATGGACATGATCCTGACCGGCCGCCCGGTGGCGGCTCCCGAGGCGTACGAGATGGGCCTCGCGAACCGGGTCGTCCCGCCGGGCCGGGCCCGTGCGGAGGCGGAGGCGCTGGCCGCGTCGATCGCCCGCTTCCCGCAGGCCTGTCTCCGCGGCGACCGCGCTTCCGTCCTCGACCAGGAAGGGGTGAACGAGCGCACCGCCATGCGGGGTGAATTCCGTCACGGGACAGGCGTGTTGGAGGAGAGCCTTGAGGGAGCGGCGCGGTTCTCGGCGGGGGCGGGGCGGCACGGTTCGTTCGGCGAGATCTGAGCGTCCCCGACGACGTATCCAGGCCAAGTTGGGGCGGGATCCCCAAGGGGGGCCGGGGGATGTCCGCCGGACCGGAAGGCGAGGGTGCCTCGACGCTCGTCCGAGGCGGGGAGGACGCCAACACGCCTGCGGGCATGGCGAGTTGGCGACGATGCTGGTGTGAGTTGGCCTGACCCGAGCGGTCCTGGCACGGAACACCTGTGCGCATGTAGCAAGATGAGCGAACCCGCCGGTCAACGACTCGGTCAACGACTCGTCGTTCCCGGCGGGTCGCACATCCAGGAATCGAGCAGCAGGTGGCAACAAGGTGACGACACATCACATACCGGGTGCGAACGCCCTTCGCGGCACGACGGGAGGCAGTTGGTGAACCGGGACCTCACTGTGCACGACTGGATCGTCGCGGGTGTCTGGCTGGCCGTCGGGCTCGCGGCGGGCGTCCTGCTGCGCCTCCTCCTGCGCTGGCTGGGCAAGCACGCGACCCGCACCAGCTGGAGCGGCGACGACGTCCTCGTCGACGCGCTGCGCGCGCTGATACCGGTCGCGGCCCTCACGGGCGGCATCGCGGCCGCCGCGGCGGCGCTGCCGCTGACCGGCAAGGTCAACCACACCGTCAACCAGATCCTGACGGTCCTGCTCATTCTGGCCGCCACCATCACGGCGGCACGCGTGGTCGCCGGCCTGGTGCGGGCCGTCACCCAGTCCCGTTCCGGGGTCGCGGGATCGGCCTCGATCTTCGTCAACATCACCCGGGTCGTCGTGCTGGCCATGGGCTGCCTGGTCGTCCTGCAGACCCTGGGCATCTCCATCGCCCCGCTGCTCACGGCCCTCGGCGTCGGCGGTCTCGCGGTCGCCCTGGCCCTCCAGGACACCCTCGCCAACCTCTTCGCGGGCATCCACATCCTCGCCTCGAAGACGATCCAGCCCGGCGACTACATCCGTCTGACCAGCGGGGAGGAGGGGTACGTCGTCGACATCAACTGGCGCAACACCGTCGTGCGCAACCTCTCCAACAACCTCGTCATCATCCCGAACGCCCAGCTCTCCAGCACCAACATGACCAACTTCAGCCGTCCCGAACAGGAGATGACCCTCACTGTGCAGGTCGGCGTCGGCTACGACAGCGACCTCGACCACGTCGAGCGCGTCACCTCCGAGGTCGTCACCGAGGTCATGACGGAGATCGAGGGCGCGGTTCCCGAGCACGAACCCGCCATCCGCTTCCACACGTTCGGGGACTCGCGGATCAGCTTCACCGTCATCCTGGGCGTCGGGGAGTTCAGCGACCAGTACCGGATCAAGCACGAGTTCGTGAAGCGGCTGCACAAGCGGTACCACGTGGAGGGCATCCGCATCCCCTCTCCCGCGCGCACGGTCGCCCTCCAGCAGAACGGCGTGGCGATTCCGCCGCAGCGCGACGGATCCCTGTCGATCCCGTAGAACATCGGGGTGGGGCGGTCCGCGAAGGCCGCCCCCTACCGGGCCGGGCCGCCCTGTGCCGGGCCGGTCGACGAGTGAGCGGGGAGACGTGAGCGTATGACGGTGATCGGGGTCGACATCGGTACGTCCAGCAGTAAGGGCGTGCTGGTGGACGAGGACGGAAGCGTCCTCGCGACGGCTGTACGCCCGCACACCGTCGACCGTCCGCTCCCCGGTCACGTCGAGATGGACGCACGGGTGTGGTGGGACGAACTCGCCTCCATCACCCGGGAGTTGCTCAAGTCCGCGCCGGACGGCACTCCCGTCACCGCGGTCGGCGTCAGCGGCATGGGCCCATGCGTCGCTCTGGCCGACGCGACGGACACGCCGCTGCGCCCGGCGATCCTGTACGGCGTCGACACCCGGGCCACCGAGCAGATCGCCCGCCTGGACGACGAGTTGGGCCGTGACGCCGTGCTGCGACGCTGCGGGTCGCTGCTCTCCACCCAGGCTGTCGGCCCCAAGATCGCCTGGCTGGCGGAGCACGAACCCAGCGTGGTCGACCGGGCCCGGCGGCTCTACATGCCCAGCTCGTACCTGGTGGTCCGGCTCACCGGGACCTATGTGCTCGACCACCACTCGGCGAGCCAGGCCGTTCCGCTGTACGACTCCGTGGCCCAGGAGTGGTACGAGCCGTGGGCCCGGCACATCGCGCCCTGGCTCGAACTCCCCCGCCTGCTCTGGCCCGGAGACATCGCCGGCCAGGTCACGGCCGAGGCCGCCGACGCCACCGGTCTGCCCGCCGGGATCCCGGTGATCGCCGGCACCATCGACGCCTGGTCCGAGGCGCTGAGCGTGGGCGCGCAGCGCACGGGTGACCTCATGCTCATGTACGGCAGCACGATGTTCCTGATCAACACCCTGTCCGAGCGTCTGCTCGTGCCCCAACTGTGGAGCACCGTCGGGGCGTTGCCCGGAACTCGGAGTCTCGCGGGCGGCATGGCCACCTCCGGAATGATCACCGACTGGCTGCGGGAGCTGTTCGGCACGCCCGAGCACAGCGAGCTGCTCGCCGGGGCGGAGGCGTCCGGGCCCGGTGCGCGGGGGCTGCTGATGCTGCCGTACTTCGCGGGCGAGCGGACGCCGGTGGCCGATCCGCACGCCCGCGGGGTGATCGCCGGGCTGACGGTGGAGCACACTCGCGGCGACCTCTACCGTGCCGCCCTGGAGGCGACGGCCTTCGGGGTGCGGCACAACGTCGAGGCGATGCGCGCGGCGGGCGCGGACATCCGCCGTGTCGTCGCCGTGGGCGGAGGCACTCGGGGCGGCCTGTGGACCCGGATCGTCTCGGCCGTGACGGGCCTGGAGCAGGAAATCAGGACCATCACACTCGGGGCGAGCTACGGCGCGGCGTTCCTCGCGGCGAGCGCGGTCGGCGGCCCGCTCATCGACGAGTGGAACCCGGTGCGCGAACACGTCGTCCCGGACCCTCAACTGCGGTCCGGCTATGACAAGTTGTACGCGCTGTACCTCCGGCTCTACCCGGCGACGCGGGACATCGCCCATGAACTGGCCGAGCACCGGCGGCACACCGCCGACTGAGGGCGGGAAGCGAGGGAGGCCGCCGCTCTCCCGTCAGGCAACCGGCGTCGGCGGAGCGATCCCGAACCTCTCCGCGCTCTCCGTCAGTTCGCGCCACACCTTCGGAGTGACCGGCACTCCCTTCTCGGCCCGTTCCGCGGCCACGGCGGCACTGCGCTCGCCCGGGTAGAAGACTCCTGCCGCGCCGTCCGCCGACGGCAGTCCCTTGAGGGTGCTCAGGGTGGTGTCGACATCCGCCGTGAAGCGGTCCGGGTCGCCGAAGGCCGCCGGGTCGAGGGCGATGAGCAGGGCGTTCTGCCGGTGTTTGCGGGCCTTGGGGTCGTCCGAGTGGAAGGCGGAGAAGATCGGCGCACTAGCCGCGGATGTCCGGGAAGGGGGGCTCGCGGTCGGCCTGCAGATCCACCTGGAAGGTGTTGAGGCACATGCCGAGCATGGTGAAGTTGCCGAGCGCGCCGATGGTGTCGACAAGACCCTTGGCGCCGAAGTGGTCCAGTGCGCGGGCGAAGGTCTCGTCGGAGACGAAGTGCTCGTCGAGGATCTCGCGGCAGAACTGGTAGAAGGCCTGGTCCGGTTCGGTGTCGAAGACCGCCTCGCGCTTCTCGGCGATCGCCTTGACGGCGGCCTCCGGGATGCCGGCCTCGATGGCCTGGCGCACATGCGCGTTCCAGGAGTACTGCGCGTCCCAGTTCCGGGCGGCCATCAGCAGGGCGAGTTCGCGCAGGTGCTCCGGCAGGCCGCAGTCGAACCGGGCGAACGCGCCCAGGGACTCGGCGCGTTCACACATCTCCGGGCTGTGCAGCCAGACCCGGAACGGTCCACGGACGGCGCCGCGGCGGCCGGCGATACGGGCGGCCAGCTCCTGCTGCCGCGGATTCATTTCCTCTTCGCTGAGAACGGGGAGCCTCATGTGGCCGATACCTGCCTTTTCTTTCCGGCGCGTTTACGTCACGGATCGAGAAGCCGTGCGATGGCAGCCGACGGTACAACCGGGTTCGAGAAGCTCACCCCTCCGGGAATGCAACGTAAAACTGCACGCCGGAGGGCACCCATTCACGGGCGCGCGACCTAACGTCGTTCGACGCGGAGTCGGGAGACCCGAGAGGCCCCGGAGAACCGAGAGACCCCAGAGAACGGTGAGGAACCCCGGATGACCACCATCGTCAAAGTCGCGTCCGTCCCCCCGCTCAGCCGGGGCGGTGCCGTCGTGAGCACACCACTCATCACGACGACATCGGCGGGCGGGGAGAACCGGATCACCAGCGGGATGAGCGTGTATCCGGTCGGCTCCGGTGCGCCGCTGCACTCGCACAACTGCGACGAGCACGTGACGGTCCTCGAAGGGGAGGCGGAGGTGGTGGTGGACGGAGAGGTGACGAAGCTGGAGCGGTTCGACACGACGTACGTCCCCTCTCCCCTCCCCCATCTCTTCCGCAACACCGGCGTCACGCCTCTGCGCATCCTGTGTGTCTATACGTCGGGGACGGTGACCCGCACGTTCACCGAGACCGGGGTAACCGTGGAACACCTGTCGGCGGAGGACCAGATGGGGTGAGGCACCATGTCCCGGGTTCAGGAGGAAAGACTCCTCCAGAACGCCGTGTTGTGCTCGGTGCCGAACCGGTCGGTGGTCCTGGAGCACGCGGCCGGAGGCCGATCGGTGGCCGGTGAGGTGTCGCAGGCCGACAGCGACATCATCGCGTCGGTCCCGGGGTCGTACTTCGGCCACTTCGGGGTGTGTTCGCCGTTCGGGTCACCCTTCGCCGCGAACCTGCCCCAGTACCGGATCATCTGGTCGGACAGCTCAAGCTGGTCGTCGCTGTAGGGCACGGTCTGCCCGAGGTACTCCCAGAGATAGCCGAGGTCGTCGACATGGGTCGCGCCGAACGGGAACTTCCGGGCGACCTCGCTCTTCTGCTGGATCAGGTGGATGGACGTGAACTGCGGGGTGTCGCTCTCGGTGAACTCGTAGGCGTACGTGGGCACATACCGCGCCAGCTGTCCCATGACCTGCTGACGGGTGTACGAGGTCGAGTCGTTCTGCACGGTGGTCCACGCCACCCCTGGGGAGTCGAACTCGGTGACGGGATACTCGGCGAGGACCAGCTCCGCGTCGGTGCCGTACGTCGACTTCACCAGTGCCTCGTACTGCGGTGCGGTCAGGGGTTTGCCCAGGTAGTCGTAGTTCTGGAAGGTGAACAGCGACCGCTCGCTGCTGACCTGTCCCAGCATGACCGGGACGCGGTTGAACTTCCCGGCCGGGACGGCGACAGCGGGATCGGCGGGGAAGGCGGCGCCTCCGAGCGAGGGCCGGATGCCCGCCTTCTGCTGGGCGGTGACGATGTCGGCGGCGGGCCTGGCGCGCAGACACGCGAGGACGTCCGAGGCGGTCGAGCAGCCAACCTCCTTGACGAACGCGAGACTTGACGTCTCCCCCGCGCCGGCGGACTGCAGACTGCAGCCGCCGCTCATGATGACCGCCCGGGAGAAGAGTCCCTTGGCGGTCGGTGAGGCCAGCTGTGCGCAGACCGACGAACCGCCGGCGGACTGGCCTGCGATGGTGACGTTCCGTGCGTCACCGCCGAAGTGGCCGATGTTGGCCTGTACCCAGCGCAGGGCCGCCTGCTGGTCGAGCAGCCCGAAGGTGCCGGGGCCATCGGCGTTCTCCTTCCGCAGCTGGGGCAGGTTGAGGTATCCGAGGGCGCCCAGGCGGTAGTTGACGGTGACGACGACCGCGTTCGCCTGCTGTGCGAACTTGCGGGGGTTGGTGTCCTGCCCCGCGCCGCCCGTGAAGCCGCCGCCGTGGATCCACACGAGCACCGGAAGCCGTCCCCGCGTCCCCTCCGGCGTGTAGACGTTGAGCGACAGGCAGTCCTCGGTGAGCGTCGGGTCCTCGTAGCCGGGGTCCCAGCCACTCGCCTGGGCACAGCGGTCGCTGAACCTCGTGGCGTCACGCACCCCGGTCCATCGCGCGGCGGGCCGGGGAGCGGTCCAGCGCGACTTCCCGGTCGGGTCGGCGGCGTACGGAATGCCGAGCCACTGGTCGTACCCGGTCTGGCTACGGCCGCGCACCTTGCCGTTCGTGGTCTCCACCAGCGTGGACGTGGGCCGGGCCGAGTCCTCCGCGGACCGTGTCTGCGCCACCCCCGGGGACAGGAGCCCGAGGCCGATCAGGCTCGCGCTCACCAGGGCGGTCACGGCTGAGCCGAGCGGTCTCATGCGTCTCATCGATCCCTGCTTCCTGTTGACGTGCCGGGCATGAACAACCAGGAGGGGTGGGCTTGTTGAGGGCGGTACCGGTGGGCGGCGAGGGCCGGCTCCGTGGCGGTGAACGTAACCGCGTGACCAATGCGTCGGCAAGATGCGGAACGTAATTGTTGACACTTTCAGGGACGGGTGAGGCGGCCCGGGGTTGTCCGGATGTGTCGTTACGCTCCTGGGCGGGCGTCGTCCTCGAACCCGGCCCAGGCACACGTCCCCGTGGCCGGTCAGCCGCTGGTGATCAGCTCCTGCCGCGCGCCGCTCTTCGGCGTCTGCCGCGAGCTGCGCAGCGCCGCGATGCCGATGAAGACCATCGACGACAGGCCCGCGATCGCGAAGGCGGTGAAGCCCCAGTCCCCGTTGCCTGCGGCGAGAAGTTGGCCGCCGAGCCACGGGCCGAACACGGCGCCGAAGCGGCCCATGCCGGAGGTCCAGCCGACGGCGGTGGCGCGGTTGTCGGGGGTGGAGCGGATCGAGACCGTCGCGTAGATCATGGTCTGGGCGCTGTTGAGGAACACGCCGGTGAGGAAGACCACCGTGAAGGTCACCGCGAGCGGCATGTGGACGCTGAGCAGGAAGACTCCGGCGGCGGTCAGCGCGAACCAGATCGACGAGATGCGCGGCGCCCCGAACCGGTCGGCGGCCCGGCCCGCGACCAGCATGCCCACGATGCCGCCGAGGTTGAAGAGGACGACGAAGGTGAGCGCGGAGCCCAGTTCGTAGCCCTCGCTGCGCATCAGGGTGGGCAGCCAGGTGGCGACGCCGTAGACGAGCAGGAGCCCGCCGAAGGAGGCCAGCCAGTACAGCAGGGTCTGGGTCCACTCGCCGCCGCGGAACAGGTTGACGAGGGCGTTCCAGCGGTCGGCAGGGGCCTTCTTCCCCGCCACGGCGGGCAGTTCGACCTCGAAGCGGCCGGCCAGTTCGCGGGCCTCCTCGGTACGGCCCTTGGCGACCAGGAAGCTCAGCGACTCGGGCATGAACCTGGCGAGCACCGGGACGAAGAGCAGCGGGACCACGCAGACCCAGAAGGCGGCACGCCAGCCGAAGGGCTCCACGATCCACAGGGCCACATAGGCGGACAGGATGCCGCCGGCGTGGTGGGCGGTCATCAGCATGCCGATGGTGAGGGCGGTGCGGCCGCGCGGGGCGTAGTCGGAGACCATGCTGATCGCGGTGGGCAGGAGCCCGCCGAGGCCGACACCGGCGAGGGTGCGGCCGAGGCCGAAGACCGCGACGCTGCCCGACATCGCGCACAGGCCGGAGGCCAGCGAGAAGAGCGTGACGCAGGCGACCATCAGCTTCTTGCGGCCGATGCGGTCGGCGACCGTCCCCGCGGTGAGCGCGCCGACCAGCATGCCGAAGGTGGCGTAACTGCCCAGGTCACCGGCGCGGTCCGGGGTGATGCCGAGGGACTTCTCCGCCAGCATGTGCGGCAGCACCGAGCCGTAGATGAACATGTCGAGGCCGTCGAAGAGCACGGCCAGCCAGCACAGACCGACGGCCAGTGCCGCCAGTCTGCCGCCACGGGCGGACAGGGCGAAGGAGGAGGACATCGTTGTTTCCTCTCGTCCAGGAGTCGTGTCCCTGGAGGGGATCGGGGAGGCGGGGAGCGCGCGAGGCGAGCGGTTCGTGCGGCCGACCCTGTGATGCGCATGACGCTAGAAATCCGCTTCACGATTGTCAACGTTTTTGTCAACAATCTCAGGAACAATGAGCGGCGCCGAGACGGCACACAGCGGTGGTGTGCCGTCCGCGCGGTGGGGATACCGGTGTCAGCCGACCGGCGGCGTGCCGTGGGTGTGGAACGACTCGATGGTCTTCAGACCCCAGGCCTGACCCTTCTTCCGCTCCTCCTCGGTCCAGGTGATCAGCGGCCAGTCGGGCGCCAGGACGAGACGGGTGAGCGGGTTGCACAGCTCGACACGGTTGCCGCCGGGCTCGTAGACGTACAGGAAGAACGTCTGCTGGATCGCGTGCTTGTGCGGGCCCGTCTCGATGAACACACCGGTGTCCAGGGCGAGATCGGCCGCCCGCAGGATGTCCTCACGGGTGTCCGTGGCGAACGCGATGTGGTGCAGGCGTCCGTTGGAGCCGGTCCAGTCCTCGGTGTAGACGAGGTCGTACGACTTGCTGCTGAAGGTCAGCCACTGGGCGGCGATCCGCCCGCTGTCGAGCCGGATCTGCTCGGTGGGGCGGGCGCCGAGCACCTCGTGGACGAAGTCTCCGTTGGGCCCGACATCGGCGGCGAGGAAGTTGACGTGGTCCAGGCGGCGTACGCCCACGCCGTGGCCGGGCTTGGCCTGCGGCTGGTTCTTCAGCCCCGGCTTCAGCTCGTCCGGTGCCCGGTACCACTCGCTCTCCCAGTAGAGGGCGAGTTCATGGCCGTCGGGGTCGGTGGTGACGTACAGCGGGCCGATGCCCGGCTCGTCCTCGACCCAGCGGCCGGGGCGGCCCGCGTTCTCGGTCTCCTTGACCCGGCGCTGGAGGGCTTCCTCGCTGGAGGCGCGCAGGGCCGTGCGGCGGATCCCGGACGTCGTGTGGGCGGTCAGGGTCACGCTGTGGTGCTCGTAGTCGTCCCAGGTCCGCAGGTATACGGAGTCCCCGGAGCGGCCGTTCTCGGTCAGGCCGAGGTAGTCGGTGAAGAACCGGACGCTGGCGTCCAGGTCGGGGGTGAGCAGTTCGACGTGCCCGAGGTGGGCGATGTCGCCGAGCGGCGGGGCCATGGGGCCTCCTCAGGGGTGTAGTGCGGCTCCGGCCGGCCGGGGGAAGACCGTGCCGTCGAAGATCTTGCGTGCGGTGCGGACGACGGCGGTACGGCGGACCACCGGGACAGCGCCCGGTTCGTCGTACGCGAAGGTCGTTTCTACGTCGAGGAATCCGGTGGGGTGCTCGATGCGCACCCGGTCGCCGCCGGCCGGCAGACGTGCGACCGCCCGGCCGACGCCGCCCTCGATCCGCAGTCCTGCTGCGACACTCGCGGCGCCCAGGACCCCGATCGAGGTGTGGCAGCGCACCGGGATGAAGGTGCGGGTCATGACCGCGCCACCGTCCAACGGCGGTGCCAGCAGGCTGAGTTTGGGCACGGTGGTGCCTTCGACGTCGCCGAGCCCCATCAGCTTTCCGGCCTCCAGCCGGATCTCCCGGAGCCGTTCCGCGAGGGCCTGGTCCGCCTCCAGGTCGGTGGGGGTCTCGTACCCGGTGACGCCGAGCGAGGACGCGGCGATCAGCACCGTCGGCATGCCGTTGTCCACGCAGGTGACCGGTACGCCGGCGACGAGGTCCCGCGCCCGGCCGGTCGGCAACAGCGGGCTGCCGCTCTGCGGGAACTCGATGACCACCGGCGCCGCGGACCCCGGCACCCCGGAGATCTCGGCGGAGCCGCTGTAGTCGACACGCCCCTCCGGGGTGGCGAAGGACGCGACGGCGAGGTCCCCGGTGTTGAGCATGCGGATCCGCACCGACGTACGGCCGTCTCGGGCGGCGACCAGTCCGCGTTCGACGGCGAACGGGCCGACCCCGGCGAGGAGGTTCCCACAGTTCTGACGGTCACTCACTTCCGGCGTGTCGACGCCGACTTGGAGGAACAGGTAGTCGACGTCCGCCTCGGGGTCGGCCGACGCGGAGACCACGGCCACCTTGCTGGTCAGGGGATGCGCCCCGCCCAGGCCGTCGATCTGGCGCGGGTCGGGGCTGCCCATGACACGCAGCAACAGGTCGTCGCGCGGGGCGGGTTCGGCGGGCAGGTCCCCGGCCAGGAAGTAGGCACCCTTGGATGTGCCGCCACGCATGAGCATGCAGCGCACCTCCTCGGGCCCGGCCCCGGTCACGGACCTGGCGTCGACCCCGGCCCTGGCCCCGGCCCCGGTCACGAGCCCACTCCGACCCGGTGCCCGGTCACGGCCCGTCTCCATTCCTGCGCCCGGTCACGTCCCGGCCCCGTCCCACGGATTCCGCCGCTCCGGCCCCTCCGGCCGTTCCTGTCGCTCCCGCCGGTACTCCTCGTACGACTGGTAGCGCACTCCCAGTCGTACGAGTGTCTCGCGCAACCCGTAGCGGTCCAGGCCGAGTTGGCCCTCGGCGAAGGCGGCGCGGGTCGCCTCCTCCTTCGCGGTGCGCGCGGCGGACGCGTCGACGGCCTCGCCGGACCGCTCGCGCGGAACGACCATCACTCCGTCGTCGTCGGCAAGGATCACATCGCCCGGCCGGACGCTGTGTCCGCCGAGCACCACCGGTACGTTGACCGATCCGCCGGTGGCCTTCACGGTGCCCTGCGCGGAGACGGCCGCCGCCCAGACGGGGAAGCCCATCGCGCGCAGTTCCTCGGTGTCGCGCACTCCGGCCCCGGTCACCAGGCCGCGTACGCCCCGGCGTCGCAGGGCGGTGGCGAAGAGTTCGCCGAACATGCCGTCCGTGGAGGGCGAGGTGGTGGTGACGACGAGGATGTCGCCCTCGCCGCACTGCTCGACCGCCGCGTGGATCATGAGGTTGTCGCCGGGCCAGCTCAGCACGGTGACGGCGGTGCCGGCGACCCGTACGCCCTGCTGGATCGGGCGCAGGTCGCTGCCGAGGAGGCCGGTGCGTCCGAGGGCCTCGTGGACGGTCGCCACGCCGTACGCGGAGAGCGCCTCGACGTCCTTCTCGGCGGCCTTCGGAGGGTTGGTGACGATCAGGCCGCTCATGCCAGCTCCCCCGTGACCTGCGGGTACGGGCGCATGTACGCCTCGGCGTAAGTGGTGTGCGGCAGACCGAGGTTGGGGCCCGCGTTGCGCTTGAGCTGCACACCGCGGCGGACGGCGAGGTCGGTGTAGTAGTCCCACAGGTGCCGCTGGGCGGCCAGGCACTCCATGGCCTTGCGCTTGGTCTCCCACACCTCGGAGATGTCGAGGAGGACCTCAGGCTTGAAGCCGCACATCTCGGGCTGGTGCGGCTCGAAGAAGAACACCGGCGGGGCGCCGATGATCTCCCCCTCGGCCGGGTAGCCGATGGCCTGGGCGAGCACGCGGGCGTCCAGCGCCATCCGGGCGGCTGCCGGGTGGTCGCCGTTGTACGGGTCTTCGAGCGGGTGGGTGAGGACGACGTCGGGCTGCGCCGCACGGTAGACGGCCACCAGCCGGTCCGTCAGCTCGGGGGTGATGGTCAGGGGGTAGTCGCCGGCGTCGAAGAAGACGACCTCGGCGCCGAGGGTGGCGGCTGCCGCCTCGGCCTCCGCGCGGCGCATCTCCTTGATCTCCTCCAGCGACCTGCCCTCACGCCAGGCCTTCGCGGACTCGCCGCGCTCGCCGTAGGTCAGGCACGCGATGGTGACCTTCTCACCACGTGAGGCGGCGAGGGCGATGGCCCCACCCGCCCGCCACACGAAGTCCCCGGCGTGCGCGGTGACCACGAGCGTGGATCGTGGGGTGGCGGGCGTCGACGGTGGTGCGGTACCGGCCGCGTTGCCATGCGTCATTGTTGCAATCTCCTTGGTGGACAAGCCGGTTGACCCACCCCCGCGGTGTCACTCGCGCAACGCGTCGATCACACCCGAAAGGTGGGCGCGGACGGCCGCTTCGGCCGCCTGCGGGTCCCGGGCCCTGATCGCCTCGATCATGGCCAGATGCTCACCCAGGGACTTCTGGGGCCGCCCCGGTCGCAGCGCGAGCTGGAAACGGTGGCGCACCAGCTGCCCGTTGAGCCGCTCCAGCAACTCCACGGCCGTCTGCTGGCCGGAGAACTGCCTGATGAGGGCGTGCAGTTCGTGGTTGAGGTCGGAGTAGGTCACCGGCTCGCCGTCGGCGACGGCCTTGGACATCGCCTCGCCCACGGCCACCAGCCGGGTCAGCTGCTCGTCCGTGACCGCGACGGCCGCCTTGGCCGCGCACAGCCCTTCGAGGGCCATGCGGCACTCGGTGATGGCGACCGCTTCCTCCACGGTCACCACCCGCACCCGCGAACCGCGGTTGCGGATCCGCTCGACCAGACCCTCCGACTCCAACTCGATCAGTGCCGCCCGCACACTGGCCCGTGTCACACCGAACTGCTCGGCGAGTTCGTTCTCCACCAGCCGCTGGGCCGGTGCCATCTCGCCGCGCAGGATGGCCTGCCGCAGCTGCGCGAGCGCGTGCTGCCTGGCCTGCTCTCCGGTGCTCGGACGGGCTTGTTTCGGCATGTGTGCTCTCCCTGGGTGGTGAGTGCCTGTCGAACCTAAATCTAGACGAACAAGATTGTCAACAATTTTGTTTTCCATATGGCACGGCCACACACGGCCACACACCAACGAGGGCCCTGATATCCGCAGTTGCGGATATCAGGGCCCTCGGGAATTCGTACGAGCGGTTCCCCGCGATCAGGCGGCCACAGGGAACCCCGCCGTGCGGAAGACGCGGCGCTCGGCGTCCACGGCGAACACCTCGCAGCCTTCGCGCGCGGCGGCCCAGTCGATCCCGTCCGCGCCCATCGCGAACGCCGCGGTCGCCGTCGCGTCCGCCTCGGTCAGGGAAGGGGCCACGACGGTCAGGCTGAGCAGTCCGGTCGCCGGACGTCCGGTGCGGCCGTCGAGGATGTGGTCACCCCGCTCGTACCGCCCGGAGGTCGCCACCGCTCCGTCGGTGATCTCCAGGACCGCGCACAGCCGGTCGGCCTGTTCCGGGTGACGCACTCCCACCCGCCACGGGCGGCCGGCGGAGACCACATCGCCGCCGGCGTTCAGACAGAACGTCGTCACGCCCTCGGCGAGCAGCAGCTCGGCCGCCCGTTGCACCGCCCAGCCCTTGACCATCGCGCAGGGGTCGAGGCCGCGGCCGGGCAGCCGCACCTGGAACGCGCCCCCGCTCGCGACCCGGTACTCCTCGCACAGGTCGAGCACCTCGACGAGGTCAGGGCTGAGCTCGTGGAGTTCGAGCTCTCCCCGGCCCAACCGGGACACCTCGCTGTCGGCGATGAACGGGCTGAACCGCGCGTCGACCTCGCGCAGCCACGCGAACACCCGGTCCGCTGCCACGGAGGCGGCCACAGACGCGCCCCCGTCGGAGTCGGCGGCGTCGATCCGCAGGGAGATCGGCAGCCCCATGATGTGCTCGACGCGACGCACTTCCCCATCCGTCGACATCGCGATCAGCCCTTCGCGTCGATGGCGGCCTGGAGGGACTCGACGTACCCGTCGCTCGTGATCGTGGCGCCCGAGACCGCGTCGATGTCGGCGCTCTGGGCCGCCAGCGTCTCCGCGATCAGCTTCGGCACGGCCGCCTTGGTCTGCGGGTGGTTCGGCTGCTGCAGCATCCGAACCGCGTCTATCTTGTCGCCCTCGAAGGTCACCTCCACCTGCACGGTGCCCTTCTCGGTGCCGACGGCCGAACCCGCGACGACCTGGGAAGCGGCGGCCGAGGCGGACGGCGAGGACGAAGAGGACGACGACGAAGACGCCGGCTTCGCGTCGATGGCGGCCTGGAGGGACTCGACGTACCCCTCACTGGTGATCGTGGCGCCGGACACCGCATCGATGTCGGCGCTCTGCGCGGTGAGCGTCTCCGCGATCAGCTTCGGGACCGCGGCCTTGGTCTGCGGATGGTTCGGCTGCTGCAGCATCCGTACGGAGCTGATCTTGTCGCCGTCGAAGGTCACCTCGACCTGGACGGGACCCTTCTCGGTCTTGATGGTCGAACCGGCGACGACCTGGTTCGAGGTACCGCCGGAAGCGGACGTGGAAGGTGTCGAGGCGGGTTCGGCGACCTCCGTGGTGGACGACGTGTCGGTCGAGGGCGCGTAACGCCAGACCGGGATCAGACCCGCGACGGTCAGGACCAGGACAGGAATGGCTCGTTTCACGGTGTCTCTCTCATCCCGCCAGGCTGAAGCGCTCGAAGTGGATCTGCTGCTTGGGCACGTTCAGCTCGCGCAGGCTGCCCAGCACCGCGTTCATCATCGGAGGCGGTCCGCACAGGAAGACGTCCCGGTCGCCGATGTCCGGCACGAGCCGTACGAGCTCGTGCGGCGCCAGTTTGTCGGGGCTGACCGGCCCGGACACCAGGTGCAGCTCGGCGCCCTTCGCCTGGGCGAGTTCGCGCAGCTCGTCGAAGAGGACCGCGTCCCGGTCCGTGGACACCCGGTAGATGACCACCGCGTGTCCTTCCACCTCCTCCAGCAGGGCCCGGATGGGGGTGACGCCCACGCCGCCGGCGATGAGCACGGACTCCGGCCGGGTGCGGTGCATCGCGGTGAAGGCGCCGTACGGGCCCTCGGCGAAGACCCGCGTGCCGACCTTCAGGTGCCGCAGGCCCGCGGTGCCGTCACCCGCCGTCTTGGCGGTGAGCCGCAGCGTCCGGCCGTCCGGCGCCGCCGACAGCGAGAACGGGTTGGCCTGCCACCACCGGTCCTTGGTCAGGAACCGCCACAGGAAGAACTGGCCCGCGCGGGCCGGCAGCCGATCCAGGTCGCGCCCCGTCATGTAGATCGACACGACGTCGTCGGACTCGGGCACCACGGCCGAGACCCGCAGCTGGTGCCGCATGTTCCGCCACAGCGGCAGCACCAGCCGGCCCAGGGCGACCGCACCGAGCGCCACGCCCCACACGCCGTACCAGTACGCCGTGGCGAAGGACGACGCGGTGAAGCTCGTACCCACCGCGACCTGGTGCGTGAAGGCCAGCACGACCGCGAGGTACGTGTAGAGGTGGATGAAGTGCCAGGTCTCGTAGGCCAGCCTTCGGCGGGCGTAGCGGGCCGAGACGCCGCCGATCACGAGGATCAGCACCAGCGCGACGACGGCGCGCAGCACGCCCTCGACGGTCTCGGCGAGGTCCACCAGCTGGCTCACCGGGTCCATGCCGGAGGAGTCGGCGTAGCCGAAGGTGATGAACACGGCGTGGCCCAGCAGCGTCCAGAGCAGGCCGAAGCCGACCCAGCGGTGCCAGGAGGTCAGCCGGTCCATGCCGATGCGGCGGTCGAGCCACGGCAGCCGGGCGACCAGCAGCAGCTGGAAGGCCATCAGGAGCGCGCCGTACAGGCCGAGGAGCCGGCCGATGACGATGAGGGCGTTCGAGGCGAACCCGGCCTGGACGAAGAACACGGTCACCACGGCTACGTTCACGGCCAGCACGCCGTACAGGCCGGCGCGGGCCACCACCTTGGGGCGTACGGCCGCGGAAGGTGGCGGAACGGTCGTCTGGACAGTAGTCACGGGGTCGGCAACTCCTTGATCGGGTCCTGGGACTCCGAGCCTGCCTTCCGGGTGCTGTCGTTTTCCTGTCGGTCAACTTTCAAGTTTTTATCGATATGAAGTAGACAGGCCCGCGGCTATGGCGTCAGGAGGCGCGTGAAGCACTATGGGCACGTGGAAAAAGTACGACTTCTCGTCGTGGACGACGACCCGCCCATCGCCGACCTGGTCGCGACGGTCGCCCGCTACGAGGGCTGGGAGGCGGTGACCGCGAACTCCGGCGAGGAGGCGCTGCACCGTGCCGCGGACTTCCATCCGGACATCGTGGTGCTCGACCTGATGCTGCCCGGGCTCGACGGCTTCGCCGTGCTCGACCGGCTGCGGCTGTCCGGGACGATGGTGCCCGTGGTGTTCCTGACCGCGCGGGACGGCGTGGCCGACCGGGTCGCGGGCCTGACCAGGGGCGGCGACGACTACCTCGTGAAGCCGTTCGCGGTGGAGGAGCTCATGGCCCGGCTGCGGACCGTGCTGCGCCGCAGCGCGGGACCGGCCTTCCAGCGGTCGGTGCTGAGTGTCGCGGACCTGACGATGGACGAGGACACCCGCGAGGTGCGCCGGGGCGACCGGCTGCTGACGCTCACCCCGACCGAGTACGAGGTGCTGCGCTATCTGATGCGGAAGTCGCCGACCGTGCTCACCAAGGCACAGATCCTCGACCATGTCTGGGAGTACGGCTTCGGCGGCCGGTCGAACGTGGTGGAGCTGGTCATCAGCCGGCTGCGCCGCAAGCTCGACGGCACGGACGAGGGCGAGACCACGCTGATCCACACCGTGCGGGGCGTCGGGTACGTGGTGCGGCAGGTCGCCGAGTGATCCGACGCTTCGCGGAGACCTACCGCAGGCTGCGCCTCGGCACCCGGCTGGCCCTGGGCATGGGCGTGCTCTCGCTGGTCGTGTTCGCCGTCGTCGGGGCGTCGCTGTCGATGTACATGCGGGGCTATCTGGAACGCCAGCTCAACGACCAGATGAAGCTCGTCCAGATCACCCAGTCCAAGGACGTCACGGCGTACGGCACCGTGCAGGGCAAGCCGTACTACGGCTGGTACACCGCCTCGTACGAGGTCTCGGCCGACTCCGCCGTCCTCCGCAAGCCCGCGGACGTACCGGCGGACGCCGACGAGCTCGCCACCGTCGCCGAGGCGCTGCAGGCCTCGGGCCACGACCCGCTCTTCCGCACCGCGCACATCAAGGGGAAGGGAACGTACCGACTGCGTGCCTGCGAGGCCGAACCCGGGGTGGTCCTGGTCACCGCGGCGCCCATGGACGACATCGAGGACACCATGGACCAGCTGGCCACGGTCCAGGTCGTCGCGTTCGCCCTCGCGCTGGTCGGGCTCGTGGTGTTCGGCCGAGCGGTGCTGCGGCGGGGCCTGAAGCCGCTCAGCGACATGGCGCACACGGCCCGGGGCATCACCTCGCACGACTTCACCGACTCGGCGCGGCTTCCGGTGCGCGCCGACCGCGGGAACGGCGGCCCGGAGGTCGAGGAACTGCGCACCGCCTTCAACACCATGCTGGAGCACATCGACGACTCGCTGGCCGTCCGCACGGAGGCCGAGCAGCGGCTGCGCCGGTTCGTCGCGGACGCCTCGCACGAACTGCGTACGCCCCTGATGTCGGTACGCGGCTACGCGGACCTCTTCCAGTACGCGGCGGCCAACGAGCCCGAGGAGCGGGAGAAGCACCTGGCCCGGCTGCGTGCCGAGGCGGCCAGGATGGGCATCCTCCTGGACGACCTGCTGCTGCTCGCCCGGCTGGACGCCGCCGAGGTGGAGGCGCCGGTCCGGCTGGAGGACGCGGATCTCGCAGAGCTGGTGCGCCAGGCCGCGGAGGCCTTCCGCGCGGCCCGCCCGGACCATCCGCTGGCAGTGACTGCCGGTTCCGGTCCGGTGCGGCTGCGCCTCGACGCCCTGCGCATCCGCCAGGTCCTGGACAACCTCCTCACCAACGCCGCCGTGCACACCCCGGCCGGTACGGAGGTGTCCGTGGAGGTCTCGGTCGTGGCCGACGCGGCGGTCGTCCGGGTCACCGACTCCGGTCCCGGCATTCCGGCCGCCGACCAGGAGCTCGTCTTCGACCGCTTCTTCCGCATCGACAAGGCCCGCAGCCGGGACCGCGGAGGCAGCGGCCTCGGCCTGGCGGTCGCCCGTTCCCTGGTCCAGGCCCACGGGGGCACGATCGACCTGACCAGCAGACCGGGCGCGACGACGTTCACAATGAGGCTTCCCTTGGCCCCCTGAGGCCCCGCCTACTCGGCGTAAAAGGTGGCGTCAGCCTTCGCCGTCGTCGTATCGGCCGGCTGCGTCACCAGCAGATAGTTGTAGTGCCGGACATAGCTGCCCGCCACGTTGTACGACTCGAACGAAACCCCCGCGGACGCATCGGCCAGCCCCGCCCGCCGATAGAAGCTCGCGTCGCCCTTGAAGGCCGTACTCCCGTCACTCTTGTCCACCCACACCTCGCCGTTGCTCCGGTGGCGGAGGTAGTACCCCGGGAAGTTCGCCGACTCCAGGGAAACCGTCCCGGTACCGGCAAGCCCGGTCACGACACGGAACTGGGAGTCCGCGAGGTTGGTGACGTTCGGCTCGATCTTCGCCCGGTACTCCCAGTGCCGGATGAACCGGTCGGGGAAGTTGTACGAGGAGAAGCGGACCGGGGTGACACCGTCGGCCACGGGGATGCCGAGGTTGGGCGTGCCGTCGGCGTTCCAGTACAGCTTCTGGTAGCGGGTACGGCGGTTGGGGTCGTTGAGCGGGTCGCCGCTGATGTCCTTGTAGTTGCGGTCGTGGTAGACGAGGATGTCGGACTTTCCGTCCTCGGACGTGGTGAAGGTGTTGTGGCCGGGACCGTACTGGCCGGTCGCGTCGTTGCTCCTGAAGACCGGGGTCTGGGTCTTCGTCCAGGAGGCCGGGTTCATCAGGTCGGCGGTGGCGTTGGCGGTCAGCAGGCCGAGGCAGTAGTTGGCGTCGGTGGCACTGGCCGAGAAGGTCATGAAGACCTTGCCGTTGCGCTGGATGACGGCCGGTCCTTCGTTGACGCGGTGGCCGACGATCTCCCAGGAGAGCGTCGGAGTGGAGATGCGCGCCGGAGTGCCGCTGATGGTCCAGGGGTTGGACATCGGGGCGAGGTAGACGCTGGTTCCGGTGCCGACCGCCGGGTCGTTCTGCGCCCAGCTCAGATAGCGGGTGCCGCCGACGGTGAAGGTCGTCGCGTCGAGCGAGAAGGTGTCCAGCGGCAGGGCGATCCGGCCCTTCTCGGTCCAGGTCCCGGTCAGCGGGTTGGCGGCGCTGGTCTCCAGGACGTACGGCCGGATCTTCCAGATGTCGTTGGAAGCGCCGGCGGCGAAGTAGACGTACCACTTGCCGTCGATGAAGTGGATCTCCGGCGCCCAGATGTGCGCGCCCATCTCACCGCTGGCGTGCTTCGTCCAGATCGTCGTCTCGGCGGCCGTGGACAGGCCCTGGAGCGTGGTGGCCCGCCGCATGACGATCCTGTCGTACGCGGGCACGGTGGCGGTGAAGTAGTAGTAGCCGTCGGTGTGTTTGAAGATGTGCGGGTCGGCGCGCTGTTCGGCGATCGGGTTGGTGAAGGTGACGGCGGGCGAGGCGGGGGCGGCGGCCTCGGCGATGCCGGAGGTCAGGGCGGCCAGGGTGACGAGCAGCGCCGTGACCACCCTTGCGATCGTGCGTCTCACTGAGTTCCTCTCGATCACATCGAATGTCTCTCGATCACGTGCGTCCCGATCACGTCGAACGCGTCGGTCGAGCCGGACGCGCCTCGGTCACGTCGTCCGTCACGTCGTGGGCTTGAACTGCCACTGCTGGCACGTGTTGTTGAGCCAGGTCCACTGGCGTACGTCGACGCCGTCGGCCGTACCGCAGTTGGCGACGTCGGCGACCTTGCCGGTGCTCTCGTTGACGATCCGCACGTAGTCGCCGGTCGCGGTGTACACGAGGCGGTACTTCTGGCAGTTGTTGTTCAGCCAGGACCACTGGGCGATGTCGGTTCCGTCGGCGGCGGCACACCCGGCGGTGTCCATGACCTTGCCGGTGGCCACGTTCACCAGTCGGCTGGTGTCGTTGCCCTGGTCCTCGATCCGCCACTTCTGGTTGGCGCCACCGGTGCAGGTCCACTGGAAGATGTTGGCGCCGTCCGCGGTGCTGCCGCCGGCCACGTCCAGGCACTTGCCGCTGTTGCGGTTCACCAGGGTGTACGCCGTCGGGGTCACCGCGGTCTCCCCCGCCGGGCCGGGCAGGGTGGTGCCGAGCGCGACCGGGGTTCCGAAGTTGGGCGTGCCGTCCGCGTTCCAGGTGAACTTCTGGGCGCGGGTCGTCCGGCCGTTGCCGCAGCCGCCGTTCGCGGTGTTGTTGCCGTGGTAGACGATCCAGTTCTCGGTGCCGTCGGGCGAGGTGAAGAACCCGTTGTGGCCGGGGCCGTAGACACCCGCCGCGTCGTTGCGCTGGAAGACGGGGGTCTGCTTCTTCGTCCAGGAGGACGCCAACAGCGGGTTGGTGCCGGTCAGTTCGAGCTGGCCGAGCTTGTAGTCCGCGGTCTGGCAGTGGCTGGCTGAGAAGGTGAGGAAGGTGCGGCCGTCGTGGTACAGCGGCTCGGGCCCCTCGTTGACGGCGCCGCCAGAGGTCTCCCAGCTCAGCGTCGGGCTGGAGATGACACTGAAGGTGGAGCTGCTCAGCGTGTACGGGTTGCTCATCGGCGCGATGACCAGGCTCTGCGTACTGCCGTTGATGAAGCCGCTGCCGACCAGGTACAGGTTGTTGCCCTGCTTCAGGACGCTGGCGTCGATGAGCCAGCCGCCGGGCGTGAGGTTGGAGCCGGTGAGCTGGTTCTTGAAGGTGTACGGGCCCATCGGATCGGTGCCCGCGCTCTCCAGGACGTAGGTGCGCTGGGAGTCGCAGCAGGCGACTCCGCCCTGCCCGGCGGAGTAGTACAGGTACCAGTGCCCGTCGAAGAAGTGCAGTTCGGGGGCCCAGAAGTTGGTGTTCCGGGTGGAGGTGGTGTCGCTCCACACCTGGACGCTGGGGGCCACGGACAGACCGGCCAGGGTCGGCGACTTCCGCATGGTCAGCACACCGGTGAACGACGTGGTGACCAGGTAGTAGTTGCCGTTGTAGTACTCCAGCCAGGGGTCGGCGCCCTTCTGCGCCTTGACGGGGTTCGTGTACGGCCGCCCCTCCGCGGCCGTGGAGGGCTGCGTGGCGACGGCGGCGAGCATCACGAGCAGCGCTGCCACGAGGGTGCACCAGTGGCGGACACGGAACACGGTGGATCCCCTTCCGATGAACACGATGAACAGCGACACCCGTAATGTTCGAAATCCCGCACAGCGTGCGTAACTTCGACCAGAAGATATGGACGCACGAGGTACGCGTCAACGCTTCTGACGCGTTTGGTTCCGGTCGGCTTTCCGTGACGTAAAACCACGAACGCCACGCGGGCCTACGGGTGTTGCACCACATCCGCAGCCGTTCGGCCCGTCGGACATTGTTCGGAACCTCTTGACGCCCCCGTTCACACCGCTTCACACTCTCGCAACGCGACGTCACACACGCGAAACGGCACGAGCCCGCTGCTGAGACCTCGCGGTCCTTTCCTTCCGGCATGTCTCAGCAGAGGAAGTTGAAACGATGCAACTCGCGAGACCCCTTAGCCGTACAAGACGTTGGGCAGGAGGGCTCGCGGGACTGACCGCGGCCTCGCTGCTCCTCGGACTGGCCGGGCCCGTCGCCCCCGCCCACGCGGCCGAGAGCGCGGACATCACCGACGGCCTGGCCCTCTGGTACAAGCTCGACGCCGCCTCCGGCACGGCAGTTGCCGACGCCTCCGGCAACGGCAGGACCGGCACGGTGAACGGCACCGCCACCTGGTCCGACACCGGCGAGGGGCTCTCGTTCAACGGCTCCGACACCTACGTCAAGGTGCCGGACAACATCATGAGCGGCATGAACTCGATCTCCGTCTCGATGGACGTGAAGGTCGACTCCGCGCAGAGCACCCCGTACTTCATCTACGGCTTCGGCAACACGAGCGGCTCGGCGGGCAACGGCTATCTGTTCACCACCGGCAGCACCTTCCGGACCTCCATCGCCTCCGGCAACTGGTCGACGGAACAGACCACCCAGCCCACTCCGGCACGCGCCATGACCCGTGCCGTGTGGAAGCAGGTCACGTACACGCAGACCGGCAACACGGGTGTCCTGTACGAGGACGGTGTGGAGGTCGCCCGCAACACTGCGGTCACCATCACTCCCGGCTCCATCGGCTCCGGCACGACGACCGCCAACTACATCGGCAAGTCGGTGTACCCGGGCGACAAGCTCTTCAAGGGCAGCATCCGTGACTTCCGGGTCTACGACCGGGCGTTGGCCGGCTCGGAGGTCGAGCAGCTCTCCCTCCCCGTCGCCACTCGGGGCGTCGCCGACGACAAGGCCGCCCTCACCCTCGGCGACACGAGCGCCGTCGTCGCGGACCTGACGCTGCCCACCACCGGCACGGCGGGCGGCTCCTCGATCAGCTGGAAGAGCGACACCCCCTCGGTGGTGTCGGACTCCGGTGCCGTGACCCGCCCCGCCGCAGGTGAGCCGGACGGTCACGCGAAGCTCACCGCGACCCTGAAGAAGGGCTCGGTGACGGACACCAGGACCTTCGACATCACGGTCCCGGCCGCGTTCGACGACGACACGGCCACCGAACAGGCCGCCGAGGCGCTGAAGGTCGACAACCTCGACGACGTGCGCGGCAACATCACCCTGCCGGCGACCGGTTCGTACGGCACGAAGGTCGGCTGGACCTCCGCGAAGCCGGACGTCGTCTCCGCCGACGGCATCGTCCACCGCCCGGCGCACGGCGACGGCGGCACGACCGTCGAGCTGACCGCGACCGTCACCAAGGGCGACGCGCAGGCGACCCGTGTCCTCACCGCGAAGGTGCCCGAACTCCCCGCCGAGGCGCCCCTCAAGGGCTATATGTTCAGCTACTTCACGGGCGAGGGCACCTCGGACGGCGAGCAGCTCTACGCGGCCCTCAGCAAGGGCGACGACCCTTTGAAATGGCGGGAGTTGAACGAGGGCAAGCCCGTCCTGACCTCCACGCTCGGTGAGAAGGGCCTGCGCGACCCGTTCATCATCCGCTCCCCCGAGGGCGACAAGTTCTACCAGATAGCCACCGACCTGCGGATCTACGGCAACGGCAACTGGGACGCGTCCCAGCGCACCGGCAGCAAGTCCATCATGGTCTGGGAGTCCACCGACCTGGTCCACTGGACCGACCAGCGCCTGGTCAAGGTCTCGCCCGACTCGGCCGGCAACACCTGGGCGCCCGAGGCGTTCTACGACGAGAAGCTCGGCTCGTACGTCGTCTTCTGGGCGTCGAAGCTGTACGACAACGCCGAGCACTCGGGCGACACGTACAACCGCATGATGTACGCGACCACCCGCGACTTCCGTACCTTCAGCGAGCCCAAGGTGTGGATCGACCGCGGCTACTCGGTCATCGACTCCACGATGATCAAGCAGGGTGACACCTACTACCGGCTGTCGAAGGACGAGCGGAACAACTCCTCGTCGACCCCCAACAGCAAGTTCATCTTCCAGGAGAAGAGCGACTCGATCCTCGACGAGTCCTGGGACTTCGTGGCCGAGGGCATCGGCAAGGGCGCGATGAGCGCCGCCGAGGGACCGCTGGTGTTCAAGTCCAACACCGAGGAGAAGTGGTACGCGTTCCTCGACGAGTTCGGCGGGCGCGGCTACATCCCCTTCGAGACGACGAACCTCGCCTCCGGCAACTGGACGCCGTCCACGGAATATGACCTGCCGTCAAGACCCCGCCACGGCACGGTACTTCCGGTCACGCAGGCCGAGTACGACCGGCTGCTGAAGGCGTACCAGCCGGACCAGATCGTCGAGTCGGTCGAGGACGTCAAGGTGACTACGGGCATCGGTGACGCCCCGGTCCTGCCGGGCACGGTCATCGCCGAGTACGCCGACGGCGTCAAGCGGCCCGTCTCGGTCGCCTGGGACGACGTACCGGCCTCGGAGTACGCGCAGGCCGGCACCTTCACCGTGAAGGGCAGCCTGCCCGACGGAGCCGCGCTCCAGGCCAAGGCCGAGGTGACAGTCTCGGCGGAGGGCCCCGACGTACCCGCCGACCTGGTCCTGCACTACGGCTTCGACGAGACCGGCGGCAGCATCGCCCGTGACTCCAGCGGCCACGGCTACCACGGCACGTACGTCCGTACGCCCGACTTCGGGACCGGCGTGGACGGCGGCTCGTTCAAGATGTCCGGCGGTTCGAGCACCTCGACCACCTCGCCGTACGTCAGGATCCCCAACGGCGTGCTGAAGGGCGCCGACAGCGTCACCGTCTCCACGTACGCCAAGTGGAAGGGCGGGGACAACTTCCAGTGGCTCTTCGGTCTGGGCCCGGACAGCGACAAGTACCTCTTCGCCACCCCGTCCAACGGTGGCGGCAAGCTCTTCTCCGCGATCACCAAGGCCACTTGGTCGGGCGAGAAGCAGATGACCGGCGGCTCGCAGCTCACCCCCGGTGAGTGGCAGCACGTCACCGTGACCGTGAACAGCGCGACCGAGACGGCGATCCTCTACGTGGACGGTGTCGAGGCGGCCCGGGCGACCGGCGTCACCATCAAGCCGTCCGAGCTGTACGACGCGTCGAAGGGCTACTCCGGCTACATCGGCAGGTCCATGTACTCCCCCGACCCGTACTTCGGCGGCGAGGTCGACGACTTCCGGATCTACAACCGGGCGCTGTCGCCCACCGAGGTCCTGGAGCTGAGCGGGAACACCACGGGCATCGCCACGGCGACGCACCCCGCGCTCAAGGTCGACGCGATCATCGACGACGCGGACAGCAAGGTCACTCTCCCGCTGGCCGAGGGCAGTGATCTCACCGCGCTGGCACCGGAGTTCGGGCTCGCCCACGGGGCGACGATCAGCCCCGCGTCCGGCTCGCTGCACGACTTCACCGAGCCCGTGACGTACGAGGTCACCGGCTCGGACGGCAAGAAGCGCACCTGGACGGTCCGGGCCGTGGAGATGAAGAGCCCGGTGCTGCCGGGCCTCAACGCCGACCCGAACATCACGAGGTTCGGCGACACCTTCTACATCTACCCGACCACCGACGGCTTCCCGGGCTGGAGCGGCACGCAGTTCAAGGCGTACTCCTCCAAGGACCTGGTCCACTGGAAGGACCACGGCGTCATCCTCGACCTCGGTCCGGACGTCAGCTGGGCCGACAGCAGGGCCTGGGCGCCGGCGATCGAGGAACGGAACGGCAAGTACTACTTCTACTTCTGTGCCGACGCGAACATCGGAGTCGCGGTCTCGGACTCGCCCACGGGCCCGTTCAAGGACGTGCTGGGCAAGCCGTTGCTGAAGGCGGGCCAGTACCCGGGCCAGATGATCGACCCGGCGGTGTTCACGGACGACGACGGCACGCCGTACCTCTACTGGGGCAACGGCAGGGCGTACGCCGTCCCGCTGAACGACGACATGGTCTCCTTCGACGCGTCGAAGGTCACCGACATGACTCCCAGCGGCTACAACGAAGGCACCTTCGTCATCAAGCGCAAGGGCACCTACTACTTCATGTGGTCGGAGAACGACACCCGGGACGAGAACTACCGCGTCGCCTACGCGACCGGCTCCTCGCCCACGGGCCCCCGGACCAAGCGGGGCGTGATCCTGGAGAAGGACCTGTCCCTGGGCATCAAGGGCCCCGGCCACCACTCGGTGGTCAAGGTGCCGAACACCGACGACTGGTACATCGCCTACCACCGTTTCGCCATCCCCGGCGGTGACGGCACGAACCGCGAAACCACCATCGACAAGCTGGAGTTCGACGCCGACGGGCTGATCAAGAAGGTCGTCCCGACGCTGTCGAGCATCGACCCGGTCACCATCGTCCGGGCGGGTCCGGACGCGATGGGTACCGAGGGGAGCGCGATCCCGGTCGCCGGCACGATCTCAGGAGCGGGCAGGCCCCGGTGGACGGTCGAGGACGGAGCGCCCTGCACCTTCGCCGACCCCGACGCCGTCCTCACCTCGGTCACCTGCACCGACGACGGTACGTACGAGGTGACGCTGACCGGGGGCCGCAGCAGTGACACGCTCACCGTGACCGTGGACAACGCGGCGCCGGTGATCACGTCGGCGACGGGCCCGAGCGCCCCCGTGTCGGTCGGCAGGAACGCGTCCGTCAAGGCCGTGTTCACCGACCTGGGGTCCGGCGACACCCAGACGTGCAAGGTCGACTGGCAGGACGGCACGGAGCCGTCCAAGGGCACCGTGACGACTGACGGCTGCACGGCCACGCACACGTACAAGAAGGCGGGCATCCACCGTCCGGTGGTCACCGTCACCGACGACGACGGCGGCAAGGACAGCACCCAGCTGCCCGAACTGGTCGTCTACGACCGTGCGGCCGGTCCGATCGCCGGCGTCGGGGTCATCTCCTCCCCGGCGGGCGCCTATCCGGCGAAGCCCTCGCTGACCGGCCTTGCGGGCTTCTCCTTCGGTGCCGCGTACAAGAAGGCGAAGGACACCGTGCCCAGCGGCAACGCGACCTTCGACTTCGCGGCCGGCAAGGTCAAGTTCCGCTCCACCGGCTCCGACTGGCTGGTCGTCACCCGCTCCGAAGCCCAGTACCAGGGCTCGGGCACGGTCAACGGCACCGGCGGATACACCTTCCGCATCACCATCACCGACTCCCCCGACACCTACCGCATCAGGATCTGGAAGAAGTCCACGGGCGACGTCGTCTACGACAACCGCACCGGCTCGAAGGCGTACGGCATCGTGCTCGGCTGAGGTCTGGCGGCTGACGGCTGACGTACCACCGAGGGGGCGGCGCCCGGGCGCCGCCCCCTCGGTAGGGTGCGTCCACGTTGTCGACGATCACATGTGCGCGGTCCCCGGACCGCTGGGGGAAGGACTGCTGTGGCCAAGTTGCCGGGCGTGCTGGCGCTGCCTCGGATGCTCCGTCATTTCGCGACCACCGGTGAAGGGCTCCCCGAGGACGGCGCGGTGGAGGTGGACGCCCCGGACGACGCACTCCGCGCCGTACTCTCCGCCGCGAGGTCCGGGACCTGGGAGCCGGCCGCGGCCCTTCTGTCGGAGACTCGCTCCGCCGAGGACTGGTACCGGCGCGGCCAGTTCAGCGCCGGTCTCGCCGAACTCGCGTTGCACCACCACGGGTGGCTGGACGACTGGAACCGTGCAAGGCCGGGCGACCCCGATCTGGCCCTGGTACTGGCCGAGTTGGAGATCGACCGCGCCTGGGAGATCCGTACGGCGGCACGCGCGCGCCATGTGTCACAGGAGCAGTTCCACGCGTTCCGCACCCTCCTGAACGACGCCACGCCGGTCCTGCGGACGGCCGCCGACCTGAACCCGGGCGACCCCGTTCCCTGGCGGATCCTCATCGGCCATGCCATGGGCCTCGGCGCGCCCCGCGAGGTGTTCGACGAGTATCTGGCGCGGGGCAGGGACTGCGACCCGCACGACCTCGGCCTGCACACCCGTGCGGTGCAGTACCTGGCGCAGAAGTGGTACGGCTCGCATGCCGAGATGTTCGACTTCGCGGAGTCGGCCGCCGCCGCGGCTCCCAAGGGCTCGTTGCTGCGCGGTCTGCCCCTGCAGGCGGTCACCGAGTACGCGCTGGAGCACGAAGCGGGGATCGACCGGGGGCCGATCGCCTGGTCCCGTATCGAGGCCCTCGTCGAGGCGGGTCTCGAACTCTCCGCCGCGTACGGGCCGGGCGACCGGCGGGCCGCCGGGTTCCGCAACCATCTCGCCCTCGCGCTGATCCGCTGCGAGCGCCACCACGAGGCCCTGGAGGTCTTCCGGCTCATAGGCACCGACGCGCGCACCTTCCCCTGGGCGTACCTCGGCGACGCCCGTGAGATCTTCCTCCTGCTGCGCAAGGGGGTCCGCGTCCAAGTCTCCCGATCCACCCCGTACTTCGGCGGTTCCAGCCCCTCCCCGGTGGCCGAGGTCCCGTCGGAAACCTTGGATCCGGGCACGACCGCGACCGTCCCCACGGCCGCAGCCATGGCCCTGGCAGTCGTCCGTGCCCCGATGCGCGAGGTCCGCGAGGCGGTCCTGATCACCGGTACGACCATGCGCCTTGCCCCGGCACCTCGTGGCACCACCCTGGTCGAGACCGCGCCCTCGGCCGATCCGCCGGCCCGCCGCAAGGGCATGCGCAGGACTCTGCTGGGCGAGGGCGAACTGCCCAGGCTCGCCCGCGCGTTCAGCAGGGGTGAGACATGGCCGGTCCTCGTGGTGGCGAAGGAAGGAGCCGACTACACCCTCCGCCTGTACCGCGACGGCCGGGAGCTGACCGCCCACGCCTGGTGGACCGACCCGGCCGAGATGCCGACGCAGGAGGAAGCGGCGAAGCGGGCGGCGGCACTGGCGGCTTGCTACAGCGTGGCGGACCACCGGCCGCTCACCGCCGCCCTGCGCGGCACCGGCGCACCACTGCAGCAGGTCGGGGAGACGTTCACGTTGCTCGGACTGCCCCCGCTGCCCGCCGGTTTCGGCGATCGCCCCGAGCCGCTCGCGGACATGCGGGGCGCTCAGGTCGTGGCACGGCGTTCCCTCTTCGGCGCCATCAAGGAGACGCTGGCCTCGGACGACTCGGCCCAACGCGGCGGAGAACTGCCGCCGTTGTCCTGACTCGCCCGCCACGCACGCCTTTGGGCCCGCCCGAGTGTTTCCGGGCGGGCCCAAAGGCGAGGAACGGACGGTGGGTCAGGTCTTCCTGCGGCTCGTCATCGCCCGCTGGATCAGGATGAACGCGCACAGCAGCACGCCCGTCGCGATCTTCGTCCACCACGAGCTCAGTGTGCCCTCGAACTGGATGAGGCTCTTGATGAGGCCGAGGACGAGGACGCCGAAGAGGGTGCCGATCACGTAGCCGGAGCCGCCCGTGAGGAGCGTGCCGCCGATGACGACCGCGGCGATCGCGTCGAGCTCCATGCCGGTGGCGTGCAGGGGGTCGCCGGACTGGATGTAGAGGGTGAAGAGGAGTCCGGCGAGCGCCGAGCAGAAACCGCTCATCGTGTAGACGGCGATCTTGGTGCCGCCCTGCGGAAGGCCCATCAGCAGGGCCGACTGCTCGTTGCCGCCGATGGCGTACACCCGGCGTCCGAAGCGCGTGTAGTGCAGGACGTAGAACGCCGCGGCCAGTACCACCAGCGCCACGATGGCCCCGATGGAGAGGAAGGCCCCGCCCAGTGACACCTGTGTCTGGGCCATGCTGCTCACGGAGGCATCGCCGATGGAGATGGACTCCTTGCTGATGACCAGGCACAGGCCCCGGAAGAGGAAGAGGCCGGCGAGGGTCACGATGAAGGGCTGGATCTCGAAGTTCTGGATCACATAGCCCATGAGGAAGCCGCCGAAGGCTCCCACGGCGAGCGCCATGGGAATGACGACGACGATCGGCAGGCCCTGACGTTCCACCAGCCATGCCGTGAACATGGTCGTGAAGCCGATCACCGACCCCACCGACAGGTCGATACCGCCGGACAGGATGACGAACGTGGCGCCGACGGCGGCGACCAGCAGATAGCTGTTGTCGATGAACAGGTTCAGGAAGACCTGCGCTTCGGCGAACCCGTAGTTCTGGTACCGGCTCAGGCCGACGCCGTACATCACGAGGAAGAGGCCGGCCGTCACCAGGACGGGCAGCCGCCGGTCGCCGAGTACGCGCGCGGCCTTGCCGGTCGTGCGGCTGTCCGCCGCCGTCGGCCGCTGGGTGGTCGTGCTCATCACGACACCTCCATCTTGGGGGAGGCCTCGGCCGCCGGGGCGGTCTCCGCCGGTGCCGGTACCGCGGCCCGCTTGCCGCCGAACTTCGCGCCGAACACCTTGGCGCGGAACTTCGGCGACTGCATCAGGCAGACGATGATGACGACGGCGGCCTTGAAGACCAGGTTGGTCTGGGTCGGCACGCCGATGGTGTAGATCGTGGTGGTCAGGGTCTGGATGACGAGGGCGCCGACGACCGTGCCGCCGATGGAGAACCGGCCGCCGAGCAGTGACGTACCGCCGATGACCACGGCGAGGATCGCGTCGAGCTCGATCCACAGACCGGCGTTGTTGCCGTCCGCGGCCGAGGTGTTGGAGCTGATCATCAGGCCCGCGATTCCGGCGCACAGCGCGCAGAACACGTACACCATGATCTTGATCCGCATGGACCTGATGCCGACCAGGCGGCTGGCCTCGGCGTTGCCGCCGACGGACTCGACGAGCAGGCCGAGGGCCGTGCGGCGGGTGATTGCCACGGTGACGGCCACGACGGCGGCCACGATGAAGATGGAGAAGGGCAGCGTCAGCCAGTAGCCGCCGCCGATCAGCTTGTACGGCTCGCTGTTGACGGTGATGATCTGCCCGTCGGTGATGAGCTGGGCGACACCGCGGCCCGCGACCATGATGATCAGCGTGGCGATGATCGGCTGGATGCCCATCCTGGCGACCAGGAAGCCGTTCCAGAGGCCGCAGACGATGGCGGCGGCCAGTCCGATGCCCAGGGCCAGGAACACCCCGGACAGGGCGCTCTGGTCGGCCTGGTCGCTGATGTACGAACAGGTCAGGGCGCCCGTGATGGCGACCACGGCGCCGACGGAGAGGTCGATGCCTCCGGTGGCGATGACCAGGGTCATGCCGACCGCGACCAGGATGAGGGGCGAGCCGAACAGGACGATCGAGACGAGGCTGCCGTAGAGGTGGCCGTCCGTCATCTTGATCGCGAAGAAGTCGGGTGTGAAGGGAACGTTGACGAGCAGCAGGATGACCAGCACGGCGACCGGCCAGAACAGGTGATGGTGCGTCAGCGCTCGCCATCGGGGAGTGGTGGTCACTGGTGCTCTCCGCTCGCGATGGTCTCCAGGATCCGGGTGGTGGTGATCTCGGGCCCGTTGGCGAGCTGCGCCACCAGCTTGCGGTCGCGCAGCACTCCGATGGTGTGGCTGAGCCGCAGGACCTCCTCCAGCTCGGCCGCGATGTACAGCACGGCCATGCCCTCCTCGGAGAGCGAGACCACGAGCTTCTGGATCTCGGCCTTGGCGCCGATGTCGATGCCGCGCGTCGGCTCGTCCAGGATCAGCAGTTTCGGCTGGGTGATCAGCCAGCGGGCGAGCAGCACCTTCTGCTGGTTGCCGCCGCTGAGCTGGCCGACCCTGGCCTCGGGGTTGGCGGGCCTGATGTCCAGGGCCTTGATGTACTTGGCGACGAGTTCGTCGCGCTGGGCGACCGGGATGGGCCGGGTCCAGCCGCGGGTCGCCTGCAGGGCCAGGATGATGTTCTCGCGCACCGTCAGGTCCGGTACGAGGCCCTCGGTCTTGCGGTTCTCCGAGCAGAACGCGACGCCCGCGGCGATCGCGTCGTTCGGGGCGCTCATCGAGACCTGCTTGCCGCCGATGGTCAGCTTGCCGCTGTCGGGGTGGTCGGCGCCGAAGAGCAGCCGGGCGAGTTCGGTGCGGCCCGATCCGAGGAGTCCGGCGAGTCCGATGACCTCGCCCTTCTTGATCTCCAGGTCGAAGGGGGCGATGCCGCCGACGCGGCCGAGGCCGTCCGCCTTGAGCAGCAACTCCCCCACGTCTGAGTGGAGTTGCTGGTCGTGCAGCTCCTCCAGCTGGTCCAGGGCCTTGCCGATCATCAGCTGGACGAGGCCGACCTGGTCGAGGTCGCGGACCATGTGCTCGCCGACCAGGGTGCCGTTGCGCAGGACGGTCATCCGGTCGCAGACCTCGTAGATCTGGTCGAGGAAGTGCGACACGAAGAGGATCGCGACGCCCTCGTCCTTCAACCGCCGCATCAGGGCGAAGAGTTCGAGGACCTCGTCGCGGTCGAGGCTGGAGGTCGGCTCGTCGAGGATGAGCACCTTGGTGCCCGCCCCCTGGCCGTCGGCGTCTCCGGTGCCCACCGACCGTACGATCGCGACCAGTTGCTGCACGGCCAGCGGGTACGAGGACAGGGGCGCGGTGACGTCGATGTCGAGGCCGAGCCGGTCGACCAGCTCGGCGGCCTCACGACGCAGCCGCTTCCACTGGATGCGGCCGAAGCGGGTGGGTTCGCGTCCGATGAAGATGTTCTCCGCCACCGACAGGTTGGGGCAGAGGTTGACCTCCTGGTAGACCGTGCTGACGCCGGCCTGCTGCGCCTGCGACGGGCTGGCGAACCGTACGGTCGTGCCGCTCAGGGTGATGGTGCCGCCGTCCAGGGAGTGGACCCCGGTCAGCACCTTGATGAGGGTGGACTTGCCGGCGCCGTTCTCGCCGAGCAGTGCGTGGATCTCGCCGGGGAAAAGCCGGAAGTCGACACCCGACAGAGCCCGTACCCCCGGAAACTCTTTGACTATGCCCGTCATCTCCAGGACGGGCAGCGGCTCTGCCATGGCAGCGCTCCTCATGGATTTCGTTCAGTCCCGCAGGGAGCCCCCTGAGCCGAGGTCTTCGGCCGGACGGAGGCTCCCTGGCGGTGGGTGCGGTCGGTCAGTACGTGCGGGCCGACACCCGCGGATCCGTATGTGCGGATCGGTACGTGCGGACCGGCACCCGAGGGTCAGTACCTGCGAGTCGGTCACCCGCAGGTCAGTACCTGCGGGTCGGCACCCGAAGGTTCAGTACCTGCGGGTCGCCACCCGTAGGTCAGTACTTGCGGGTCGGGAGCGCGTCCTTGGCCTGCTCCTGCAGGAAGTCGCCCTCCTTGGTCTTGATCCGGCGCTCGACCGTCTCGCCGTCGTTGACCTTCTTCACGAGCTCCATCAGCTGGGGGCCCAGCAGCGGGTTGCACTCGACGATGCCGTTGATCTTGCCCTCGGACATCGCGACGAAGCCGTCCTTCACGCCGTCGACCGAGATGATCAGGATGTCCTTGCCGGCCTTCTTGCCGGCCGCCTCGATGGACTGGATGGCGCCGAGGGCCATGTCGTCGTTGTGCGCGTAGAGCACGTTGATGTCCGGGTTGGACTGCAGGAAGGCCGCCATGACCTGCTTGCCGCCGGCCCTGGTGAAGTCGCCGGTCTGGCTGACGACGATCTTCCAGTCGTCCTTGTGGTCGGCGTCCATGATTTCCTTGAAGCCCTTGGCGCGTTCGAGCGCGGGGGCGGCGCCGGTGGTGCCCTCCAGCTGGGCGATCTTCACCGCACCCTTGTGGCCGGCCTTCTCGAGAACCGTCTCCAGCATCTTGCCCGCGCGTCGGCCCTCGTCGGTGAAGTCGGAGCCTATGAAGGAGACGTACAGGGAGTCGTCGGACGTCTCGATCGAGCGGTCGGTGAGGATGACCGGGATCTTCGCGGTCTTGGCCTCCTTGAGCACCGCGTCCCAGCCGGTGACGACCACCGGCGAGAAGGCGATGACGTTCACCTTCTGCGCGATGTAGCTGCGGATCGCCGAGATCTGGTTCTCCTGCTTCTGCTGGGCGTCGGAGAACTTGAGGGTGTAACCGGCGTCCTTGGCCGCTGCCTTGACCGACTTGGTGTTGGCCGTGCGCCAGCCGCTCTCCGAACCGACCTGCGCGAAGCCGAGGGTGATCTTCTTGCCACCGCCGTTGCCGTCGGAGGAACTCGAGCCGCCCTCGTCCTCCTTGGCACAGGCCGCCAGGCCGCCCGCCGCCGCCACGCCGACCGCCGCGGTGAGGAAGTTCCTTCTGTTGAGCATGTGTCTTCTCCTTTGAAGAGCCGGTCCCTGGGGGACCTGCTGGTACGCCGTGCTACTCGCCGGGACAGGCTGCCCTCGTCCAGCCTGTCGATCATTGTTCGACATATCGGCCATACGGATGCGGTGAAAATCGGCCGTCATGTGCTGTGCGCGGTGTCAGGTGGGCGCTGCGCCCGGGTCCGCGGTGTACGGGAAAGTGCTTGCGCGGACCACGAGTTGGGGCTCGATGGCGAACCGGGGTGTCCCGGCCGGGTCACGGCCCTCGATCAGGTCCAGGAGCAGGGCGATGCTCCGTTTTCCCACCGCCGAGAAGTCCTGCCGGACGGTGGTGAGCGGTGGGGCGAAGAACTCCGACTCCGGTATGTCGTCGAAGCCGACCACCGCGACGTCCTGGGGAGTTCGCACGCCCGCTTCCCGGAGGGCCCGCAACACCCCCAGTGCCATCTGGTCGTTGGCGACGAAGACCGCGGTCAGCCCCCGGCCCACCCAGCCGGCCAGTTCCTGGCCCGCCCGGTAGCCCGACAGCGGACTCCAGTCCCCGCGCAGGGACATCGGCGGTTCGACACCGGCCTCTTCGAGGGTCGCCCGCCAGCCGGCGGCCCGGTCGGCCGCCTCCTGCCAGTCCTCGGGTCCGGCGAGGTGCCAGACCGTACGGTGGCCGGCGGCCAGCAGATGACCGGTGGCCAGCCGTGCGCCCATGTACTGGTCCACATTGACGCAGGGGATGCCCACGCCGGGTCCGCTGCCCACGGTCACCACCGGGAAGGGGTGGCGGAGTTCGGCGAGGGCCTCGACCGCCGACCGCTGCGGGGCGATGGCGACGACTCCCTCCACCCCGCCCTCACTGAGGTGGTCCAGGGCTTCGGACAGCGTCTCGACGGTCAGCTTGCGCAGGCTGACGGTGGAGACGAGGTAGCCCTCGGCACGCGCCGCCTCTTCGAGTGCGAAGAGGGTGCTGGCCGGTCCGTAGAGCGTCGTGTCGGAGGCGACGACACCCAGGGTCCGAGTGCGCCGGGTGACCAGGGCTCGTGCGGAGGAGTTGCGGCGGTAGCCCATTTCCTCGATCGCGTGCAGCACCCTGGCCCGAGTCTCGTCCCGCACGTTGGGGTGATCCCCCAGCACACGGGAAACAGTCTGGTGGGACACGCCCGCCAGTCGCGCGACATCGGCCATGGTGGGCGGCCGAAGCTGCGATTGTGCCATGGCCGCACCTCCTTGGCGGTCGTATACCGGAAGATTCCTGTGACACCCGTGGACGTCTCCGTGCGGTGGGGCCCGGCCCGCGACAACGGCAACCGGTCCGCCGGAGAGCCGGGTAACTCTCCGGGCGGGAGCTCCACGACCACGGCAGTTGCCACGGAGGCGAGTTGAGGCGTCGCGAACGCCATGTCGTACCTCCCTGGAACTCGGCCGGTGATTGCGGAGGTCATTGTGAGCGCTAACAATTCATGCCGGTCAAGGGTTCGAACAGCAGGAGGACGTCACGTTTGAGTAACGCGGCGGAAGCACGCGGTGTCGGGCCGGCGGCCCACAACACGGGTTCATGGCAAGGGGCTTGACGCGCTTCTGGCACGGCTCTATTTTCGGCACCGAAACTTCGAACCACGAACGAAATATCGGACGTTGATGATGACCGGTTCCAGCCAGAGGCACGCGCCTCTCCCCCGCCGATGCTGAGCATCGGGGCACAAGGCCCGCACGCGACAACACACGTACACGAAAAGGGCCCTCACAGGCTCTCGCCTGCGAAGACCCTTCGCTCTGTCGGGACGACAGGATTTGAACCTGCGACCCCTTGACCCCCAGTCAAGTGCGCTACCAAGCTGCGCCACGTCCCGATGCGCTTCGTCGCGGAGTTCCGCGTGAACACGCAGGTGAACCTTATCGTACGCGCCCGGTGACCGAGGCCGGTCCGGCGGCCGAGGCGGTCAGTCGACGAACAGGCCCCGCGCGGCTGCCCGTGCGTCGAACTCCTCCAGGCGGGCCTGGGCGTCGGGAAGGGCGTCGCACATGGCTTCCAGGAGGACCTGGCCGAGGAGCATGGGGGCGCTCACCGTGTCGAAGACCAGGTCGGTGCCGACGGCGGCCGGGAGGAGCAGGTCACTGTGGGCGGCCACCGGGGCGAAGGTGCCGTCGGCGATCGTCACCACGGTCAGGCCTGTCGCGCGGGCGTGGTCGAGGGCGTCGAGGAGTTCGGCCGGGTGGCGTGGCAGGGCGAAGCACATGAGAGCGCTCGCGCCGGCGTTCCTGGCCATGTCGATGCGGTCGGCGAGCCGTGAGCCTCCCTCGTCGAGGAGACGTACGTCCGGGTGGACCTTGGCCGCGAAGTAGGCGAAGCCGCGGGCCTGGGCCGCGGAGGCACGCAGTCCGAGCACCGGCAGCGGACGGGAGGCGGCGAGCAGCCGTCCTGCGCGTTCCACGGGCCCGGAATCGGCCAGCAGGGACGCGAGTTGGAGCAGGTGGTGGATCTCGGCGCGTACCGCCTGCTGGTACGGGTTGGCCGGCCGCGCGTCCACGGAAGGCCCGGCGGGTGCCACGTCCCGCAGGTGCTTGCGCAGGGCCGGGTAGCCGTCGAAGCCGAGGGCGACCGCGAAGCGGGTCACCGACGGCTGGCTCACGCCTGCCAGTTGGGCCAGTTCCACGCTCGACAGGAAGGGGGCGGCCGCGGTCTGCCGGACCAGACAGTGGGCGATGCGGCGCTGGGTGGGCGTCAGCCGTCGCCCCTCGAACAGCTGGTGCAGCCGCGCGGGCTCGACGGCCCCCTGGGGCGCGTCGACACCGACGCCGGCCCCATCCGTGTCGGTCACCTTGGTCCCCCTCCCTGTCGCGCGCGTACCGGACTCGTTGCCGGTCCTGCCTGACTCCCTGCCGGGCGTACCGGACCGTCCGCACAGGTTGCGGACGGTCCGGGCGACCGTCTGCGTCAGCCGGCGAGACCGGCGTTCGTCAGCCACTCCTTGGCGACGTCGGAGGCGTCCTCCTTGTCGTTGACGAGCTTCTTCATCATCTCCAGCAGGTCCTCGGTGGTGAGCTTGGCCGAGAGGGCGTTGAGCGCCGTCTTGGCCTTGTCGTTCACCGCGGACTTGTAGACGAGGGGTGTGACGTTCTGCGAGGAGAAGAGGTTCTTCGGGTCCTCCAGGACGACCAGCTTGTCCTCGACGATGGCGGGGTCGGTCGTGTACAGGTTGGCGGCCTGCACCTTGTTGTCCTTCAGCAGCTTCAGCAGGGTGCTCTGGGCGCCCGCGTCCAGCGGCTGGAACTTCCCGAACTCGACGCCGTAGACCGTCTTCAGACCGACACCGCCCTGGGTGCGGGTCTTGAACTCCGAGCCGGCTCCGATGGTCATGTCCTTCGCGACCGGCTTCAGGTCGGCCAGGGTCTTGAGCTTGTACTTGGCGGCGGTCTCGGAGGTGACCGTGACCGAGTCCTTGTCCTCGGCCGCGGCGGAGTCGAGTATCTCCACGGACTTCGGGAGCTTCGCCTTCAGCTCCGCGTTGATCTCCTCCGTGCTGGTGGCGGTGCTCTTCTTGTCGACCGCGACGGACAGCAGCGCGCCGTTGTACTCGGGGAAGACACCGATGCCGCCCTTGACCACCTGGTCGTAGTACACCTCGCGGGCACCGATGTCGAACTTGCGGGTCACTTTCAGGCCCTTGTCCTCCAGGGCCTGGGCGTAGATCTCGGCGAGGAGCTGGTTCTCGGGGAAGTTCGCCGAGCCGACGACGATGGATTTGCCGCCTCCACTGTCCCCGCTGCTGCCCGTCAGCGGGTTGTCGTCGCTGTCGTCGCCGCCTCCGCAGGCGGTCAGGGCGAACGTGGTGATGAGGCCGAACGCGGTGGCGCGGGCGATGGCTTTGGCATTCATGGGTGTTTCCTTTCTTGGGAGACCTCAGGAGCCCTCAGGAGCTCTCGGGGCCTTCAGGAGCGTGGGAGCCCCGGGAGCCCGGAAAATCGGGAACTCGGGAACTCGGGAACTCGGGACATCAGGACTTGGTCGCCGAAGGCTGCAGCCCCGGCGAGACGACGAGGCGCCGCAGCGCGGTGAAGACGGCCTGGACGACGAGCGCCAGCATGACGACGACGGCGGAGCCGCCGATGACCAGTTCGTAGTTGTTGCGGGCGAGTCCGTCGACGATGAACCGCCCCAGACCGCCGAGACCCGGGTACGCGGCGACGGTCGCCGTGGCCACGACCTGGATCGCGGCGACCCGCAGCCCGAGCAGGATCAGCGGCAGCGCCATCGGCACCTCGACCTTCAGCAGGACCTCCCAGCCGGTCATGCCCATCCCGCGCGCCGCGTCCCTGGTGTCGGGATCCACGCCTCGTACGCCCTCGAAGGTGTTGATGAGGATCGGCGGGACCGCCAGCGCGACCAGGGCGACCAGCACCGGCGTGGTGCTCAGTCCGGCGACCGTGACGACGAGGACGACCAGGCCGAAGGTGGGGATGGCCCGCGCGAGGTTCGCCACGCTCGCGACGGCGAACGCGCCCCGGCCGGTGTGCCCGACCAGCAGTCCGAAGGTCAGCCCGATCAGGGTGGCGAAAACCAGCGATATGCCGCTGTAGGTCAGGTGCTCCGAGAGCCGGTGGGGGATGCCGTCGTCACCGCTCCACTGCTGGGACGACGTCAGCCAGTCGCCCACGAGCTCGATCTGGTTCAGGAAGTCGTTCACGCCGTCGCCCCCTTGCCGCGCGCCCATGGTGTGAGCAGCCGCTGTGCCAGCACGAGCAGTGCGTCGGTGACGAGGGCCAGCAGCATGATCAGTACGGTCGCGGTGATGATCGGGGTGGGGAAGTCGAGCTGGAGCCCGCGGGTGATGTAGTAGCCGAGGCCGCCCTGTCCGATCAGCTGCCCCACGGCGACGAGGCTGATGGACGAGACGGCGGCGACCCGGACGCCGGCCACGACGACCGGTACGGCGATCGGCAGCTCGACCTGGACGACACGGCGTACCGTGCTGAAGCCCATGGCGGTGGCCGCCTGCCGTACCGGTTCGGGTACCGAGGCCAGTCCGTCCACGACGTTGGGTATGAGCACCGACAGCGTGTAGAGCGTCAGGGGGATCATGACCGTGCGTTCGGTCAGACCCGTGTAGCGGACGAAGATCATGAACAGGGCCAGCGACGGGATCGAGTACAGGACGTTGGCCGCGGTCAGGGTCGGCGGGTAGATCCAGCGCCAGCGGTGGCAGAGGATGCCGAGCGGTACGGAGATGATCAGTCCGAACAGCACCGGCAGAAGTCCGAGCCGCAGATGGACACCGGTGTAGTCGGCCAGCTCGCCGATGTGATCGCCGATCCAGTCCCAGCGTATGAGGGGTTCGCCGTCTCTCATCGCCCGTCACCGCCCGCGCCCGTGCCGTCGACGTCGTCACCGCTGCCGCCGTCCGTCTCACCCTTGACGACCGTCACCTTGGACACCGCGTCCTTGGCCGTCACCGCGTCGCCCGCCGTCGCCTCCTCGGCCGTGCCCTCTTCGACCGCCGCATCGCCGGGCGTCGGCTCCTCGGCCGTGCCCTCCTCGGCCGCCGCGTCGACGGCCGTCCCGTCCCCGGTCATCGCCGCCGACAGCTCGTACGCGTCCGCGACCCCCACCACCGCGCCCTGTGGGTCCACACCCACCGCGAGCCGCGACGGCGACAGCAGGGCCGCGTCGAGGGCGGCCCGGGCCGAGTCGCCGGCCAGGCTGAAGGTGTGGCCGAGCGGGGTCAGTGCGGCGTCCGCGAGCGTGCCGCCGGACGGCAGGTCGGCGACCGCGGCCCAGCCGAGGGGACGCCGGTCCCCGTCGACGACGAGCACCCAGGGTTCGTCCGCCGCCCGGGCCCGGGCCACCGGGGAGTCGGCCGGCAGGACCAGCCCGTCCCGCAGCGGCAGATCGGCGGCCTTGACGAAGGACAGGCGGCGGATGCCGCGGTCCTGGCCGACGAAATCGGCCACGAAGTCGTCGGCGGGATGCGCGAGCAGCCGCTCCGGGGTGTCGAACTGCGCGAGCTTGCCACCGGTGCGGAGCACCGCGATGTGGTCGCCGAGCTTGATCGCCTCGTCGATGTCATGGGTGACGAAGACGATCGTCTTGTGCAGTTCCTTCTGCAGCCGGATGAACTCCGCCTGCAGCTCCCCCCTGACGATGGGGTCGACCGCGCTGAACGGCTCGTCCATCAGCAGCACCGGCGGGTCCGCGCCCAGCGCCCTGGCCACCCCGACGCGCTGCTGCTGCCCGCCGGAGAGCTGGTACGGATAGCGCTTGGCCATGGAGGACGGCAGCCCCACGAGCTCCAGCAGCTCAGCCGCCCGCGAACGTGCCTTCTTCTTGCCCCAGCCGAGCAGCAGGGGCACGGTGGCTATGTTGTCCAGCACCGTGCGGTGCGGGAACAGCCCCGCGTGCTGGATCACATAGCCGATGCCCCGGCGCAGTTCCGGGGCGGCGATCTCCCGGATGTCCTGGCCGCGCAGGCTCACCGTGCCGGCCGTCGGCTCGACCATGCGGTTGACCATGCGCAGAGTCGTGGTCTTGCCGCAGCCGGAAGGGCCGACCAGGACCGTGATGCCGCCCTCCGCCAACTCCAGCGACAGCTCGTCCACGGCTGTCGTGCCGTTGGGATAGTTTTTGCTCACCGCGTCGAATCTGATCAAAGCTGCCCCTTACCCGACTGCATATGGTCATGCAGAGTTGTGTGTGGCTGAATTACAGTCAATCCCCTTTTGTAAACGGGACGTTACGTTCGTCCGAAGAAAGTGAAAGGGCGCCCGGAATGCAGGCGTTTGACCCGGTTTGGTTCACGTTTCTGAACGGCTCGGACATCGAACAGCTCGAACTCGACGACACCGAGGTGCTCGATGCCGTCGAGCAGGGGCTGCGTGCTCAGGGCCGCGGGGAGACGGTCATCGAACCACGGGTCCACCTCACGCCCGATCCCTCGTTCAACGGCCACTTCAACGTCCTGCGCGGCTATATCGCGCCACTGGGGCTGGCCGGAGTCAAGATTGTGGGCGACTACGTCGGCAACTACAAGGCCGGGCTGCCCTCCGAGATGGCGCTGCTCAACCTCTTCGACCCGCGTACGGGCATGCCGGTGGCCGTGGTCGACGCCACCGCCATCACCGAGATGCGCACCGGCGCGCTCACCGCGCTCGGGGCCCGGCACCTGGCCCGCCCCGGCTCCAAGGTGCTCGGTCACATCGGCGCCCGCGCCACCTCGTACTGGAACGTCCGCCTGCTCGACCGGATCTTCGACTTCGACGAGATACGTGTCCACTCGCGCCGCCCGGAGAGCCGTGAGGCCTTCGCCGAGCGGCTGGAGCACGATCTCGGGAAGCCGGTGACCGTCACCGAGGACTGGAAGTCCTGCGTCGAGGGCGCGGACATCGTCGTGGAGGCGTCCCGGCTGGAGCGGCCCGAGCCGCTGCTGAGGACGGAGTGGATCGCGCCGGGAGCGCTTGTCGTACCGTACGGAACGATGAGCGCGGTCGAACTCTCCCTCACCGACATCATGGACAAGGTCGTCGTCGACGACTGGGGCCAGTGCCGGTCCGGGCCGTTCGGTGCCCTGCGCGCGCACGTCGAGTCGGGGCGGCTCAGCGAGGAGACCCTGCACGGCGAGCTGTGCGAGATCGTCGTCGGCGACAAGCCCGGCCGTGAGCGCGACGACGAGACCATCCTGTTCTGGCATCGCGGCCTCTCGTTGTCCGACATCGCGCTGGGCGCGGCCATGCTCAAGAAGGCCGAAGAACGTGGCCTCGGGCAGAACCTGCGGTTCTCATGACCGGTACGCCTCCCGCTCCTACCCCGCCCGTCGCAACTGACGCCGTGGTCCTCGACGGGCGCTCCCTCACCTGCGACGACGTCGCCGCCGTCGCACTCCGCGGCGCCCACGTCGTGCTGGCCGAGGGGGTCCTGCCCCGGCTGGAGCGCGACCGCGCGGTCGTCGACGACATCGTCGACCGTGAGGTGCCGACGTACGGCCTCACGACAGGGCTCGGCAGCCGCTCGTCGTACGCGCTGCCGCGGGCCGAACTCGGCGAGTTCAGCGTGCGCACGGTGCGGGGACGGGCCAACGCGGTGGGCGATCCGCTGCCGGTCCCCGTCGTACGCGCCGCGCTGCTCGCCCGGGTGAACGGCGTCGCGGGCGGTGGCAGCGGAGTGCGGCCGGAGATCGTGCCGCTACTGGTCTCCATGCTCAACTCACGGGTGCACCCGGTGATCCCCGAGGTGGGGTCGATCGGCGCCTCCGACCTGTGCCAGATGGCCCATGCCGGTCTGGTCGTCATCGGCGAGGGCCGTGCCGAGGTCTCCGGTGAACTGCTCGACGGGGCGGAGGCACTGCGACGGGCCGGGCTGACCCCCGCGGAACTGGGGCCGAAGGACGGGCATGTGCTGTGCAGCGCGAGCCCGCTGGCCGCGGGCGTCGGCGCCCTCGCCCTTCATGAAGCGGCTGCCGTACTCGCCCTGGCCCAGGCGGTCACGGCGCTCACCTTCGAGGGGTTCCGGGCGAACACCAGCCCGCTCGACACCCGTGTACTGGGCCTGCGTCCGGCCCCCGGTCAGGCCCGGGCGGCGGACGAACTGCTCGCGCTGCTCGACGGCGGCGAGCTGGCCGATCCCCGGCACGCACGGCGCGTCCAGGACCCCGTGAGCCTGCGCTGTGCCGCCCAGGTGCACGGGGCGCTGCACGCCGCCCTGGACTTCGCCCGTGCCGCGCTGGAACCCGAGCTCAACGGCTGCGGTGACAACCCGGTGGTCCTGGCCGACACCGGGGAGATCCTCTCGTCCGGCAACTTCCACACCCCGGCCCTGGCCCTCGGCTTCGACACCGTCGCGCTGGCGCTGACGCAGACCGCGGCGATCTCGGCCGAGCGCATGCGGCGGCTGCTGAATCCCGCTGTCAGCGGACTGCCCGCGAACCTCTCGCCGTACGGTCCTGAGCGTTCGGGCTTCGCGCCGCTGGCCAAGACCGCGCAGGCGCTCGTCGCCGAGATCCGTGCCCTGTCCGCGCCCGTGTGCACCGACCCCCGGCACGGCGCGGACGCGGTCGAGGACGACTCGACCAACGCGGCGCTCGGGGCACGACGGCTGACGACGATGCTGGTCAGGCTGCGGCAACTGCTCGCCGTGGAGGCCCTGGCAGCGGCGCAGGCCGTGGATCTGGCAGCCCCGGCCACCATGGGACGCGGCCCCGGTCTCCTGCACCGCGCGATCCGCGAACTGGTCCCGCGCCTGGACGACGACCGGCCCTGCGGGGTGGACGTGGACCGGGTGAGCGATGACGTCCTGGGGTCCGACGAGGTACGAAGCGCTCTGCACGCTCTGGTGGAAGGACCTTCGTGACCAACGTCGACGTACACCAGCATCTGTGGACCGCCTCGTTCCTCGCGGCCCTCCGCGCGCGTGACGAGCCGCCGTTCCTGGACGGCTGGACCCTGCACACCGCCGGTGAGCCGCCCTACGAGGTCCCGGCCGCCCAGCACGATGTGGCCGCGCGTGCCGAACTGGCCGCCGCGGACGGGCTCGGCAGGGCGCTCGTCTCGCTGTCCGCCCCGCTCGGCATCGAGTGGCTGCCGTCCGACGAGGCACGCCCGCTGCTCGCCGCCTACCACGAGGACGCGGCCGGCCTGCCCGAGCCGTTCGGGGCCTGGGCCGCCGCCTGCGTCCGGGACATCGACGCCGACGCGACCGCCGCGGACCTGGACCGGGGGTTCGCCGGGCTCCAGCTCCCGGCCAACGCCCTGACCGACGAGGCGGGTTACGCGCGCTGCGCCCCGTTGCTCGATCTGCTCGAAGCGCGCGGGCTCCCGCTGTTCGTCCACCCCGGCCCGGCGCCCGGTGCCTCCCCGGGACCCGGCTGGTGGCCCGCGATGGTGCCGTACGTGCAGCAGATGCACTCCGCCTGGTTCGCCTTCCGGGCATTCGGCCGGCCCCGCCATCCCCGGCTGCGGGTGTGCTTCGCGCTGCTCGCCGGGCTCGCCCCGCTGCACGGGGAGCGCTTCGCCGCCCGTGGCGGGGACGAGGGCCGCGCGGGGGTCGATCCCGATGTGTTCGTCGAGACGTCCTCGTACGGTCCGCGTGCCGTCGACTCGGTCGTCCGCGTCCTCGGTACCGAAGTCGTCGTGATGGGCTCGGACCGGCCCTACGCGGAACCGCCGCAGCAGCCCGGGTTCGGCCTGGGCGGGGCCACCGCGTACGCCTTCCGCATCACCAATCCACGCCGCCTGCTCACCGGAGAGGACTGACCGCGCCCGACGGCCTCACGCGGCGGGCCACCCGCGGCCGTCGTCCAACACGCAACCGGCACAAGGGGGATGACCATGAACCCGACCCCGATCGACATGACCGCGCTCGCCGAACTCGGCGCGTCCGACCGGCCGTTCCGGCCCGAGGAGTGTGCGGAACGGGCCCGCCGGGCGGCGGCGTTCGTCGACACCGACGCGCTCGACCGCTCCGGCCCCGGCTCGTACCTGCTGCTGTGGCGGAACGACAACTCCGAGGCCTGGCTGAACACTTGGTGGGAGTCGCGCGACACGGGCTACCACGACCACCAGGGGTCGTGCGTCGGCGTGCACGTAATCGAGGGCGCCGCCTGGCAGGAGGGGCTGCCGGTGGGCGGCCCGCGCCGCGCCCACCGGTACGGGCCCGGCGAGTCGTTCTCGTTCCCGGGTTCCGGTGTTCATCGGATGGACCACGACGCCGGCGCCGTGACCATCCACGTCTACTCGCCGCCGATCGAGGCCATCGGGCACTACGAGATCGTCGACGGCGAACTCCATCGCACGGCCGGGCCGCCCGACGAGGGCTCCCCGGCGAGCCCCCGGCTGCTCGACGCCCTCAACTCGATCGGACGGTAGGTGAGTTCGGAGAGGGCCCGTTACTCCGGCGGCGTCGGCGTGTCGTGCGTGCGGTACATCGCCTGGACATCCAGTTCGAGCTGGATCGTCGGGCCGACCACCGCGATGCCGCGGGCCAGCATGTTCCGCCAGTTGAGGGTGTAGTCCTCGCGGTGCAGTTCGGCCTTGGCCAGGGCCGCACAGCGCAGTTCCTCGCCGTAACCGCCGTTCACCATGCCGAGGTACGTCGTGTCCAGAGCCACCGAGCGGCTCACCCCGTGCATCGTCAGCGAGCCCTGCAGGGTCCACTTGCTGCCGCCGCGGTAGGCGAACCGCGTGCTGTGGAAGTCGATGAAGGGGAACCGCTTGACGTCCAGGAAGTCCGCCGACCGGAGGTGGTTGTCGCGGGTCGTGTTGCCGGTCGTGATGCTCGCCGCGTCGATCCGGACATGGACCCGGGACTCGGTGATGTCCTGAACGATCTGGATACCGCCGTCGAAGCGCTCGAAGCGGCCGTGCACATGGGCCATTCCGACGTGCTTGGCGATGAAGCGGATCGCCGTGTGGGGCGGGTCGAAGAGCCAGGTGCCGGTCGGCGGCAGGTCGAGCTGACGGGCCGGTTCCAGGCGGGCGTACAGGGTGGGGAGGGTGACACCGGCGACGATCTCGACGGTCTCGCGGACCGGGGAGAGCCCCTCGGCCATGACCATCACGCTGTAGCCGCCCGGCGGCAGCACGGCCATGAAGAAGCCGTACGGGTCGGTGGTGCCGCGGGCCGCGACGCGATGGGAGTCGAGCGCGGTGATCGTGACGTCCGCGCCGCCCATGGGCTGCCCCATGGGGTCCGCGACCTCGCAGCCGACCGCGCCCGCGCCGGGCGGCAGGGGCATTGTGAGGCCCGAGGCGGCGGCGGAGGCGTCCCTGGAACGCCGGCGCCGAAGCAGTCCGAGGGCCATGATGTTCACCTGTCTTCTCAATTCCGTTGCGTGCCACGGCTCGACGCCCTCCCACGCACCCGGCAGGCCCGTGGGCCGCACGGACACGGGCACGGCGAACCGGGACGTGAGCCGCTCATGATCGTGATCCAGCCGTCCACGGCGTGGGTGTCTCAATACGAGACAGTGCGCGCCGTCACAATCGAGACAGTGCGCGGCCCGGTGTCTCACCGCGAGGGCGCGGGCCCCGTGGAGTCGCGTACCACCAGCGCATGACCGGTGGACTTGCGGCGAGGCCGGGAGGCGGGCGGCCTGAGGGCCATCGAGAGGGCCTGGCGGCCCATTTCGGCGAGGGGCAGCCGGACGGTGGTGAGGCCGGGGGCGAGGTCCGCCGCGAACGACACGTCGTCGAATCCGGCGACCGACATCCGGTGCGGGACCGGTACGCCGTGGGCGCGGAGCGCGGAGAGGACACCGATGGCCATGGCGTCGTTGAGGGCGACGATCGCGGTGGTGTCCGGGTGGTCGCGCAGGATCCGCTCGGCCGCGTCGCGCCCGCCGTCACGGGTGAACTCGGCCTGTGCCAACGGTAGTTCGTCGGTGGGCAGTCCGGCCTCCGTCAGTGCCGCCGCCACCCCGGCGAACCGGTCGGCGACCGTGGACAGCAGCATCTCCCCCGCCGCCACCGCGATCCGGCGGTGCCCGAGCGACAGCAGATGCCCGGTGACGGTCTCGGCGCCCTCCTTGTTGTCGGGCCGTACCGCGTCCGCGTTGAGGAAGTGACGGCCGATCACCGCGAGCCGCCCGCCGGCCTCCTGGAAGGCGGACAGTTCGGCCCTGGACTCGGCCTCCATGCGGGGATCGACGTACCCGGAGCCCGCGATGATGATGACGCCGACGCGCTGGTCGACGAGATGGCGGATCTGCCGCAGTTCGTTCTGCGGATTGCGGCCGGAGTGGCAGATCTGGACGATCAGATCCCGTTCGCCCGCCACCTGTACGACGCCGCCCGCGATCTCCGAGAAGTACGGGTCGTCGATCTGATGGACGATCAGCCCGACCGTCGACGCCGTACCGCCCGCCAGGGTGCGCGCATGGGGGTTGGCGACATAGCCGAGTTCGCGCGAGATGCGACGGACCCGCTCGGCGACCTCCTCACGAACCCCGTCCCGTCCGGCGAGCGCCCGGGACGCCGTGGTCAGTGAAACTCCCGCGCGCTCGGCCACATCGGCGAGCCGCAGTCGTGAACGGGGCCTGGGCATTCGTCACCGCCTCCGAACAGGGCCTTGTCAATCGGTCCGTGCACGACGCTTGTCTCAACTCATGTGACGTGGCTTACATAGTACGCAAGCGCTCGCGAAAGCGCTTTCGAACGGCGAAGAGAGTGCCTGCGGACAGGGGAGTCCAGCGATGAGCACAACACAGCGCCTTTCATGGAGAGTTGCCGCCCTCGCGTCCGCCACGGCACTCACTGCCGCCGGTTGCGGCTCGGGCGGCGGCTCGGAGGATTCACCCGACGACCCCATCACCATCGGTGTCTCACTGCCGCTCACCGGGGACTTCTCGGAGCCCGGCAAGGGTGTGGAGCGCGGCTACAAGGCATGGGCGAAGATCGTCAACGACAAGGGCGGACTGCTCGGCCGCAAGGTCGAGTTGAAGATCCTCGACGACCAGTCGAACGCCGACCGAGTGGTCTCCGACTACGAGCAACTGATCGGCAGGGACCAGGTCGACCTGGTCTTCGGCCCGTTCTCCACCCGGCTCGTGGTGCCGGCGGCCCGGGTGGCGGAGGAGTACGGTCTGCTCTTCGTCGAGCCGGCCGGCGCGGCCCCGGAGGTCTTCGACCAGGGCTTCAAGAACCTCTTCTACGCGGCCCCGGCGGTCGCCAACGACCACTACAACCACCTCGCCGACTACATCCTGGCGCTGCCCGAGGCGGAGCGTCCCAAGTCCGTGGCGTACGCCGCGATGGACGACCCCTTCGCCCAGGGAACGGCGTACGGGCTGAAGGACAAGCTGGAGAAGGGCGGTATCAAGACCGTCGTCGACGAGGTCTACCCGCCCAACACCACCGACTTCGGCTCGATCGCCGCGCAGATCGCCTCCTCCAAGGCCGACATGGTGGTGGGCGGCTCGCAGTACCAGGACGGGGTGAACCTGATCGTCGCCCTCCAACAGCTGAACTACCAGCCGAAGATGGCCGCCTTCTCCACCGCCCCCACCGAACCGGAGTTTGCCAAGGCCATCGGCGACAAGACCGAGGGCATCCTCGCGCCGACCGGCTACACCCAGCACGCGGACTACCCGAGCAACAAGGACTTCGTCGAGAAGTACACCGAGCAGTTCGGCAAGGCCCCGGAGGAGGACGAGGCCAACGCCTACACCACGGGACAGGTGGTCGCCGCGGCCGTCGAGGCCGCCAAGTGCGCCTCCCAGGACGAGGAATGCCAGCAGAAGCTCGTGAAGTGGCTGCGCGGCAACGAGGTGGAGACCGTCGTCGGGCCCCTCAAGTGGGACGACAAGGGGCGCCCGCAGAGCGCGCACATGATCCAGCAGTGGGTGGACGGCGAGATCCAGATCGTCCTGCCCGAGGAACAGAAGGAAGCCGACCTGGTCCATCCCAAGCCGAAGTGGTGATGCCTGCGTGCCCTCCGCGAGCCTCGTCTTCCAGAGCATCGTCCTCGGCGTGCTGCTGGGAGGGCTCTACGCCCTCCTGGCGGCCGGCCTGACCCTCTACTTCGGCGTCATGCGCGTCGTGATGATCGCCCACTCCGCGTTCCTGATCCTCGCCGCCTACCTCGCCTGGTACGCCCACCGGGAGACCGGTGTCGACCCGCTGCTCACCCTGCTCGTCACCGTGCCGCTGTTCTTCGTCGCGGGCGTGGCCATGCAACGGCTGCTCCTGACCCGGCTGCGCCCGGCGACCCTGACCATGATGTCGGTGCTGCTGACGTTCTCCGTCGCCCTCGTCATCGAGGGGCTCCTCGGGTACGCCTTCTCCGGCACCCAGCGCCGCATCAGGCTCGGCTACTCCTCCGCGAGCCTGGAGTTCTTCGGGGCGCGCGTCGCGGTGGTCAAGCTCATCGCGTTCGGCCTGGCTGCCGCCGCACTGCTCGGGCTGTATCTCCTGATGCGGCACAGCAGGTTCGGCCAGGCGCTGCGGGCGACGATCCAGCACCGGGAGGCCGCCGCCCTGGTCGGCATCGACACCGACCGGATCGCCGGGTACGGCTTCGGACTCGGTCTCGCCACGGCGGCGGTCGGCGGTACGGCACTCTCGCTCGACACGACCATCTACCCGTCGCTGCACTGGCACTGGATCGGCCCACTGATGGCGATCATCGTCGTCGGCGGCCTCGGCAGCGTGCCGGGCGCGGCGATCGCCGCCATGACCCTCGGCCTGACACAGAGCCTGTTGCAGCTGGAACTCAGCACGACCTGGGCGCAGACGGTCTTCTATGTCGCGCTCTTCGCCACCTTGGCCGTCCGGCCGCAGGGATTCTTCGGGGGTCGGCTTGCCCAGAGATTCTGAACGCCCGCGCCACACCGGCAGGTTGCTACGGCTGGGAGCACTGCTAGCCGGGATCGCCGTCGCGCTGTCCTTCCCGTCCATGGCACCGAGTCCGTACGAACTGACCGTGGGCATCGCCATCCTCAACTTCGCGGTGCTCTCCACCTCCTGGAACTTCGTCGGCGGTTTCACCGGCTACATCTCCCTGGGACACGGCGCGTTCGCCGGGCTCGGCGCCTACGCGACCGGGCTGCTCGTCACCAAGGGGGAACTGCCGTCGTTCGTCGCGCTGTTCGTGTCGGCCGCCCTGGTCGCCGTGCTCGCGATACCCGTCGGCTACGCGGCGCTGCGGGTGCGCGGCGCGTCCTTCGTCATCGTCTCGATCGCACTGGTGCTGATCATGCTGCTGGTCTTCCAGAGCTGGGCCTCCTTCACCGGCGGCTCGCGCGGTCTGGTGGTCCCGCGGCCGTTCCCGGGCAAGCTGCGCTCCGAGCACCACGAGATCTTCTACTTCCTGTTCCTCGGGCTGCTGGCGCTGGCCCTGCTCGCCTGGTGGATCATCGACCGCTCCAGGTTCGGCATGGGCCTGAAGGCGATCCGCGAGGACGAGGACAAGGCCCAGTCACTGGGCACTCCTACATACACGTACAAGCTCGTCGTCTTCGTGGTCTCGGCGGCCTTCACCGCTCTGGCCGGAGGGCTCTACGGGCTGTGGTTCGGCGACCTCGACCCCGTCTTCCAGTTCTCGATCCTGAGCGGGGCCTACATGGTCCTGATGGCGCTGCTCGGGGGCGTACGTCATCTGTACGGGCCGCTGCTCGGGGCGGTGGTCGTCGGGTACGGGCTTGAGTACTCCAAGCTCGAATACGGGGACACCCCGCTGCACCTGGTCTTCGCGGGCCTGCTGCTGGGGGTCGTCGTGATGTTCATGCCGGACGGTGTCATCCCGGCGGTGACCGGACTGGTCGCCCGTGTCCTCGGGACCGGCGAGACGTCGATCCGCGAGGTCACCGCGGCCGAACTGCGCGACGAGCGCGACGAGCGCGAGGCGGACGTCCGGCCGGACCACCGGCCGGACGGGAAAAGACCGGACGGGAAGAGAGAGGTGAGGCAGTGAGCGCGGACGAGGGTGAGCAGAGCCTGGCGACCGTCGGACTCACCAAGACCTTCGGCGGGGTGGCCGCCCTGGACGGCGCGACCGTGTCCTTCCGGCACGGCAGGGTCAACGCCCTGATCGGGCCGAACGGCTCCGGCAAGACCACGTTCTTCAACTGCGTCACCGGCATGATCCGTCCCGACGCGGGCCGTACGACGTACCGGGGCCGGGACATCACCGCCAGGCCGCCGCACCGCATCGCCCGGGCGGGGATCGGCCGCTCCTTCCAGCTCTGCCGTGTCTTCCCCCGGATGACGGTCCTGGACAACCTGCTCGTCGCCGTACGCCCGCCGAACCTGCTGGCCCAACTCGCCGGTGCCCGAAAGCGGGAGGAGACGGAACGGGCGCGGTACTGGCTGACCCGGATGGGCATCGACCACCTGGAGAGGGCGGAGGCGCGGAACCTGTCCTGGGGGCAGCAGAAGCTGCTGGAACTCGCGGGCGTCCTGATGAGCGAGCCCGAGCTGATCCTGCTCGACGAACCGGCGGGCGGGGTCAATCCGGCACTGATCGACCGCATCTGCGACCTGGTGCGCGAACTCAACGCCGAGGGAAGGACGTTCCTGATCGTCGAGCACAACATGGACCTGGTCATGTCCCTCAGCGACCACGTCGTGGTCTTCGACCGCGGACGGCCGATCGCGGAGGGCCCGCCCTCGGTGATCCAGTCCGACGAACGAGTCCTGGAGGCCTACCTTGGCGTCTGACTCCGGCTCCCCCACCGTCCCCTCCCCGCGCTCCGACTCCGGATTCCTGCTCGAACTCGACGACATCCGCGCCGGATACGGACGGGCGGCCCTGGTGCTGCGCGGTCTGACGGTCCGGGTTCCCGCCGGGGGCGTGGTGTGCCTGGTCGGTCCGAACGGCGCGGGCAAGTCCACCGTGCTGAAGGTGGCCAGCGGGCTGCTCGCGCCGCGCTCCGGCCGGGTCCTGGTCGACGGCGAGGACGTCACCGGCCGCGGACCGCAGCAACTGCTCGCCGCCGGAGTCGCCCATGTCCTCCAAGGGCACAGCGTCTTCCGGGAGATGACGGTCGCCGAGAACGTCCTCCTCGGCGGCTACACCATCAAGGACAAGGCGGTCGTCGCCGAACGCGCCGACTTCGTACGCGATCTCTTCCCGCTCGTCGCCGAACGCTGGACGAGCCTGGCCGGGCTGCTCTCCGGCGGCCAGCAGAAACAGGTGGAGTTCGCCCGCTCGCTGATGGTCAGGCCCCGGGTGGTGCTGCTCGACGAGCCGTCCATGGGCCTCGACCCGAAGACGACGGGCGTGGTCTTCGAGCAGATCGCGCGGATGCGGGAGGCGGGCACGGCCGTACTGCTGGTCGAGCAGAACGCCCGCCGCGCCCTGGAGACCGCCGACATCGGCTGCGTACTCGACCTCGGGCGGGTCCATATATCGGGTCCGGCAAGGGAGTTGCTGGCCGATCCGCAGCTGGGCGAGCTGTATCTCGGGGGCAGGCCGGCCCAGCCGCCGGCCGCGCCCAAGCGGTGACCCGGCGGGGACCCGCGATGACAGGCAAGGACATCGATGTCATGACACGCCTCGCAAAGGAGCGAGCGACATGGTCAAACGCAGACGGTACGCGGGAGCGGCCCTCGCCGTTCTCCTGACAGTTCTCACGGCTCTCGCCGCGGCCCCGGCCGGGGCGAGCGGCCACCACCGGCCACCACCCACCGTGCACCCCGGACTCAGACCCCACCTGGCCGCCCACTACGACTTCGAGCACCCGGTACGCGGCAATCCGGGCCGCGAACGCGACCGGGGTTTCTCCGGCACCGACATCGACCTCGTGGGCGGCGGCGCGCGGATGCGGGCACCGGACGGCGCGCACCGCGGCAGCCGGACCTCGCTTCAGGTGCGGCAGGTCACCCCGGACGCGGCGGGCAACGACGACTGGAAGGCGGGCGTGTACTCCGCGTCCGGCGTGCCGACGCTGAACGCCTTCAACGCGGTCGAGGGAGCCACCGTCATGGGGTGGTTCAGGATGACCGGGCAGAACCCGAGCCCCAACACCAACACGGCCGCCCCCGACGACCTCTACGGCGCGATCGGTCTTGCCGGAGTGCTCTCCGGCGACTCCGACGGACATGGTGTGCGCGCCCTGCTGGAACTCATCAACGTGAACGGCGAACTCCGGCTGGTCGCCCTCGGCCGGCGGATCGACGGGGCCGCCTCCCAGACCTTCGCGGCGTCCCAGGACTGGCGGACCCTGCTGCCGCCCGGCAAGTGGGTGTTCCTCTCCGCGACCTTCGACTTCGACAGCGGTGAGATGGCGCTCTACCGCAACGGCAGGCCGCTGGACGGCTTCTACACCGTGCCCGGTGACCCCTGGGACCTCTCGGGCCCCGGCCCGCACCGCACCTCGGCCACCGACCCCCGAGGTATCAAGATCGGCGGCAGCTTCCCGCAGAACATCCGGGAGGGCAATCCCTGCAACTGCCGTATGGACAGCCTGATGTTCCTCGACCGCGCGGTGGACGCCGCGCTGGTCCGAGCGCAGTACCGACTGGTCACGCACAAGGCCGCAGAGGAGTGACAGCCATGACCGGATCCCCCGGCACCAGACCCAGACTCGGGCCCAGCCCCATGCCAGGCCCCAGGCCCATTCTCCTGACACCGTTACTCGTTCTCGCCCTGCTGCTGTCCGTTCTCGTCGCCCTGCCCGGCGCCACGGCCCACGCGGCCGAACCGATCACCGATCCGATCCCCGAGCGGCCCACGACCTCCGGCATCGGGCTGACCGTCGAGGAGTTCGCCGCCTTCCCGAAGAGCGTGCCGCCGGACGGGCCCGTAACGGATCCACGCCTGAGGCGGCACGCCCGTATCAACTACCTGAGCGAACTGCCCGACGGCTCGGGCCGGATGGCCGTGCCGGACCTCAACGGCAAGCTGTATCTGGTCGAGAACGGCACCCCTCGCGAATACCTCGACGTCGCGGGCACCTTCTCCCCCGCGTTCTTCGGCAGCCAGGGTCTCGGCATGGGCTTCGGGTTCGTCACCTTCGACCCGCGCTTCAAGAAGAACGGCCGTTTCTACACCGTCCACACCGAACTGGCCTCCGCCACCACCGCCGTGCCCGACATGCGGCAGGCGTCGAACACGGTGTACCACGGCATCGTCACCGAGTGGACGGCCGACGACCCCTCGGCCGACACCTTCAAGGGCACGCGTCGCGAGGTGCTCCGGATCGGCTTCACGGGCCGCGTCCACGGCATCCAGCAGATCGACTTCAACCCCACCGCCCGGCCCCACGACAAGGACTACGGGCTGCTCTACCTCGCCGTCGGCGACGGCGGCCAGGGCGCCAGGAGCGGCGAGCCGCAGAGCCTGTCCGTGCCGCACGGCAAGATCCTGCGCATCGACCCGCGGGGCAGCGACAGCGCCAACGGCAAGTACGGCATCCCGTCCCGCAACCCCTTCGTCGGCACCCCTGGCGCCCTCGGCGAGATCTACGCGTACGGCATGCGCGACCCGCACCGGTTCAGCTGGGACTCCGGCGGCCGCAACCGTATGTACCTCGGCCACATCGGTGAGCACGCCATCGAGGCCGTCTACGAGGTGAGGGCGGGCGACAACCTCGGCTGGAGCGAACGTGAGGGCGCCTTCGTCTTCGACAAGGCCGCCACCGATCCGTGCGCCAAGATCCAGCCGCTGCCCGCCGACGACGAGAAGTACGGCTACACGTATCCCGTCGCCGCCTACGACCACGACCCGCCCGCCAACTGGAACTGCACCTCCGACGTCGGAAGGGCCATCGTCGGCGGCTTCGTCCTGCGCGACCGCGACCTGCCCGAGCTGTACGGCAAGTACGTCTTCGGCGACCTCGTCGACGGCCGGCTCCTCTACGCCGACACCAAGGACATGCGCCGGGGCGGCACGGACCTGGCCAAGCTGTACGACCTGATGCTGTACGACGAGAGCGGCACCCGGGTGACCCTGCAGGACCTCGCCGGGGACAGCCGGGTCGACCTGCGCTTCGGGCAGGACGCCGACGGCGGGCTCTATCTCCTCTCCAAGGCCAACGGCAGGATCTGGAAGGTGACCGGCACCCGGAAGTTCGCCTCCTGCGACACCGACGGCACGAAGGTCACCAACGTCATGGCCGGACGGAACTGGGCCCCGGTCACCCCGTCCAAGTGGCAGTTCCCGGGCCGTGAGGCGATCCTCGCCGAGGCGGGAGTGGCTCGCCCCGGCCCGCGCCGCCCCTTCGAGTACGCCGTACTGACCGCGGGTCCCCCGGCCTTCGGCTCCGTACGGATCGACGCGCAGGTCCGTCTCGACACACCCGTCGAGGTCACCAACCGGGACGTGATCATCGTGTTCGGCCACCAGTCGGACACGAAGTTCTATTACGCGCACCTGTCGACCGACAACACCATCTATCCGCACAACGGGATCTTCGTCGTGAACGACGCCGACCGGCTGCGCCTGGAGGACCAGTGGAACGGCACCACCGGTGCGCCACCGGCCGTCACCGATTCGGCCTGGCACAAGGTGCGGGTGGTGCACTGCCCCGGCACCGGTGAGATCGCGGTCTACCTCGACGGGTCGAAACAGCCCTTGATGACGGCCGTCGACACCACGCTCTCCTCCGGCCGGGTGGGCTTCGGCTCGTTCGACAACATCGGACGGATGCGCGACCTGAAGGTCACCGGTGCGGGCGGGGCTGCCCTCACACGGTGACACCGTCGATCTCGAAGGTCTGCACCGAGGCGGCGGCGAACGGCACGCTCAGGCTCTTGCCGTTGAGGTAGGTGTCCGAGCGTGCCGTGTAGAGGTCGCCGCTGCCCGAGGTGAGGGTGTTCCAGCGCCGTACGAGCCCGCCGCTGCCGCCCGTGACCGTGGTGAAGCGGGACAGGTCGAAGGTGAGCGTCTGCGCGGCACCGGAGTTGACGGCCACGACGACCAGGCGCTTCTGCGTGGCGTCGTGGGCGGCGACCGCGTAGCCGACGCCGGTGTCGAGGATGGTCATCCCCGGCCGGATGTGGCGGCTGAACTGGGCCATCACGTAGTACTTGGTCTGCACGGTGGTCGGCTGCAGGGTGCTGGCATTGTACGCGATCATCGCCCAGCCGGTGGAGGGGTCCATCACCTGCCAGTAGACCCAGGCGGTCGGGTGCAGCCAGCGGAAGTCCAGGCACAGGTTGCTCGCCAGGGTCAGGCCGGTGCCGTCGCTGTCACCGGTCTCGGAGTTCCAGAGCTTCTTGCCGGCGGTCGTCACGACGTCCGTGTGGAGGAGGTCTCGGCGTCCGCCCGAGCCCTGGTAGCCATGCACGTTGACCTGGTTGACCAGGGCCTTCGTCGACGCCCCGAAGGAGTTCCAGGTCGTACGGGCCAGGTCGTAGCTCGTCTCGTCGGATGCCGAGATCCTGATGCCGGACAGGCCCCGTGTGTCGAGTTCGCTGCGCATGTACGGGAGGACGGCGGCCTGGACGGCGGCGTCCATGTGGCAGCCCTCCTGGGTGCCGGTGGCGGTCCACCAGGAGGACGAGGGTTCGTTGAAGGGGTCGACGGTCGCGAAGTTCACGCCCCAGTTGTTCTTGGCGCGCAGGGCGACAGCCGCCAGGTGGGAGGCGTGCTGCCGGTAGTTCCAGGACTGGAGGTTGTTGCCGCCCCCTGACGCGCCCGACGGGTTGTGGTTGAGGCACATCCACCACATGGGCGAGTTGGCGAACAGCTCGGTGACGGCGCCGCGTTGGACGGCCTTCACGAGGGCGGCGCGCTGGTTGGCGTCCGCCGTCCAGTCCCAGGCGGAGGAGGTGGGGTCCTCGTTGTTCCAGTCCTGCCAGAAGCCCTCGATCTGCTTGAAGGCCGGGATGTTGGGCGAGGCGACCATGGACTGGCCGCCCACACTGTTCGGGCTGCACGCGCCCAGGTTGTAGCGGGCGATGTTCATGCCGAGGCCCGGCAGCGTCCTGCCGCCGTACGCCACGGACTTGGTGGTGAAGAAGATGTCGGCGAAGTCGTCCCGCGCGCCGAACACGTTGGCCCACCACGCGAGCGAGGTTCCCCAGCCTTCCCAACTCCCGTAGCTGGTACCGGGGTTGACACTGATGGTCGCGTCGGCGCGGGCGGTGCCCGTCGCCAGCGCACTGCCCAGCAGCGTGCCCCCGGCCGCCGCCAGCAGGGATCTGCGCTTCATCATGGAGGTCTCCTGTCGCGCTCATGCCACAACCTGGTTGAAGAATGAGGCGGGGGCAAACGGTTGTCGAGACGCGTGACAGCGCTTTCTGTTTCGATAGTTTCTACGGTCGCCGGTTCACCAACGAGGGAGCTTGAGCCCGTACTCCGGGTGGACGCGCCGCATGTAACCGGTGTCGTCGCGGCCCTTCATGCCCGAGTCGAGATAGACCCGGTGGAGCCGTTCCAGCGCGTCGTGGTCGAGTTCGACGCCGAGACCTGGACCCGTGGGGACCTTGACCGCGCCGTCCCGCAGTTCCAGCACACCGGGGACGACGACGTCGTCCGCGAAGTTCCACGGGTAGTGGGTGTCGCAGGAGGTGTCGAGGTTCGGGATCGCGGCGGCCACATGGGTCATGGCGGCGAGGCTGATGCCGAGGTGGGAGTTGGAGTGCATGGACAGACCGATCCCGAACGCCTCACAGACGGCTGCGAGTTCACGGGTGCGGCGCAGACCGCCCCAGTAGTGGTGATCGGTGAGAAGGACCTGGATGGCGTCCTGCTCGACGGCCGGCTTCAGGTGCTCCCAGGCGACCACACACATGTTGGTGGCCAGCGGCATGGGAGAGGTCTTCGCGACCTCCGCCATACCGGGAATCGTGGGGGTGGGGTCCTCCAGGTACTCCAGGCAGCCGTCCAGCTCCCGCGCCACGTACTGCGAAGTCTCCACCGTCCAGGCCGTGTTGGGGTCCAGCCGCAGCGGCTGCCCCGGGAATGCCTCGGCGAGCGCCTTCATCGCGGCGATCTCCTCGTCGGGCGGGAAGACACCGCCCTTGAGCTTGAACGAGCTGAATCCGTACCGCTGTTGCATCAGCCGGGCCTGCTCGACGATGCCCGCCGGGTCGAGGGCCTCGCCCCACTCGTCACCGACGGCCGGGCGTCCGTCGAGCGCCGGATGTTCGGCCCACTTGTAGAAGAGGTACGCGGCGAAGGGCACGGCGTCGCGGACCGCGCCGCCCAGCAGATCGCTGACCGAGCGTCCGAGGAGCTTGCCCTGGGCGTCCAGGCAGGCGACCTCCACGGCGGAGGTGGTCCAGCCGCGCTCGTGGGAGCTGGGCACGGTGGGAAGCAGGACGGTGTCGATCGCGGCGGCGACGGCGGTCGTGTCGAAGACGTCCATGCCGACGACCGCCTGCGCCGCGGCCCGCAGCCGTTCGATACGGAGGTCGCCGCCGGTCGACTCGCCGAGGCCCACCGTGCCGTCCTCCAGGACGAGTTGGAGGATGAGCCGCAGGGCGAGCGGCTCGTGCACACCGCTGGAGTTGAGGAGCGGCGGGTCGCGGAAGGCGATCGGCGTGACGATCAGTTCACGGATCCGACTGTCGGGGGTGGTCATGCGCGGACTGCCTCCAGGCCGTGGTCGATGAGCTTGACACACATCCATTCACATCCATGAACCTGCTTCATGAATCTAGATGGCGCGCAGCCAGCTAAGAATCGTTTCAGGCGTATGTCAAGACATGGAGACCTAGACGCGAGGGGCGTCCCCCGCGAACGCCGCCCTCAGCACGGCGAGCGCACCCTCGTGCGTGACCTCGCGCGGATTGGCGTACGCCTGGCCCGCGACCTGCTCGGCCGCGACCGTCAAGTCGGCCTCGGTGAGGCCCAGTTGAGCGAGGGAGCGAGGTGCGCCGAGCTGTCCGGACAGGGTCCACAGCGCGAGCGGGGCGTTGTCGGTGCCGAGGGCGCGTTCGAGGGCGCCGATCGCCTCGGGAGCGGCCGGCGCGTTGTACGCGAGGGCGTACGGGAGGACGACCGTGTGCGTCTCGGCGTGCGGCAGGCCGAACGTGCCGCCCAGCACATGGCAGAGCTTGTGGTGCAGCCCCATGGTGGTCGCGCCCAGACAGGAACCGCAGAGCCAGGCCCCGTAGAGGGCGCGCCCGCGGGCCTCCAGGGACGAGGGCTCGGCGGCGATCTCCGGAAGGGCCGAGGTCATCGCCCGTACGCCCTCCTCGGCCATCAGGGAGACGAGGGGCGAGGTGTCGGGGGCGTACAGCGCCTCGACCGCGTGCGCGACGGCGTTGACACCGCTCGTGACGGAGAGGGGCACGGGCATGGAGAGGGTGAGCTCGGGGTCGTACACCACGCTGCGCGGGAGGACCGACGGGTCGCGCCCCGTGCGCTTCGCGCCGTGCTCGGTGAGGCCCCACACGGGGGTCATCTCGGAGCCCGAGTACGTGGAGGGCACGGCGATCAGGGGCAGGCCCGTCCGCAGCGCGATCGCCTTGCCCAGGCCGATCGACGAACCGCCGCCCACGGCGACGCAGCCGTCGGCACCGGTCTTACGAACCACCTCGACGGCCCGGTCGGCGACCTCCACCGGGACGTGCATCCGGGCTTCGGCGTGCAGTCCCGCGCACAGCTCGCCCAGCGAGTCGGCGACCGCCCGCGCGGTGTCCTCGCCGCGCGCGCCGGACACCACCAACACCCGCCGCAGACCCAGGCGTTGGACCTCCCCGGCCGTCGCGCTCACCGAGGCGCCGGGCCGGAAGACGACCCGCATGGGCTGGGCCTCGTACGAGAAGTTCACGCTTTCGCCCCAGGAGTCAGCACGAGATCGAACCGGGCGTGCCGGAAGGGGTTCGGGATGCCGAACTCCCGTGCCAGGGAAGGATCGTCGGTCTGCGCGAAGTCCTCGACCAGACTGCTCTTCACCGCGAAGACCGCGTCAGAGTCGAGGTAGTCGCTGCCCGCCACGAAGATGTGCGTGGTGACGGGCGCGTGGCCCTCGGCGGTGGCGATGAAGTGGATGTGGGCGGGGCGGTAAGGGTGCCGGCCGGTGGCGCGGAGCAGGCCGCCGACCGGGCCGTCGGTGGGGATGGGGTACGGGCTCGGTACACAGGTGCGGAACCAGAAGCGGCCCGCCGCGTCCGCCGTGAACAGGCCGCGGCCGTTGCCCGGTGGCTGGAGGTCCGGCTGCTGCACGTCGTAGAAGCCGTCGGTGTCGGCCTGCCAGACGTCGAGGACCGCGCCGGGCAGCGGGGTGCCGTCCTGGGAGAGCACCCGGCCGCTGACCACGCACGGTTCGCCGCTGCCCACCAGGTCGATGTCCGCGCCGAGTTCACGGACCGGGGACTCGGTCATGTGGAAGGGGCCGAGGACGGTCGACTCGGTGGCGCCGGGGCCTCGGTCTGCGTTCAGGGTCTCGACCAGCATCGAAAGGCCGAGCACGTCCGACAGGAGAATGAACTCCTGCCGGGTGTCGGTGCACATCTGCCCGGTCGCCGTCAGGAACCCGATCGCCCGCTCCCACTCCTCCTGGGTGAGCCGCGTCTCCCGCGCGAAGTCGTGAAGGTGCCGGATCAGCCCGGTGAGCAGCTCCCGCAACCGCGGATCGGTACCCGCACCGAGGCTCCCGACGGCCTCCTCGGTGACCGCGGTCTCGCTGGCATCGATGGTCATGACGACTCCTGATCCGCTGTGTCCCGATTCGCCGTGTCCCGCTTCCCGACGATCATTGTCCTACTCCGCCCGTACGGGGAGCCCCTTCAGCGGCACGACCCGCGGAGCTACCCGTGACCGAGAATCCGTCGCACCGCGGCCCCCAGCAGCTCCTCCGCGTCCCCGGCGGCCGTCGCGTACCGAAACGCCACGTACCCGTCGGGCCGCACGAGCAGCGCACCCGAGTCGGAGACCTCGCTCAGCCGCGCCCAGTCACCGTACGGATCCTCGTACTGCTGCCCGGGCCCGACAACGGCGGTGGCGATATCGAGGCCGATGGCCTCGGCGGCCCGCACCCAGCAGTCCCCACCGATACCGGTGAACAGGGTGAAGCGCCCCTGCCCGGCCGCGTCGAGCGTGGACAGGGTCCGGTCCCCGGCCGTGATCCACGCGTGCGGCAGCTTGGCACCGGGCCGCGAGGACGGCTGGTGGTACAGCTCGGGGTCCCGCTCGAACCCGGGATCCTCCGTACCGTCGGGAACGACCGCGTCCGACGCGTACCGCTGGTTGAGATCGACGCCGTGCGCGTTGAACTCGTACACCTTGAAGGCGATCGCCTCACGGAGGCGGGCGCGCTGCTTCTCGGCGGCCTCGGTGGCGTCCTTGCGGGCGGCGATGTTGGCCCACAGCTGCTCGGGGCTCTGCGGGGAGAGACCGTCGAGCGCCTCGAAGATCGGCGCGGTCTCGCCGATCGACTTGTTGGCGCGGGTGACGATCTGCCTGCCGACCGGGGCGCGCTCGGCGGTGTACGTGTCGAGGAGCTTCGGCGAGGCGGAGCCGTCGAGGACGAGCTTGAGTTTCCACGCCAGGTTGTACGCGTCCTGGACGGAGGTGTTGGAGCCGAGGCCGTTGGACGGCGGATGGCGGTGCGTGGCGTCGCCCGCGCAGAAGACGCGGCCGTTCGAGTACGTCTCGGCGTACATCTCGTTGACCGTCCACGCCGAGGAGGACTTGATGGTCACGGGGATCTCGTCGTCGCCGACGAGTCTGCGGACGATGGACTCCGCGTACTCGGTGGTGAGGTCCGGGGCGCCCGCGGTCACGTCGTAGCCCCAGACGATCATCCACTCGTTCCAGGGGCGGACGTTGCGGACGAGGCCCGCGCCGATGCCGCCGACGGTGGCGCCCGGGGCGAGCACCCAGTAGAGCGTGGACGGCCGGTGCGCGGTGTACTTGCTCAGGTCCGCGTCGAAGACGATGTTGATGCTGCCGGCCACGCCCATCTGGCCGCCCATCGGCAGCCCGGCGTCCTCGGCGACCTTCGAGCGGCCCCCGTCGGCGCCGATCAGGTACTTGGCGCGGATGGTGTACTCGTCGCCGCGCAGCCGGTCCTCGACGGTGACCGTGACTCCGTCGGCGTCCTGGACGAAGGACTTGTAGACCGTGCTGAAGCGGAGGTGGGTGCCGCGGGCGACGGCGGCTTCGACGAGCACCGGCTCCATGAGGTGCTGGGGCATGTCGCACATACGGGTCGGGCTGGCGAGGTCGTGCGCGGCCTGTACGAGGGGGTCGTTGCCCCAGGAGCGGACGCGGCCGAGTTCCTCGCCGGCCAGGCTGGTGCAGAAGGTGGTGTTGCCCATCAGGTGCTGGGGCGTGGCCTGCGCGACGACCTCCTGCTCGACACCGAGGTCGCGCAGGACCTCCATCGTGCGCTGGTTGGTGATGTGGGCGCGGGGTGTGTCGGCGAGACTCGCGTAGCGGGTGACCACGATGTTGGGCACGCCGTAGGTGCTCAGGGCCAGGGCGGCCGACGCGCCCGCGGGGCCGCTGCCCACGATGAGTACGTCGGTCTCGACTACGGGCTCGACGTTGTGCACGGGCACGCTCCAGAGGATGAGAACAGCACCAACCATTCATGATCATGGTGCGATACGCGGGAACGCGGGTGTCTCATTACGAGACACCGGTGCTGGTTTGCGGGACACAGGTGCTGGTTTGCGGGACACCGGCGCGGGTTCAAGGGGACACCGGCGCGGGCGCGGAACACAGCGAGTGCGCCCCTTTGTTACCTCTTCAACCATGCCCGGTACGGTGGGAGGCGCCGTGACGACCACCGAAGAGTCCCCAGCCCGACCCGCTCTCATGCCGCTGCGCCAGGCGCGAGAGCGGTTCCTGACGGGACGCCCGCTGCCCGACGGAGTACCTGACGAGATCGTCGCCGCCTGGCGGCGCGCCCGTTTCTTCGGCGTACGGCACGACCTGACGGAACCCTCCGAGCCCCTGCCTCCCGCACGGTCGGCCCTGCTGACCGCCGCGCGGCCCGTGCTCGAACGGCTCGCCCCCGCCCTCGCCTCGGGGCAGTCGTCCCTCGTCCTCACCGACGAGCGGCTGCGCGTGCTCTGGTCGGCCGGGAGCGGGCCCGGCGACGAGAAGTGCCACGACCTGTCCGAGCAGGAGGTCGGGCACAACAGCGCGGCCCTCGCCCTGCGCACCCGGCGTCGCGCGGAGGTGCACGGCCCCGAGCACTTCCTCGACCTGTGGCAGGACGTGTCCGCCGTCAGTGTGCCGGTGCTGGCCCCGGAGAACGGCCAGGTCCTGGGCACGGTGACCGTCGCGTGCGGCCTGTGCACCGGGTGTACGCCGCATCCCGGCGCCGCCCTCGCCGAGGCCACGGCGACGGCCGTCGAGGCGGAGCTGCTGGCCCGGTCCCGCACGACGGAGCGCGTGCTGCTCGACGCCTTCCAGCGGGCCGCCGCACGACCCGGGGCCGCGGTCGTGGCGCTCGACGGCAAGAACCGGCTGCTGAGCGACGCGGCGGCGGGAATGCTGTCGCCGGGCGCGGTGGCGGTCCTGGAGCGGACCGCGGCGGCGAACGGCTCGGGGCGGGACGACACCGACCCCTCCGAGGCGTACGACCCCTGTGAACCGGCCGGCGCTTCTGAGCCGACGGGCACTTCTGAGCCGTACGGCCTCTCTGAGCCGGCCCGTCCGTCCGAGCCGTACGACTCGGCGCGGCACAGGAACAGTTCCGTCGCCTTCGACCTCGAACTCCCCGACGGCACGGGCACGGCCCATGTCACCCCCGTACGCCACGAGGGCGCGGTCATCGGTGTGGTCGCCGTGGTCGAGCCGCCCGCCGACGAAGCCGTGCGACCGCACGCGCAGCATCCCCGTGTCGCGCTCGCCGGGCGCTCGGTGCCCTGGCGTCACGCGACGGCGAAGGCCGCTGAACTGGCCCGTTCCCGGGAGCCCCTGCTCCTGACCGGGGAACGCGGGACCGGAAAGACCGCCCTGGCAAGGGAGTTGCTGAGGGCGCGCGGGGACCTGGATCCGGTGGTCGTGGACGCGGCGGAGGGCCCGGTCGATGAACCCGGCATCTGGGCAACGGCGTTGGCGAGCGACCACGCGCTGCTGCTCCGGCACGCCGAGCGCCTCGCCCAGGCCGACGTCGCCGCTCTCAACTCCCTCTTGGACGAACGCCCGGACGCACCTCTGCTCCTCACGTTCACACCCGGCACTCCCCCGGGTCCCTGTCTCCAGCGGCTGCTCGACACCCTGGCCGCCCGCTCGGTGACTCTCCCGGCGCTGCGCGAACGCCCGGACGACATACGGGAGTTGCTCCCCGAACTGGCACCGAAGCCGGTACCGGGACGGCCGCCGCTCACCTGGACACTGGACGCACTACGGGCCCTGGAACGCCATCCGTGGCCCGGGAACATCACGGAACTCGCCCATCTCGTCAGGGCGTTGGCCGAGCACCGCCAGGTGGCAGGCCCGGTGCGGCGCACCGAACTCCCGGACCTCGTCCGGGAGGGCCCCGCGACAAGGCAGTTGAGCCCGATGGAACTCGCCGAACGCACCGCCATCCTGGAGTCGCTGCGCAGCCACGGCGGCAACAAGGCACGTGCCGCGGCGGCGTTGGGCATCGCCCGCGCGACGCTGTACCGAAAGCTGCGGGGCTATTCCCTGTGACAGGGGCTCTTCCCTGTGACAGCGGAATTCCGCCCCCTCCCCGTCCGCCGTTCCCCCTGCTAGCCTCCGGCCCGGGAACCGGTTGCCACGAGCGTTACCGCACTTCCCAGGGGTGGGGCGCACCCGGGCGGCGGACGAGTCGGTTCCGGGGCGGAGCAGAGGGGCGGGTCATGACCAGGAAGACCACCGGCGACGTCGGGGGCCGACGCACCATCCGGGACGTGGCGGCACGAGCCGGTGTATCGGCGTCCACGGTGTCGCGTGTCCTCGGCGGCGAGTACCCGGTCAGCACCTCGACCCGTACCCGCGTGATGCGGGCGGTCCGCGACCTCGACTACGTGGCGGACGCCCGCGCCAAGGCCATCGCGGGGGCGGGCACTCCCACGCTCGCGTTCGTCCTGGACGACATCACGGGCCCGTCCTTCGCGCACATGGCACACGGCGTGGAGCGCGAGGCGACCCGGCTCGGCCATCTGTCCCTCGTGTGCAGCACCGACGGCGACGCCGAACGCCAGCTGGAGTTCATCGAGATGATGCGCGCCCAGCGTGCCGCCGCGGTGATCCTGGTCGGCGGCACCGCGGACACCGCCGAGTACCGCGAACGCATGGCCCGTATCGCGGACTCCCTGGCCTCCGCGGGCTCCCGCCTGGTCCTCTGCGGCCGTCCGCCCCTGGACCCGGGCACTCCGGTGACCGTCATCGAGTACGACAACGAGAGCGGGGCGTACGCACTCTGCGCCCATCTCCTCGCCCAGGGCCACCGCCGTGTCCTCTTCCTGGGCGGCAAACCGTCCAACACCACGGCCCAGGGCCGCGAGCAGGGCTACCTGGCGGCCCACCGGGCCCGCGGCGTCACCGCGGACCCGACTCTCCGCCTCTTCGGGGACTTCACCCGCGACTCGGGCCACCGCCTCATCCGTCAGGCCCTCGCCCAGGGCCTCGACTTCACCGCGGTCATGGCGTCCACCGACATGGTCGCCTCCGGCGCTCTGACCGCCCTCCACGAGGCAGGGCTCTCCGTCCCGGAGGACGTCTCCCTGGTCGGCTACGACGACATCCCCTTCGCCCGGGACCTCAACCCGCCGCTGACCACCGTCCACGTCCCCTACGAGGACCTGGGCCGGCTCGCGGTCCGCACGGCCCTGACCCGCACCCCGGACGCCCCCGACGAACACCTGCTCCTGGGCACGCACGTGGTCGTACGAGCTTCGGTGGCGCCGCCGTCGGAGACACGTGAGTGACCGGCAGCCGGCACCCGCCGGTCACTCTCAAGTGCCAGTCGGCAGCGGCTACTTGGCGTACATCAGCGTCCCGAAGCCGAGCTGGTCGAAGCCCCCGCTGTTGGCGCCGTAGTCACCCCCGCCGCCCTCGGGCCGCACGCTCTCGGCCATGGCGGTGATGTAGGGGACGGACAGCCCGCGCCGACGGGCGTAGTGGTAGTGGAGGAGGTCCCAGACCGGCCTGGCCTGCCCCCGACTCGCCGCGGAGATCACAGTGTGCGACTGCTGGGCACAGTTCTGCCCGGTGCCCCAGGTGTACGTCGTGAAGGGCACGTCCTGTCCGAGGTTGTACTTGGCGACGTACTGGGCGGCCTTCATGAACCGGTTGTCGCCGTAGCCGTACAGGTCCTCGCCCTGCGACCAGGCCATCTCGCAGAAGGCGCCCATCTGGCCCATGCCCATCATGGTGTGGCCCTGGTCGCGCCCGCTCTCCTGCCACTGGGCGAGACCCTGCGAGTCGTACACGAACGGGACGGCGTGGGTGATGGAGCCGTTGCCCGCGCCGTTCTTGAAGTAGTTCACGGCCTGGTCGTACTTGGCGGCGTCGTCGCAGAGGATGCCGATGGCGAGGACCGAGTTCATGTTGCACAGGTCCCAGTTGGCCCAGTAGTTGGTGATGCAGGCGTCGTTGTGGTTGTTGAGGAACTGGTTGTTGAGCGGGTAGAAGACGTTGAGCATCATCGTCCTGAACCGGTCGAGGTCGAACCCGCTGTAGCCGCGCATGAGTTCGGCGACGTTGGCGAACTGGTAGCCGTAGATCCCGGCGGCCAGGAAACGGTCGGCGTTGCCGGTGACCGTGGTGAGCGTGGCCGACCAGGCGTTGAGGATGTCGCGGGCCTTGTCGCCGTGGGCCGTGGTGCCGGCGATCCTCCAGCGCAGGGCGTTCTGGTAGGCGGCGTGGATGTCGTTGTAGAGGATGCCGTAGTTCTCGCCGGTGCCGCCGCGGATGATCGTGGCCTGCGGACGCGCCGTCCAGGTCGCGGCCGAGTGCGAGTTGGCGGTCAGCCGGTTCCAGCCGGACAGCCAGGGTTCGTTCCCCGCGGCGACGCGCACCTTGGCCCGGTTGAGTTCGCCGTACGCGTGCAGCATGCCCGGGTGGGTGAAGGTGGCCGGGGCCGCCGCCGCGGTACTGCCGGTGAGGGCCGTGGCGGAGGCGCCGACGGCGAGGGCGGCGGTGAGGCCACCGGCGGTCCTCAGCAGACCGCGGCGGCTCAACTCCGTGCTGGGGAGGTGCTGGTGGGGGGATGTGCGGCTCATTCTGTGCATCTCCAACCCTGGGAAGGATCAGTGGCCCGGAGGCAGCACGGGAGCACACCCGCACTGCGGGGGACCGCTCAGGTGGGGGCGTCGCCGAAGCCGGGGATCTCTCCCTCGGCGAGGGGGGTCCGGGCGACGCCGTCATCGGGGGAAACGGCCGCGCCGGAGGCAGTCCCGGTGCACGTCGGTCGCGGCACGATCGCGGCACAGCGGGGAGGCTGACGGTCGCCGCCACCCACCCCGAGCTGCTGCCGCTTGCCTCCTGCGGGTTGGTGGCGGAGACCGTGCAGTAGTACGTACGGCCCGCCCGTACTGCTCGGTTCGCACAGAAGGCGTTTCCGATCCCGACACGAGCGACTCCCCCTCACACGTTCCGGACGGTGAGCCTGAGGGACTTGGTCGCCGTGCCCGCCGCGTTCGTGGCCGAGACGGTGACCGTGCTGGTGCCGGGCGCCTCAGGGGTCCCGGAGACGAGTCCCGTGTCCTTGTCGATCACCAGGCCCTCGGGCAGCCCCTCGGCGTCGAACGACGTCGGCAGGGCGGTCGCGGTGACGAGGTGGTTGAAGGCGCGGTTCGTGGTGGCCGTCGCCTCGCCCGCGCCGGTGATCTCCGGGGCCACCGTGGAGGCGGCCGTCGACTCGTCGAGGAAGCGGAGGCTCCGCACGTGCTCGTTGGCGAACATCGGCACCATGTCGGTGGTCAGGAACCAGCCCGGCTTCTCCATCCGGTCGTGGACGACCGTGCCGTTGACCGTCAGGTTCTGGAAGGTGACGTTCTTGACGGGCCGGTCGGCGTCGTAGCCGGCCAGGATCGCCGTGTCCGCGTGCGTGCCGTCGTACGTCAGATTCCGCACGTACACGTCCTCGATGCCCCGGCCGGGTGAGGCGTTGTACCGGTTGGCCATGACCCGCAGGTTGATCAGCTGGCCACGGGTGAAGTCCTCGACCCGGACATCCTGGATACGGACGTTCCGGATGAGGGTGCCGTCACCGGGATTGAGGGCGAAGCAGCCCTGGTAGAGCACCTGCGGCTCGCGGTGCTGGAGGACGTCGATGTCGCTCAGCACGATGTTCTCGATGACCTCGGGCTTCTCCGGATCGCCGTGCGTGCCGATGTTCACCGGGTGCGCGACATCGGCCCACAGAGTGGAATCGCGGACGGTGATGTTGCGGCAGTCCCCGTAGTAGTCCCAGCGGTGGGCGTAGACGGCGACACAGTCGTCGCTGTTCCGCATGAAGACGCCCTCGATCAGGACATCCTCGCTGCTGAACACATCGATGCCGTCGCCCCACTGCCCACAGCTGTACGAGTGCAGGTTGCGGACGGTGACCTGCTGGGACTGGCCGATGGCGCAGGAGTAGCCGGTCCTCGGGTCGAGGACGAGGATGCCGTCTATCTCGATGTTCCTGGAGAACGCCACCGTGGTGCCGCCGTCCGCGTCGTACAGGATGCCCCGGCCGATCAGCCGGGCGTTCTCCACGTTGGTGAAGTCCACCCGGGCCTTGAGCACCGCGCCGCCGGCCAGGTAGACCGTCCTCCCGCTGGGCACCTGCAGCACGTTGCCCGCGACGGTGTGGATACCGGGGCCGAAGTAGAGGACGTCCGGGTCGTCGGCGTCGGGCCGCTGCCGCTCGATCGGGTTGGCGTGCAGGTGGAGGTTGTCGTAGAGGTCGCCGTCCATCTCGATGGAGAGGTTGCGCGGTCGGGTGAGGCTGAAGCGGACGGTGTCGCCACTCACCTCGTGCTCGACGGCGTACGACAAGGGGCGGATTCTTACGGAGCCGATGGCGCCCTTGGCGGCGGTGACCTCGACCTCGACCGTGCCGGTGAAGTCCAGGTTGGCGACCGAGGTGTTCCTGACGATGCCAGCGCCGGTCGTCTCGTCGACGGTCCTCGTCCGGGCGCGCAGAACCGGCACCGTCCGCCACCCGCCGCCGGGCTTGCGGGCCTTGACGGAGAAGCTGGTGTTGAGCGGCAACCCGGTCGGGACGGGATGCACCACGAGCCGGTCGGCTGCCCCTGGCCCGTCCTCCGCTCCGTCCTCTGCTGCGCCCTCGGCTGTGTCCTCCGCTCCGGCGGTGCCGACCGCCGAGCGGGTGAGGAAGGGGCCTCGGCCGAGGGGAGCGACGGCGGGTGAGCGCATCAACTGGTCATCTCCTGCTTCGGGTTGTGTGCGGTGGCGATTTTGACAACCGGTTGTCATGAGTGGATGCGCAGAGCTTCTGCCCGTCCGGAAACGGCGTCAAGGGTCTTCGCCGACTTTCGAAAGGAACCGGTGAGCAGGGGGTCGGCAGGTCGGTGGATCTCCTACTCCCGGCCGTCGAGCTCCCGCATCTCGAACCAGTCGAAGTCCGCCGGGGTGCGGGTCCCGCCCAGGTCCTGCGCGCAGATGCCGACGAAGGCGCCGGTGAACCGCAGCCGGTCGCCGTAGTCGTCGGAGAGCTTGCTCGCGTCCATGACGGGGCCCACGGCATGCCAGTCCGTGCCGTCGGGCGATGCAAAGAAGCGGAGTTCCGCGCCGTCGAATCGGGCCCGCAGATGCACCAACGGCCAGTCGTCCGTGGCGAGTTCGCTGCCCGGAAGCTCTCTGTACGCGCCGTCGTCGGTGAGGACCACGCCCAGGACGCGACCCCGGCCCTCGACATGGGTGAGGCGGAGATAGAAGTGCGTCGACGTGTCGTACCAGCAGATGAGGCCCGCGAGTTGGCTGAAGTGCGAGGGGCGGAAGTCGACGACCGTCGTCGCCTCGCAGCGCACCGAGGTGAGCCTCCGCGCGACCAGGCTCTGGTCGAACCGCGAGTGCGGGCTCTGCCTGCCACGCAGCCGCAGATGCCCGGGACGTTCACGGAGGGTCAGCCAGTCGGGGGTGGCGGGTACGCGGAGTGTGCTCCAACTCCCCTCCAGGGACGGCGAGTCGAAGTCGTCCCTGGCAGCAGGCTGGGCGACCGGGCTCGGCTCCACCCCCGTGGGCGCCGGGACCTCCGGACTCGGCCGCCGCCCTCCGTCCGCCAGTCGCAGCCAGCCGTCGTCCGTCCAGGTCACGCGTTGCAGACAGGTCTCCCGGCCGAGGACGCAGCGCGGCCCGTCAGGTGTCCGTACGGGTCTGGAGGCCAGGTGGGCGAGGTACCACTCCCCCTCCGGCGTCTCGACCAGCTCACCGTGACCTGCCTTCTGCAGCGGCCACTCCGGGGTGTCGCGGGTCGTCAACAGCGAGCCGTCCGGGTCGAGTTCGTACGGTCCGGTCAGCTCGCGCGAGCGGGCCATCAGGATGCCGTGGTTCCAGCCGGTGCCGCCCTCGGCGAGCATCAGGTAGTACCAGCCGTCGCGCCGGTAGACGTTGGGCCCCTCGATCAGCTCCTCGTGGGTGAGGATCGTGCGCGGCCGGCCGATCAGGGCACGCTTGTCGACGTCGTACTCCTGGAGCAGGATCCCGGCGAAGGACGGGCGGCCGTCGCGCGGGTCCCACTGGATGTTGAGCAGCCAGCTGCGGCCGTCCTCGTCGTGGAAGAACGACGGGTCGAAGCCGGAGGAGTTGAGGAACACCGGATCGGACCACGGGCCGTCGATCGACGGGGCCGTGATCAGGTAGTTGTCGACGTCCTTGTACGGGTGCCCGATGGTCCGCACGATGCTGTACACGAGCCAGAAGCGGCCCTCGTGGTACGAGAGCGAGGGTGCCCACACACCCGCCGAGTCGGCGACTCCGCGCAGGTCGAGCAGCTCGGGCCGGTCCAGGATGTGGCCGGCCCGCTCCCAGTGGACGAGATCGGTCGAGCGGTGCACGGGCACGCCCGGGAACCATTCGAAGGTGGAGGTGGCGAGGAAGTACTCCGCGCCGACCCGCAGGATGCTCGGATCCGGGTGGAATCCCGGCAGCACCGGGTTGCTGATGTGGCCCACGGTCATCCAGGTTCCCTTCACACGGAGTCCGCGACGCCTCGCTGAGGCGCGCTCAATGTAGGAACCGGTTGCCACGGGGTCAACGCTCCCATCGTGAAAGCGGTGCTATTCGAAACTTTCGCTGGGCACGTTGGGCACGCTGAGCACTTGGGCGCGCCCAGCCAAGGGCGCCGGGAACTGCGCGACCGGCCACGTACAGCCCGCACGCGCCATACGTCCCGGAGTCATCCCCTACCCCTTCCGGCCCAGCGGCCCAACGCCACCGAGGCGATGACCAGTTGGGGGCCGTCGATCGCCGTCTTCCCGTCCTCGATGTCCCACAGGGTGTTCTGCAGGATGCGCCCCAGCGTCCAGCCACCCGCCCGCTGCCGGTCCAGGCCAACCGTCTCGGTCAGCACGTCGAAGCGGCGGAGCACCGCGCGGGCCTCGTCGCCGGTCGCCGTCACCGCGTCCCAGTTGCTGTCCAACGCGGGCCACAGGTCGAACCCCGGGTCTCCGGCGAGGGATTCGGGATCGATGGCGAGCCAGGGTTCCCGCTGTCCGGCGAGGACGTTGTCGTAGTGCAGGTCCCAGTGCAGCAGCCGGTCGCCCGGCTCGCCGACGAGTTCGGCCACGGCGGACGCGCAGGTGCGCAGCAGACTCCGATCGGCGGGGTCGCGGAGGGCAGGCAGCGCGTGCGGTACCTGGTCGAGCATGGCGGCGGCGATGTCGGAGAGCCGTCGCAGGCCGTCCGGCGCGGGCACCGCGACCAGGCGCGCCAACAGGTCGGCGAGGATCCGCAGTGCGGCGTCGTCGTCGGTCAGCGACGACAGTGGCCGCGCCGCGTCCAGTCGCTCCAGCAGCATGGTGCCGGTGTGCGGGTCGTGGTCGAGCAGACGCACCGCGCCCTCGCCGTTCCACACCCGCAGTCCCAGTGTGGCGCCCGCGTTGTCCTCGCTCGGTTCCTGGAACTTCAGGACCGCGGGCGTGCCGTCCGCGCGGGTCACCGGCAGGACGACGGAGGCCATACCGCGTGCCGTCGGGCCGTCCGGCGTCAGTGACCAGCGGTCCAGGAAGTGCCCGGCGGCGAACTTTTCGGGGATCTCCCCGGAAGTCTGTGTGCTCATCGGTGTCGGAGTATGACCTCACGCCGCCCCTGCGGGCCACGGAATATTGGGCGTTCAGAATCCGTCGGGAAAATCAACAGCGCGGACGACGTGATTCATGTCACCCACATTTCGAGGCAATGCGGGGCCGCCGACCGGGGCTCCGGCGGGTGTACCGTAATGGGGCGAGCCTGATGAAGATTTCCCACGCCGAGCAATCAGCACCGTGGACGACAAGAATTCAGGATTCCTGAAGACCGAAGGTCTTGCTCGACATTGTTGAGTTTGCACAAAGAACTGAGGCACGGGAAGAGATGTTGACCGCAATGGAGACGGATACCCCAGAACAAGGGCAGGAGACTCTTCTGGTGTCTCCGGACTACGACGCCGACGCTCCCGAGCCCCGGCTCGGCTCCGACGGTGCCTCCGTCGATCCGGTCCGGGACTACCTGAAGGTGATCGGCCGGGTCCGCCTCCTCAGCGCCGCACAGGAGGTCGACCTCGCCAAGCGGATCGAGGCCGGCCTGTTCGCCGAGCACAGGCTCGACGGAGAACCCGATCTCGATCCGGCGTTCCGGCACGAGCTGGAAATCCTCGTCGAGGATGGCCACCGGGCGAAATCCCACCTCATCGAGGCCAACCTCCGCCTGGTCGTCTCCATCGCCAAGCGTTATACGAGACGGGGTCTCACTTTTCTGGACCTGATCCAGGAGGGCAACACAGGTCTGATTCGGGCCGTTGAAAAGTTCGACTACGTCAAGGGTTTCAAGTTCTCGACCTACGCCACCTGGTGGATCAGGCAGGCACTGACACGGGCCCTGGCCGACCAGAGCCGCACGATCCGCATTCCGGTCCACGCGGTGGAGGTCATCAACAGAATGGCCAGGCTCCGCCGGGAGATGCTTCAGGAACTGGGCGTCGAGCCCACGGTGGGGCAGGTGGCGGAGCGGATGGAGCTGCCCGTCTCCAAGGTCATCGAGCTCGACAGCTACACCAAGGACCCCGTCTCCCTGCACCTGCCGCTCGGCGAGGACGGCGGCAGCGAACTGGGCGACGTCATCGAGGACAGCGAGAGCATCTCCCCCTTCGACGCGGTGACGTTCCTCCTGCTCAAGGACACCATTCAGGAGATCCTCGCCCATATGACCCCGCGCGAGGCAGGCATCATCACTCTGCGCTACGGGCTGCTGGACGGGCAGGCGAAGACCCTGGAGGAGATCGGCCAGGTCTACGGCGTCACCCGCGAGCGCATCCGCCAGATCGAGTCCAAGACGATGTCGAAGCTGCGCCACCCGTCCCGCTCCCAGGCCCTGCGCGACTACGTGGGCCTCGACTGAGCCGAGCCGCCCGAATTCTTCGGTAGGGCCTGGTTCTTGAGTAGGACCTGGTTCTTGAGGCCGGCCGGTTCTTGAGTCCGGCCCGGGGCTGACTGGCCCGGGGCTCACTGCCCCCGTACTCAAATGGACCGGTGCTCACTGGACCGGCAGCGCCTGTTCCGCCCAGATCGTCTTTCCGGTGCCGCTCGGACGCGTGCCCCAGCGGTCGGTGAGCTGTGCCACGAGCAGCAGGCCCCGGCCGCCCTCGTCGAAGGTGCGGGCCCGGCGCAGATGGGGCGAGGTGCTGCTGGCGTCGGAGACCTCGCAGATGAGCGTACGGTCGCGGATGAGTCTGAGCTGGATCGGGGAGCCGCCGTAGCGGATGGCGTTGGTGACCAGTTCGCTCACGACGAGTTCGGTGACGAAGGCGGCCTCGTCGAGCCCCCAGCGGGTCAGCTGCTCGGTGGCGTACTGCCGGGCCGTGCCGACCAGCGCCGGATCGGACTCCAGGTCCCAGACGGCCACCTGGTCGGCGTCCAGGGCGCGGGTACGGGCCAGGAGCAGCGCCACGTCGTCGGCGGGGCGCTGCGGGAGCAGGGCCTTGAGGACGTTGTCGCAGGCGTCCTCCAGATTCCGGGCCGGGGCGGCCAGAGCGGTGCAGAGGGCGGCGGTGCCCACGTCCACGTCGACATCGCGGGCCTCGACGAGACCGTCCGTGTAGAGGGCGAGTACGGCGCCTTCGGGCACGTCCAGCTCGGTGGCCTCGAACGGGAGCCCGCCGACGCCGAGCATCGGTCCCGCGGTGACTTCGACGACTTTCACCGTCCCGTCCGGGAGCAGCACGACGGGCGGCGGGTGGCCTGCGGAGGCGACGGTGCAGCGGCGGGACACCGGGTCGTACACCGCGTACAGGCAGGTGGCGCCGATCTCGCCGATCATCGCGCTCTCGTCGGCCGCGAGGTGTCCGACCAGGTCGTCCAGGTGTGTGAGCAGCTCGTCCGGCGGCAGGTCGACATCGGCGAGGGTCCAGACCGCCGTACGGAGTCGGCCCATGGTCACGGAGGCGTGGAGGCCGTGTCCGACGACGTCCCCGACGACCAGCGCCACCCTGGTCCCGGACAGCGGGATCACGTCGAACCAGTCGCCGCCCACGCCCGCCTGCGACAGCGCCGGAAGGTAGCGGGAGGCGAACTCGACGGCCGCCTGCACCGCCATCACCTGGGGCAGCAGGCTGCGCTGCAGGGCGAGCGCGGTGGTGCGCTCCCGGGTGTAGCGGCGGGCGTTGTCGACGCAGACGGCCGCCCGGCTGGCCAGTTCCTCGGCCAGCGACACGTCGTCCAGGTCGAAGGCGTCGGGATGCTCGGGCGTGAGGATCCGTACGAAGACGGCCACGCCCAGTGTCGTGCCGCGTGCCACCAGCGGTACGGCCATCAGCGACAGCTCGTGGTCCTCGCTCTCGCGCAGCTTGGCGGAGCGGGCGCCGTGCTGGGCGAACCAGGTGTCGAGGCCGCTGTCGCCGCTCCGGGTGAGCACCGGCTCGCCGGTGGCAAGGGCGCGGGCGGGCGGGGAGAAAGCCGGGTAGATGTCGGCGGCACCCAGGTCGATGGCCGCCTCCGGCACACCGGGGGTGCCGGAGTGGTGGGCGACCCGGCGCAGCTCCACACCGCCCTCCACCGGCCCCTTCACGGGTTCCTCGCCCTGGAGCACCGAGTCCAGCAGGTCGACGCTGGCGAAGTCGGCGAGCCGGGGCACGGCCAGTTCGGCGAGTTCACGGGCGGTCTGGATCACGTCGAGCTTGGTGCCGATGGACCCGGCGGCCTCGTTCAGCAGGGCCAGCCGCTGTCTCGCCCAGTACTGCTCACTGCTGTCGAACCCGGCCAGCGCGGTGCCGAGCAGCTCTCCGGCCCGGTCCCGCACCGGCCACATCTCGAAGCTCCAGGCGTGCATGCGACGGCCCGACGGTGAGCGGGTCCAGCTCTCGTAGTGGACCGGCTGCCCGGTCTCGGCGACGATCTCCAGATGGCGCAGGAAACCCCGGCTGTGCTCGGCGTTCTCCACGGTGTCGGGGAAGTAGCGGTGCCGGAACGCCGTCTCGGGCTGCCCCATGACCCGGCACGCGAAGTCGTTCATCCGCAGGTAGTGCTGCCCGGTGTCGAAGATCGACATGGACATCGACGCCTGCGTGAAGGCCAGCTCGCCCAGGGTCCGCTCGCCGGGGATTCCCTGGCCCGCGTCCGGGGTCGCGGTGACGACGAACCCCGGCCGCCGCTCCTTCCCGCCCTGCAGCGAGCACATCCGCAGCGCCAGCTCCAGCCGCCGCCCGTCCTTGTGGCGTACGGCAACGACCGCGTCGCCGTGTGTCAGCAGAGCCCGCCGGGCCGCCGCGGGGTCCCCCGCCACCAGCTCCGACGCCGGCCGCCCGGTCACGTCCTCGGCCGTGTGCCCCGTCAGCAGCCGCGCGCCCTCGCTCCAGCCCGTGACATCGCCGCTCGCGTCGACCACCGCCATGGCGTCACCGGCCGTGGCCGCCGGTCCTCCGTCGCGCGGCAATGTCACCATATGTACAAGAATGGTCCCTTTCGGCATCCGCATCAAGCCAGATGACCGGTTTCGACCCCCACTCCGCGGTCTCGTGCCGTGGTCTCGTGCTTACCCGATCGGGGTGACCTCCCGTACGTTCACGAGGCCACCCGCTCACCCCGCTTACCGAGGTCGGCGCCACCGGCATCGGCATTCGTACGGGCATCGGGATGGGCCAGGCCCAGGTGGTCGCGCAGGGTCGTGCCCTCGTACTCCGTACGGAACACACCGCGCTCCTGGAGCAGCGGGACCACCGTGTCGGCGAAGGCGTCGAGGCCGCCGGGGGTGATGTGCGGGACGAGGATGAAACCGTCGCTGGCGTCGGCCTGGACGAAGTCGTCGATGGTGGCCGCGATCGTGGCCGGGGAGCCGACGAAGGCCTGGCGGTTGCCGGTCTCGATGACCAGGTCGCGGATGGACCAGTTGTTGGCGGAGGCCCGCTCCCGCCACTCGCGGGCGGTGGCCAGCGGGTCGCGGTACATACGGACCTGGGCCCGGCCGCGCGCGATGGTGTGCTCGCCGAGGTCGGGGTCGATGTCGGGCAGCGGCCCTTCGGGGTCGTACGCGGACAGGTCGCGGTTCCAGACGAACTCAAGGTGCTTGATGGCGGTCGCCCCGCTGACCTGCTGGCGCCGCACCTCGCGGGCCAGTTCCTCCGCCTCGGCGTCGGTGTCGCCGAGGACGAACGTCGCGGCGGGCAGGATCAGCAGCTGGTCGGGCGTACGGCCGTAGCGGGCCAGGCGTCCCTTGACGTCCGTGTAGAACTCCTGGCCGTCCTTGAGGGTGGCGTAGCGGCTGAAGATCGCGTCGGCGCCGGCGGCGGCGAACTCGCGGCCCTCCTCGGAGTCGCCGGCCTGGAAGATCACCGGGCGGCCCTGCGGGGAGCGCGGGACGTTGAACTGCCCCTCGATGTCGAAGTGTTGACCCTGGTGGACGAAGGCGCCGGCCTTCGCGTCGCGCAGGAAGGTGCCGGTGTCCTGGTCGGCGACGATCTCGTCGCCCTGCCAGGAATCGAAGAGTTCGTTCGCGGTGGCCAGGAACTCCTTGGCCCGGGAGTAGCGCTCGTCCTGTGGGAGGAAGCCGCCGCGGCGGAAGTTCTCGCCGGTGAAGGCGTCCCAGGAGGTGACGACGTTCCAGGCGGCGCGCCCGTCCGAGAGGTGGTCGAGGCTGGCGAACTGGCGGGCCACTTCATAGGGCTCGTTGAAGGTGGAGTTGATGGTGCCGGTCAGGCCGAGGTGCTGGGTGACGGCGGCGAGCGCGGTGAGGACGGTGAAGGTGTCGGGTCGGCCGACGACGTCCAAGTCGTAGATCTTTCCGCCCTGTTCGCGCAGCCGCAGCCCTTCGGCGAGGAACAGGAAGTCGAACTTGGCGCGTTCGGCGGTCCGCGCGAAGTGCGCGAAGGAGCTGAACTCGATGTGGCTGCCGGCCTCCGGGTCGCTCCAGACGGTGGTGTTGTTGACGCCGGGGAAATGGGCGGCCAGGTGGATCTGCTTCAGCGGCTTGCTCATGGTCGTGCGGTCTCCGTCCGGCTCAGGCGGTGGCGTTGGCAGCGGTGTCGGCGGCGGCAGCAGCGCCGGTGGTGCTGGCGGCGTAGCGGTTGGCCGGGCGGGCGAGCCCGAGCAGTCCGCGCAGGGTGTCGGCCTCGTAGGCGCGGCGGAAGACACCCCGGCGCTGGAGTTCGGGGACCAGGCCCCGGGTGATGGCCGGCAGGTCGTGGCCGAGGACTGCGGGGCGCAGCCGGAAGCCGCTCAGCCCGGCCGACGCCAACTCTTGGAGCAGGTCGGCAAGTTGGGCGGGGGTGCCGGTGAAGACGCGGGCGTCACTGGTGAACGCCTCTCCCGCGAGGGCGTCGAGGCGGTCCTTGCGGGCGGACGCGGCGGCCGGATCGTCGTCGAGAAGGACCACCAGGTCGCCGAAGACGTGCAGGGGTTGGTAGGCGCGGCCCGCGAGGGCCTGTTCGGCGCGGATCTCGGCGACGATCGCGCGGGCCTGCTCGGTGTCGTGCGGGGTGACGTAGCCGATGTCGGCGGCGCGGGCCACCAGCCGATACGGGACGCTCTGGTGTGCGAGGGCGCTGACGACGGGCTGGCCCTGGGGCGGACGCGGGGTGATGGAGGGGCCCTTGACGCTGAAGTGCGGGCCCTCGAAGTCGATGTAGTGGAGCTTGTCGCGGTCGACGAAGCGGCCGGTGGCCACGTCCCGGATCTCGGCGTCGTCCTCCCAGCTGTCCCAGAGTCTGCGTACGACCTCGACGTAGTCGGCCGTCTCGTCGAAGAGTTCGGTCACCACGTCCTGGGTGGCCGGGCTGTCGTAGGCGTCCAGGCGGGGCAGCGTACGGCGGCCGAAGTGCGCCGCCTCGTTCTGTCGTGCCGTCAACTGCACGCGCAGGCCCGCCCGTCCGGAACTCACATAGTCGAGAGTGGCGATGGCCTTGGAGATGTGGAACGGCTCCGTGTGCGTGGACACCACCGTCGGCACCAGACCTATGTGGCTGGTCAGCGGTGCGATGCGCGCGGCGACGAGAACGGCGTCGAGCCGGCCGCGGACCTGGTCGGTCCGCCCGTCCGGCTCGATGAAGTGCGAGGACTGCAGTCCGAGTCCGTCCTCGAAGGTCACGAAGTCGAGGAGACCGCGCTCGGCCTCGGCGACGAGGTCGGCCCAGTACTGGGCCGTGAACAGTTCGCGGGGCCTGGCCACCGGTTCGCGCCAGGCGGCGGGGTGCCAGCCGGCGCCGTCGAGCGCCACGGCTAGGTGCAGCTGCGCGGAAGAGGGCAGGGCAGAAGGTACTGAGGACACGAGAGGTGTGCCTTCCTGATCGACCGTACGAGAAGGCCGGCCCTCATCGGAGGGCGCGACCGCGTGGGATACAGGTCAGGAGCAACAGAGCGCGCCGGCAACGCGCAGCAGGTCGATGTGCGGCCGGGAGTAGAGGCGTACGCGATGGAGCGGGGCGGCCTTCGGGACGCTGCGGCGGGACACGGTTCGCGCTGGCACGTGCGTCACCTCCGCCCTTCCGGCTCGGCGGACCAGGGGTCCGGCCGACCTCGCGTTCGCGGGCCCTCGATCGGGCACCGCCTCGTCGTCAACGACCACAACAGTACGGCTGTGCCTTTTCTTCCTGCCATCGGGAGTTCTTGTCGGGAGGCTTCCCATCACGAGGTGCGAACCCGGTCCGGCGGCCGGATGCCCAGTTGTTGAGACGCCGTCTTGACGGTCACGCTGAGCGCATCAACACTGACGGAGACGGTCACGATTGCCAGCGCCCGTCGTGCGGGGGATTCCCCGTTCGTGCGGTCATCGGCCCCGGCCCGCTGGCAGGCAACCCTTCCACCGCGACGGGGTGCCCCGGGTGACGACCGGGTTCCGCCGGAGCGGCGGGGCAAGCGTGGTCTCGCGTCTCGCGAGCCCCGACGGCAGGACCGGTGGGAATTGTCCAGGAACGGCTTGACGAGGCGCCTGCACATCGATTTGTCGCGTGTCTCCAGCGCTTACTGATCCGCTACGCGTCCGACCGATCCGGACCTGTACGGCAGCGCAGTCACTCCGTTCCGCCACTGGCGCCCACGAGGCGGCCAGGGCCTCCGCGTTCCCCCTGGAGAGTCATGCCCGAGACAGTTTCCCGCGGTTCCAGCAGCACTGACACCTTCACCACGACGGCCTCCCGCGCGACCGCCTCCCACTCGTCCGGCCCCCACGCATCCTCCCCCCACTCGTCCGGCCGCGGCACGACCACCGGTGGCGCGTCCGTCCCCGCTCCGGCGGCCCGTCCGCAGCGCTTCCGCGGCCGTATCGGCGTCGGTCTCGCGGGCGGCTTCTACCCTGCGCCGCACCGCTATCAGCTGTACCTGTCCGAGGCCTGTCCCTACTCGGGGCGCGTAGCGGTCGTCCTCGACCTGCTCGGCCTCACGGGTTCGCTCACCACCACGGTCCTGAAGCTCCCCGCCGAGACGCCGGAGGCCTTCGCATCGCTGCGCGGCGCCTACGAGGCGACCTGGCACCACTACGACGGCCCGCTCACCGCGCCCGCGCTGTGCGACCGTTGGAGCGGACGCGTCGTCAGCAACCACGCGCCCGACATCCTCCGCGACCTCGCCGGACTGCTCGCCGACGGGGCATGCGAGTCCACACTGGACCGGCTCGACCGTCAACTCGCCCTACACCCCTACGTGTTGGGCGCTGAGCTCAGCACCGCGGACAAGGACCTCTGGGTGACACTCACCCACCTCGACCACTTCGACGCGGCCGGAACGCTCGCCGCGTACCGCCACATCGAGGAGTACGTACGACGCCTCGGCGATCACCCGGACCTCTCCGTCGACGAGCGTTGAGCGCGGAACCCTGAGCGCCGGCCCACGGTCCGGTGTGACAACTGCGCGGCAGTGGGCCTGAATACGCCTTCCGGATATGCCGAAAACGAGGATAGAGAAAGGGAATGGTGAGGGAGTTGTAAAACGGCGGGCGGGGGACGCATGCGCATTCAGGTACTCGGGCCGGTCTGCGCCTGGCGGAACGGCACCCGCCTCGACCTCGGTTCGCCCCAGCGCCGCGCGGTACTCGCCCTGCTCGCCGTGTCCCGTGGACAGCAACTGCCGTTCTTCGGACTCGCGGACGCGCTGTGGGGCGAGCACCCGCCGGCGACCGCGTCGAACGTCGTCCAGACCCACATCAAGCACCTGCGCCACCTGCTGGAGCCCGACCGGCCACCACGCGCCCGAAGTGCGCTGCTCCCCCGGCTCGGCGACGGCTACGCGCTGCGCGTCCCGTACGACGCCATCGACCTGCTGCGCTTCAGGGACCTGGTCGCCGGGGCGGTGACCGTACGACGGGACGGGCGGGGCGGCGGCCAGGAGCGGGCCGCCGCACTGCTCGCCGACGCGCTCGGGCTGTGGCAGCAACCGCCCCTCGCGGACCTGCCCTTCCTCTCCGCGCATCCGGTGGTCGTCGCGCTGGCGGAGGAACGTCGCGGGGCGGTCGCCCAGTACGGCGAGGCCATGATCGCGGCGGGCAGGAGCGCCGACGCGCTGCCCGTCCTGGAGGAGGCCGCGGTCGCGCAGCCGCTGGACGAGGACGCCCAGGCCCGGCTCGTCCGGGCGTACGAGGCCGTCGGTCGACGCGACCAGGCGGTCGCCGTCTACCGGCGGAGCCGCCGTCGGCTGGCCGACGAACTCGGCGTCGACCCCGGCCCCGCGCTGGCCGAGGCGTATGCCGCCCTGCTGCGCCGCCGCACCCGGCTCTCCGCTCGCGGGACCGGGCACGCTCCCGCCGGCAACACGGCCGAGGGTCCTGGCGAGTTGCCCGCGCAGGTGCCCGCCCACGTACCCCCGTACCCGCCTTCGGCGCACCGATTACCCGCGCAACTCCCCGCGGACGTACCCGACTTCGCGGGCCGTGACCCCGAACTGTCCGCACTGGACCGGCTGCTGGCCGCGGCGGCGGACAGCCCGACGGCCGGGGCCGTGTCGGTCGTCTCCGGCACTGCCGGGGTGGGGAAGACCGCGCTGGCCGTGCACTGGGCGCACCGCACACGGCACCGGTTCCCCGACGGCCAGCTCTACGTCAACCTGCGCGGCTACGACCCGGACCGCCCCATGCCTCCCGGCGACGCCCTGACTCGGTTCCTCACCGTGCTCGGGGTCCCCGGTGACGCGGTCCCGCTCGACGTGGACGACCGCGCGAGCCGGTTCCGGACCGAACTGGCCGACCGGCGCATGCTGTTGGTCCTGGACAACGCCCTGTCCGAGGAGCAGGTCCGCCCGCTGCTTCCCGGCTCGCCGGCCTGTTCGGTCGTGGTCACCAGCCGGGACAGCCTCGCGGGACTGGTGGCCCTGCACGGCGCCCGCCGTATCGGTCTGGGCCCCCTCCCGCCGCCCGACGCGGTCGCCCTGCTGCGCGCACTCGTCGGTACGCGCGTCGACACCGAGCCGGGTCCTGCCGCCGCCCTGGCCGAACAGTGCGCGCGTCTCCCGCTGGCGCTCCGGGTCGCGGCCGAACTCGCCGTCGCCCACCCGTCGTCGCGACTGGCGGACCTGGTGGCGGAACTGGCCGACCAGCATCGGCGGCTCGATCTCCTGGACGCGGGCGGCGACCGGCGCGCGGCGGTGGAGGCGGTGTTCTCCTGGTCGTACGAGCGCCTCCCCGCCCCGGCCGCCCGCACCTTCCGCCTGCTGAGCCTGCACCCCGGACCGGAGGCGGACGCCCATGCGGTCGCGGCGCTGATCGGCGAAACGCCGGACGAAGCGACGGTCCGGGTGCCGGGCGAGGGGCCGACCCATGTGCCGACCCCTGCGCCGAGCGAAGGGCCAACCCATGCGCCGGGCGAAGGGCCGCCCCGTGCGCCGGACGCCGCGCGGGACGAGAGACCCGGGCACGTGCCTGGCGCCTCGTCGGGCCAGGTGCCGGGCAGCGTGCCACGCCACACGCCGGAGCGGGTACAGGTGCCGGGCCGGACACCGGCTCACATGCCGGAGCGCGGGCCGGGACGGACACCGGCCCACACACCAGAGCACATGCCGGGTCGGACGTCGGCCCACACACCAGAGCACGTGCTGGCCCACATGCCAGACGCCGTACCAGGCGATGAGCCCGCGGGCCCCGGTGAGGGTCCGGTCCACGCCGCCGGGACCCTGGCGTTGCTGGCCCGTGCCCACCTCCTTCAGCCCGCCCGGCCGGGCCGGTTCGGCACGCACGACCTGCTGCGTGCCTACGCGTACCGCCTGACCCGTACGCATGACTCCGAGGCCGAACGGCAGGCCGCGCTGGTCCGTCTCTTCGACCACTACCTCGGCACGGCCGCGGCGGCCATGGACACGCTCTACCCGGCCGAGCGGCACCACAGGCCCGCGGTCGCGGCCACCGTCCATGTCTCGCCGGCCCTCGGCGACGCGGACGTGGCACGGGCCTGGCTGGACGCCGAGCGGCCGACACTGGCCGCCGTCTGCGCGGTGGCCGCGGACCGCGGCAGCCCCCGGCACGCCGTCCGCCTGGCGGCCCTCCTGTTCCGCCACCTCGACTCCGGTCACCACACCGAGGCGCTGGAGATCCACCGCCACGCCCTGCGGGCCGCCGAGACGATCGGCGACCTGGGCGGACAGGCCCACGCGCTGACCAACCTCGGGGTCGTCCACTGGCGGCTCGCCGACGCGGGATCGGCCGAGGACCATCTCGTACGGGCCCTCGAACTGCACCGCCGGACGGGCGACCGGGCGGGGCGCGCCAGAACCCTGTCCAACCTCGGCAACGTCCACTGGCGGCTGGGCAGCCTCCGCGACGCCGCGCACGACCATCAACAGGCCCTCGCCCTCTACCGGGAGACCGGCGACCAGGTGGGCCAGGCGCGCACCCTCACGAACCTCGGCAATGTCTGTCTGCGGCTGGGCGAGTACGGGCAGGCGGCCGACCACCAACGGCACGCCCTCGCCCTGCACGATCTGACCGGTGACCGGATCGGCCGCGCCCGCACCCTCTCCCACCTCGGCAACGCCCTTCTGAGGCTGGGCCGTTCGGAGTCCGCGGCCGAGTGCCAGGAGCAAGCCCTCACGCTCTTCCGGCAGTTGGGGCACCACGGCGGAGAGGCGTACGCGCTGTCCGGGCTCGGCGAAATCCGGCTGGGGCAGGGCGAGTTCGTGGCCGCCGTCGCCTGTCAGCGGCGGGCCCTCGAACTGTTCCGTGAGAACGGTGAGGGCTACGGCGAGGCGTCGGCGCTCAACGGCCTCGCCGAGGCGCTGTACGGCAGCGGCCGTCACGACGAGGCGCTCGACCACCACTCCACCGCGGCGACGGTCGCGTCCGTCACCGGTGAACACGACCAGCTGGCACGAGCGCATGCAGGCGTCGAGCGCGCCCGCCGGGCCCTGGGGCCGTGGGTGCCAGCCACCGCGTCGTCGACCACTTCGGGGCCGTGAGCCCGCGGAGCCCCGCCGAGCGGCCGATCCGCCGTTCAACCACCGTCCAGTGGATGTCCAGTCCTGCCCCATAGCTTGCCGTCGCCGCCTGTCGATCCGGCCTGACGGACCAGGCGGCAACACCTCTGACACAGCACACGCTCGCGCTCACATCCACGCTCAAGCTCACGCCGACCGAGAGGGAAGTAGCGATGAAAGCAGGGCTCAAGAAGAGAATGGCCGCGGCGGTCGCGGCCGCGTCCGCCATGGCGGCACTCGTCGTGGCGACGCCGGGCACCAGCCACGCGGCGCCGCCCCGTCTGCTGGCGTTCGGCATCTCGGCCGACGGTACGCTGATGGCCGCGTTCAACACCGACGACCCCGGCACGCTCAACTGGTTCAAGCGCATCGACGGGCTCGTCGGCGACACCGCCGTCGTCGGGCTCGACTTCCGCGTACAGAACGGACTGTTGTACCTGGTCGGCAACAAGGGCGGCATCTACACGGTCCAGATCCCGCCCGCCGTCCCGAACCCGCTTGTCACCAAGGTCTCGCAGCTCAGTGTTCCGCTGCAGGGCACGAACTTCGGTGTCGACTTCAACCCCGCGGCCGACCGGTTGCGGATCATCAGTGACACCGGTCAGAACCTGGCGCACAACCTCGCCAACAGCAGCACCGCCACGAACACCCCCCTGACCACGGACGGGGCGACGACCCACGGCGTCACGGGAGCCGCCTACACCAACAACGACCTGAACTCGGCCACCGCGACGACGCTGTTCGACATCAACACGACTTCGGACCAGGTCGTCATCCAGTCGCCGCCCGCCAACGGCCTGCTGGTGCCGACCGGCTCACTGGGCTTCGACGCCGGTGTCAACGCGGGCTTCGACATCTTCAGCGATCTGAGCGCCGGCAAGACGATCTCGAACACGGCCTTCGCCACCCTGACCCCGGCCGGTGCCTCGACGTCGACGTTCTACACCGTCGACGTGCTCACCGGAGCCACGACCAGTGTGGACCAGTTCCCCATAGCCATCACCGACGTCGCCGTCTCGCTCGACATGAGCTGACACTTTCGCAGACCTGCCGTCTCCGGAACGAGACGATCGGAGGCCGTATCGGGCGGCGCCTCGCGCGCCCACCGATACGGCCTCCGGGTCAGGGTCAGGCAGGCCGGATCACGCTGTGGATCGCCGACTCGCCGGCCCAGTGGATCGACTCCTCGCGGATGGCCGCCCCCGGGCTCGGCGCGTGGACCATCATGCCGTTGCCGCTGTAGATGCCGACATGGCCGACGTGCCCGTGGAAGAGGACCAGGTCGCCGAGACGGATGTCGGAGAGGGGGACCGCCATGCCGGCGACCGCCTGATCGTTCACGGTACGCGGGAGTGCGACCCCCGCCGCCTTCCACGCCGCCTGCGTGAGGCTGGAGCAGTCGTACGACCCCGGCCCCATCGCTCCCCACACACAGGGCTTGCCGATCTGCCCACGGGCGAAGTCGACGGCTGTCGCCGCCTTTCCGCCGTATCCGGGGGCCGATCCGGCGTATCCCGGGGTCGACACCCCGCTGTATGCCGGGGTCGCGGCGCCGTAGCCGGGGTTCGATGCGCCGTATCCCGGGTTCGCGGCACCGTCCGAACCGATGGGCAGGCCCGTGCCCATCGGCGTACGGACGTCGATGGCCGGAGCCATACCGAACGTGAGGTCCGGGCCCATGGGCAGGTCCATGCCGATCGACGGAACAGGAGCAGGAGCCGGTACCGGAGCCGGAGCGATTGACGGAGTCGGAATCGGAGCCGGGGCAGCGGGCAGCCCCATGCCGAGCGTCAGGTCCGGGCCGCCCAGGGCGTCGACGGACATTTGTGTGCCGTAATAACCGGCCGACTGCGACTGCTGCAGTGGCTGCAACTGCTGCTGCGGCTCGAACTGTTGCTGCGGCTGCCACCATTCGGCCTCGGCCTGGCGGTAGCCCTGCCCCTCGGTGGTGGCCCAGACGGTCTCCGCCGGCGGGGGCTCGATCGCCGCCACCGGCGCGCTCCGCCGGGCAGTGTGTGCGGAGAGCAGTTCACGGGCCTTCGCGAGCTTGCTCTGGTTCCGCTGCTTGGAGGTCTTCAGCGACTGCCGCGGATCGGCGGCGATCGCGGGCAGGATCGCGGTGGCCTCCTGGCGCGCCTGCGGCACGGCGGGCAGCGCGGCGATGGGCCCTGCGGTCAACTCCGCCACCGGTCGGGCGGTTGACGCGGCGCCGGGTCCGGCGGTCAGCTCCAGGAGCGGTTTGCTCGGCGCTTCCAGCGCGCGGTCGCCCGAGCGGTCGGGCGACCGTTCTCCCGAACGGCCACCGGGGCTCTTGGGCCGCGTCGCGGCCTGGTCGCGGTCCGGCATCCTGTCGGGCGGCAGCACGGCGGGGATGAGGGGCCCCAGTTGCGAACGCCCCACGTCGAACCACTGCTTGGCGCGGTCGTTCAGAGCGGGAGCAGGGGCGGCAACCGTGTCGGCGCGCCCACGCCCGGTGTCGGATCCGGGCATCACACGCTCGCGCGTGCGCCCCGAACTCATCGCCCGGGTCGCGTTGTAGTTCCCGCTGACGGTCTCTGCTTGGTCGTAGAGGCTGCTGATCCGCTGCTGGACCTCTTCGCGACTCGGCTTGTCGTCCTCTCTCGCCGGCGAGGAACCGCCGGCCGAGGAGTAGAGGTCCACTGAGGTGGCGGCCGCCGTCGCGAGGGCGGGCCGGGGTATACCCGGGAGGTTGCTGCCTCCGGGGCGCGGGGTTCGTTCCGGCGCGATGGGAGCCGTACTCCTTCCGTGCTCCGCCTACCGAGTTAGCTGTCGGGTTCGGGCGAGGAATCCGGAAGGTATGCCCTACGGCCCTTGCCCTGTCGGGCGGTTGGGCCGATTCACCCCAAAGTTCGGTTGGGTCCCCGGTTCCGGTCGCCACGAGGGCCACCGAATTCGGCGGAGGCCGCGCGACCCGGCGAGGTTCACCGGAGGGAGTCGTGCGTCCTGTCCGTCAACTTAGCCAACATGTGCACCTCGTGTGAAGATTGAAGTGCGAAGTGTCCGATATATAACTGTGACCTTCGTCGTATCGGGTCGAGACATCGCCGGACTTCGGCGACTTCTCACGGTTCGCCACTCCTCCGACAAGAGGGCGAAGACATGGGCCCCGGCCGACCAAGCGTTCTTTCCGGGCCGCTCGAGGGACGGGGGCACCGACCCTCCCCAGGACAGCCGGTGTCCCCTCCCTCTCACGTCATCGGCGGTTCGCGCGGCAGTGGACGGCACGCTCCACCGCGGCGGCCATGGCCTGCTGGCCCCGGGCGTTGGGGTGGGCGGGCGCGGCCGGAGCCGCCGCGACCAGGGGTTCGATCCAGCGCTCTCCGGCCGGCTTGCACATGTCGTGTCCTACCGACGAGGTGTAGGTGTCGACGTAGCCCACGCCCTTCGCCGACGCCTGGCTCGCGAGCATCGCGTTGAGCTTCTTCTCGGTGTCCCGCAGATAGGCGAAGTCACCGGCCGCGAGCGGTACGGCGGAGCTGGTGCAGCCGACCCCGTCGTCCGGGAACAGGCCGGGATAGCCGACCACCAGGACCTTGGCGTGAGGAGCCCGCTGCCGGACGGCGTCCAGCGCCGCTGCGATCTTGGGAGCGGTGTCGTTGACGCGCTGCTCAAGCTGGTCGGTGCCGCCGCTCGTGAAGAAGGTCTTGCACGGGCTGCCAGTCGGGTCCTGGGACGTCAGTCCGGCGCAGGTGGACAGGTTCCTGGAGAAGCCGATGTCGTTGCCGCCCATGGTCAGGGTGACCACGTCCGTGTCCGCGCCCAGTGCGTCCAGTTGCGGTGGTCGCGAGCCCTGAGGTCCGGCCAGGGCCGTGGTCGTGGAGCCGGCTTCCGCGTGATGTCCGGCGACATGGTTGAGCCAGGTGAGCCAGGCGATCGTGTAGAAGAGCGCCCATTCGTCCTCCTCGCTGGGCTCCGCATGCCGCTGTCCTACCGTCAAGTCGTATGCCTGCAGAGTGCGTTGGAGTCGGTCGATCCCCTCTTCCTCGCGGCCGCTGATGAACCAGAAGTAGCCGAGCCGCGCCTCAAGGAGCAGCGCCTCGGCCCCCCTTGACCTGGCCGCCATCAGGTCCGAGGCCGCCCTGATGTTGGCGGACTCCTCGGTGAGGCGCCTGGCCCACTCCTTCTGGTCGCGGGACGAGATTCCCTCGCTGCCTTCACGGACGAGGCGTGCGGCCCATGTCATGAGGCGTTCCTCGGCTTCGGGCGCCCGGCCCTCCTCCCGGAGCCGGGTGAGCGCGTACTCGCGGACCGTCTCCAGCATCCGCAGCCGGTTCCCGTCGGGCGTGGAGACCGGTACGAGAAGGGACTTGTCGACCAACTGCCCCAGCACGTGCAGCAGTTCGGAACTGTCCGCCCCGGGCAGCGGCATGACCGTTTCCATGAGGTCGACGGAGCAGCCGCCCACGTACAGGGCCAGCTCCGTCAGCAGCGTCTGCTCGGTGGAGTCGAGGAGGGCGTAGCTCCAGTCGAGGACGGCACGCAGGGTGCGGTGTCGGGCCGGCGCGGTGCGCTCCCCCTTGGTCAGCAGGGTGAAGCGGTTGTCGAGACGGGCCTCGATCTCACGAACGGTCAGGAGCCGTACGTGTGCGGCGGCGAGTTCCACCGCCAGCGGGAGTCCGTCGAGCCTGCGGCAGAGGCGGCGGATGTCGTGCAGCGCCGCCTCGTCCGGGGCGAAGGACGGATCGATCATGGCAGCGCGCATACCGAACAGGTCCGCGGCCTCCTCGTCCGGCATCGGCGCCAAGGGGTACAGCACCTCGGCGGGGGCCTCCAGCGGTGCTCTGCTGGTGGTCAGGACGGTCAGCGAGGGACACCGGCCCAGCAGCGTCGCCACGAGCGGGGCGACCGCGTCGAGCAGGTGCTCGCAGTTGTCGAGCACGAGGACCGCCCGGCGTCCGGCCAGGAACGAGGTGAGCCGGTGGAGATGGTCGTACGGCGGCTGGTCCGGCCGGACGGAGGTGTCGGACAGTCCGAGCACGGAGGCGACCACCGCCAGCACGTTCGCGTCGTCGGCCGGCGCCAGATCCACCCACCAGACGTTGCCGCGGGACGGCTGGACCAGTGCGCACACCTCCCGCGCCAGGCGTGTCTTGCCGACGCCTCCCGGGCCCAGCACGGTCACCAGCCGCTCGCGGTCGACGACCGCACGCAGCGCGCCGAGATCTCTGCGCCTGCCGACGAACGGGCCGAGCGGCCGGATCGGATTGCCCTCGCCGGGTGCCGGCCGGACATCCGTGCGCGTCGACGTCAGGCGGTACGACGTGGAGGCCGGCCCTTGCAGGGACGGATCGTGGCGGATGATCGCGGCGTGCAGCGAGCGCAGCTCCAGCGAGGGAACAACACCGAGCTCGGACTTCAGCAACCGTCGGCCCGTTTCGTAGACCTCCAGGGCTTCCGTGAACCGCCCGCAGCGGTAGAGCGCGAGCATGAGGCGGGTCCGGGACCGCTCGCGGAGCGGTGCGAGGGACACCAGGGCCTTCAGTTCGGGGACCAGGTCCTCCGCGCGGCCGACTTCGAGGCCCGCGGTGGCGACGTCCTCCAGAGCGCCCAGCCGCAGATCCTCGAGGCGGGTCCGCTCGGTTTCGAAGACCCGTCCCTCCAGGCCGTCCAGGGCGCGGCCACGCCACATCGACAGCCCCAGCCGCAGGTTGCTCTCGGCCTTCTCGTACTCCTCGGCCGCCAGGTGCTCACGGCCTTGCCGGACCGCGGCCTCGAAGACGGGCACATCGACCTCGTCCTCCGGTCCCAGGACGAGCCGATAGCCGCCGTGGCCGAACAGCAGGCGGGCGTCCTCGCCCCGCGCCGCGAAGGCGGCGCGCAGCTTGGCCATCTGGACCTGAAGCGCGCCGACCGGGTTCTTGGTCTCGCGCTCCGCCCACAACTCGTCGACGAGGGTGTCGCGCTGCACGACCGCCCCGTGGGCGAGCAGCAGCCGTCCCACGATCGCCCGGGACACGGCGCCGGGAGGGACGACCGCGCCGTTGGCATTCACCAGCTCCAGGCGGCCGAGCAGTCGAAATCGCATGACCGCCATCCTGCCGTGGCCGGCCGAATGCCCCGAAGGGCCTGTCGGCGCGTCGCGGGGACGCGAGCCCGGCCCGAGTGTCACCCGTCGCCGAGCGGGCATACGCAGCCGAGGCCGTGTCCGCCGGCGTCGACCGGAGTGGCGGGGCGATCGCCCTGCCACCAGGCTGACGGCAGACGTACCGGCACGCAGGACGGACAGACGCACAAGGGGACTGGTTCCACATGCAGATCGATCTGACGGGTCGCACCGCCCTGGTGACGGGCTCGACGCAGGGCATCGGCGCGGCGATCGCCGCCGGACTCGCGCGCTCCGGCGCCCGGGTGGGGGTGAACGGCCGGAACGAGAAGCGGGTCGCGGAGGGCGTGGAGCGGCTGGCGGCGGAGGTGCCTGGTGCGGACTTCGTCCCGGTGGCCGCCGATGTGTCGAACGAGGAGGGCGCGCAGCGCGTCCTGGAGACGCTGCCGGAGGTGGACATCCTCGTCAACAACCTCGGCATCTTCGGCTCCGCCGACCCGCTGGAGATCAGCGACGAGGAGTGGCGGCGCTATTTCGAGGTGAACGTGCTGGCCGCGGTACGGCTGATCCGTATGTACCTGCCGGGCATGACGGAGCGCGGCTGGGGCCGGATCCAGAACATCGCCAGCGACTCGGCGGTCGTCATCCCGGCCGAGATGATCCACTACGGCATGTCCAAGACGGCGCTCCTCGCGGTCGGCCGCGGCTTCGCGAAGCAGGCTGCGGGCACGGGGGTGACGGTCAACTCGGTCATCGCAGGGCCCACCCACACCGGCGGCGTCGAGGACTTCGTCTACGAGCTCGTCGACCGCGATCTGCCCTGGGACGAGGCCCAGCGCGAGTTCATGCGGAAGCACCGGCCGCAGTCCCTGCTGCATCGGCTGATCGAGCCCGAGGAGATCGCCCACATGGTCGTCTATCTCAGCTCCGACCAGGCTTCGGCCACGACGGGCGGAGCCCTGCGCGTCGACGGGGGCTACATCGACTCGATCCTGCCCTGACCTACGACTCGTACGAGTCGGGACGACAGGATTTGAACCTGCGACCCCTTGACCCCCAGTCAAGTGCGCTACCAAGCTGCGCCACGTCCCGATGCGCTTCATTGCGGCAGAACCACGTGATCGCGCAGACAGAACACTACCCCACCCCCGGTGCTGCTTCGAAGGTGGCGTGAGGGGAGGGACAATCGCTGCATGAGCAGTGCTTCTGACGACAGGCGGGACCGGGACGCGGAGGGGCGGGCGCGCAACGCGCGGCCCCGGGACGGGCTCGGGCGGCCCCTGCCGTACGGGACCGACGGGGTGGAGCGGCAGCCCGAAGGGGTGGTGCGCGCGCCCGAGGACTCGGTCACCGAGGCGCAGGCGCTGCTGGCGGCGGGCAAACCGTTCCACGCGCACGAGGTCTTCGAGGACGCGTGGAAGTCGGGTCCCGACGAGGAGCGGGCACTGTGGCGCGGGCTCGCCCAGCTCGCGGTGGGGCTCACGCACGCGGCCCGGGGAAACGTGACGGGCGGGGCGCGGCTGCTGCGGCGGGGCGCCGGGGCGGTCGAGGAGTGGGGTGCGGAGGCCGGGCGGTCGCGGCCGTACGGGCTGGAGCTGGCCCAACTGGCCGCGTGGGCACGGGAGTTGGCGGACACGGTGGAGAAGGACGGGGCGGCCGTGGACGCGGAGGTGTGGGCGCCGCGACTGCGGGGCGACGAGGGCTGACGGCGGCTCGGGGCCGGAGCCGGCCCGCCTCCGTCGGATGCGGTGACGGGACTGTCGGTGGCGTGGGGCAGACTCGGGGCGTGCGAAAGATTCATGTCATCGGCATCGGGGCGGGCGATCCCGACCAACTGACCCTGCAGGCGGTCAAGGCGCTGAGGAGCACGGACGTGTTCTTCATCCTCGACAAGGGCGAGGCCAAGTCGGATCTCGTCCAGCTGCGCCGTGACATTCTCGACGCGCATCTGCCGGAGGGGACGTACCGACTGGTGGAGGCGCGCGACCCGGAGCGGGACCGGGCCGCCGGGGGCGCGGGCTACTCCCCCGCCGTCGGCGACTGGCGCAGTGCGCGGGCCGACATCTACGAGCGGCTGATCACCGAGGAGCTGGGCGAGGACGAGAGCGGGGCGTTCCTCGTCTGGGGCGACCCCTCCTTGTACGACAGCACGCTGGGGATTCTGGAGGAGATCCTCGACCGGGGCGCGGTCTCCTTCGAACACGACGTCGTGCCGGGCATCAGCAGCGTCTCGGCGCTGGTCGCCCGCCACCGCACCGGGCTCAACCGCGTGGCCCGTCCCGTCCAAATCACCACGGGCCGCCGGCTCGCCCAGGGCTTCCCGGAGGACGTCGACGACGTGGTGGTCATGCTCGACGCCCACCAGGCCTTCCAGCGGTACGCCGACCAGGACATCGACATCTACTGGGGCGCCTACATCGGCACACCCGACGAGATCCTGGCCTCCGGCCCCCTCGCGGAAACGGCCCCACGCATCGCCGAACTGCGCGAACGGGCCCGCGACCGCAAGGGCTGGATCATGGACACGTACCTGCTGCGCAGACGCCCCCGGGACTAGACGCGTCCGGCAGACGCGCGCCCCAAAGGGGCGCGGGGAACTGCGCGCCCAGCCACGGCGGACCCGCAGCCGACGCACCCGCCTTCCAGCGGCGAGCGTTCAGGGGACGCCGAACACCCCACCCCTGCCCCAAGCACCCCACCTCCGCCCCGAACCACCGCGGCAGCGGGCCCGCACCCGTGCGGACGGCCCCGCATGCACGCGCCACCCCCCGGTGTGAAGCTGACGGATGTGACGACCACCGACACCGCCGAGCCGCCGTCCGGGGCTCAGGCGGGCCCCGCGCAGCCGCCCGTGCTGGACAAGCGCCGCCGCAATGTCGTCTTCGTGACGATCATGCTCGGCATGCTGCTGGCCGCGCTGGACCAGACGATCGTGGGCACGGCCCTGCCGACGATCGTGTCGGACCTCGGCGGTGCGGAGCACATGTCGTGGGTGGTCACTGCTTATCTGCTGGCGGAGACCGTCGCGACGGTGCTGGTCGGCAAGTTCGGTGACCTGTTCGGCCGCAAGGTGGTCTTCCAGGCGTCGGCGATCATCTTCATCACCGGCTCGTTCCTCTGCGGCCTCGCCTCGAACATGATGCTGCTGATCGTCTGGCGGGGCGTGCAGGGCATCGGCGCGGGCGGTCTGATGGTCACCGCGATGGCCCTGATCGCCGATGTGATCCCGCTGCGCGAACGCGGCAAGTACCAGGGCGCCATCGGTGCCGTCTTCGGTGTCGCCACCGTCATCGGCCCGCTGCTCGGCGGCCTCTTCACCGACCACCTCACCTGGCGCTGGTGCTTCTACGTCAACGTCCCCATCGCGATCCTCGTCGTCGTGGCCGCGGCCCGCACGATCCCGGTGGTGAAGTCGCCCTCCCGCCCGGTCATCGACTACCTGGGCATCGCATTCGTGGCCGTCGGCGCCAGCGCCCTGATCCTGGCGACCAGCTGGGGCGGCAACGAGTACGCCTGGAGCTCGCCGGTCATCATCGGCCTCTTCGCGGGCGGCGTCCTCGCCCTCGCGGTGTTCTGCTGGGTGGAGACCCGCGCGGACCAGCCCATGCTGCCGATGCGGCTCTTCGGCAACCCCGTCTTCACGGTCTGCTCGATCCTCAGCTTCATCGTGGGCTTCGCGATGCTCGGCGCGCTGACGTTCCTGCCGACGTTCCTGCAGTACGTGGACGGCGACTCGGCCACGGTCTCCGGCGTGCGCACCCTGCCCATGGTCATCGGGCTGCTCATCGCGTCGGTGTTCAGCGGCAACGTCGTCAGCAAGACCGGCCACTACCGCGTCTTCCCGATCGTCGGGTCCCTGGTCATGGGCGTCGGCCTGTATCTGCTCTCCCTGATGGGCCCCGGCACCAGCGCCTGGCTCGCGTCGTTCTACATGTTCGTCCTGGGCACCGGGATCGGCCTGTGCATGCAGGTGCTCACCATCGCCGTACAGAACACCGTCGAGTACACCGACCTGGGCACCGCGACGTCCGGCGTGACCTTCTTCCGTACGCTGGGCAGCTCGTTCGGCACCGCGGTGTTCGGCACGATCTACACGAACACGCTGGCGCCCCAGCTCACGGACGGTGTCGCGGAGGCGGCCCGGACGAGCGGGACCGACCCCGCGACCCTCATGAAGGCCGCGACCAGCCCCGAGGGGCTGCACGAACTGCCGTCGGCGACCGCCGCGCCCATCGTGGAGGCGTACGCCGACACGCTCCAGTCCGTCTTCCTGTGGACCGTGCCGGTGACGCTGATCGGTTTCGTGGTCGCGCTGTTCCTCAAGCAGGTGGAGCTGCGCGACAGCGCCCGGATGGGGTCCACGGACCTGGGCGAGGGCTTCGGCACCCCTTCCCCGGCCGACAACCAGCGGCGCCTGGAGACCGCCGTCGGAAAGATCATCGGCGGTACGAGTCCCGACGCCATGCGCCGGCTCGTCACCGAGTCCGACACCCGTCTCGACATCGCGGGCGCCTGGGCCGTGATGCAGGTCGAGCTGTTCAACCGGATGGTCGGCCACGCGAGCCTCGGCCTGATCGCCGCCCGCCGCCGCATGCCTCCGGAGGTCCTGGTCCCGGTCTTCCAGCGCATGGTCGATGAGGGCTACCTGACGCGCCACGGCACCCTCTTCACCCACACCGAGGCGGGTGACCGCGAGGCCCACGTCATCGGCGAGGCCTTGTCCACGGCGCTCGCCGCACGCGTCGAACAGGACATCGGCCGCCCCTCCGGCTCGGACCTCCGCGCCGCCGTCGACACCATCGCCAAGCGCCTCCTGGTAGAGGACCTGACCCACGACATCCTCACGGAGAACCGCCCCAAGTCCCTGGCGGCGGCCACGAAGGAGACCTGACGAGCACGCCCCGCGAGCCGTCCGGTCCCGCCTCCTACCCGGCTTCCCGCCCCGCCCCGAAGCCCAGCCGGGCCAGCACCGACGCCACGTCCGGTTCGGCTCGTACCCCCTCCGGGAGGGGCGGGCGGTGTACGACCACGACCGGCAGCCCCAGTTCCCGGGCGGCCGTCAGTTTGGCCGAGGTGGCCGAGCCGCCGCTGTCCTTGGTGACCAGGACGTCGATGCGATGGTCGCGCAGGAGGGCCGTCTCGGACTCCACCGTGAACGGGCCGCGCGCCAGCAGGACGTCCGTGTGGCGCGGCATCGGCGGCTCGGGGGGTTCCACCGAGCGTACGAGGTAGTGCAGTTCGGGCTCCCGGGCGAAGGCCGCCAGGCCCAGGCGGCCCGTCGTGAGGAAGACGCGCCGGCCCAGGGGCGGGAGCAGGGCGGCGGCTTCGGCGAGGGAGGCCGCCGGGTGCCAGCGGTCGCCGGGGACGGGGGTCCAGCCCGGGCGGCGCAGGACGACGGCCAGGACTCCGGTGGCCGCCGCGGCCCGTGCCGCGTTCTCGGTGATGCCCGTCGCGAAGGGGTGCGTGGCGTCGACGACGGCGTCCACGTGCTCGGCGCGCAGCCACTGGGCCAGGCCCTCCGCCCCGCCGAACCCCCCGACGCGTACGTCCCCGTCCAGGGCCCCGGGCCGGGACACGCGGCCCGCGAGCGACGTGGTCACGCGCGTGCCGGGGCGGGCCGCGAGCGACGCGGCCAGTTCACGCGCCTCGGTGGTCCCGCCGAGGACCAGGACATGCGGGGACATGGCACCGAGCGTACGGGGCCGCACTTTTTCGCCGATCCACCCGTCCGTCCTCCGGCTCGCCCGTCCGTCCTCCGGCCCGGCCGCTGTCAGCCCAGGGCCCGGTCCAGGTTGAACGCCGCGCTGATCAGGGAGAGATGGGTGAAGGCCTGCGGGAAGTTGCCCTGCTGTTCGCCGGTGTGGCTGATCTCCTCGGCGTACAGGCCGAGGTGGTTGGCGTAGGTGAGCATCTTCTCGAAGGCCAGCCGTGCCTCGTCGAGCCGTCCGGCCCGGGTCAGGGCCTCGACGTACCAGAAGGAGCAGATCGAGAAGGTGCCCTCCTCGCCGCGCAGGCCGTCGGGGCTCGCGTTCGGGTCGTAGCGGTAGACCAGCGAGTCGGAGACCAGGTCCTCGGTGAGCGCGTCGAGGGTGGAGAGCCACTTCGGGTCGGTCGGCGAGATGAACTTGGCCAGGGGCATCATCAGCACCGCGGCGTCCAGGACGTCGTCGTCCTCGTGCTGGACGAACGCCTGGCGCGCCGGTGACCAGCAGCGTTTCATGATCCGCCGGTAGATCGTGTCGCGGGCGTCGCGCCAGCGCACGATGTCCGCGGGCAGGCCCCGGCGGGTGGCCAGCCGTATGGCCCGCTCGATCGCCACCCAGCACATGAGCCGGGAGTAGAGGAAGTTCTTACGGCCGCCGCGGGTCTCCCAGACGCCCTCGTCGGGCTGGTCCCAGTGTTCGCAGACCCAGTCGACCAGTCCGCAGATGTTGTCCCACTGGTCGCTGGAGATCGGCTGGGCCCACTTGTCGTAGAGGTAGACCGAGTCGATGAGCGCCCCGTAGATGTCGAGCTGGAGCTGGTCGGACGCCGCGTTGCCGACCCGGACGGGGGCGGAGCCCTGGTATCCCTCCAGGTGGGACAGTTCCCGCTCGGGCAGGTCGGTGCGGCCGTCGATGCCGTACATGATCTGCAGTGGGCCCCCGGGGTGGCCGTCGCCCGGGGTGATGTGCCTGGCCGCGAAGGCCATGAAGGACTCGGCCTCGCTGGTGAAGCCCAGCCTCAGCAGCGCGTACACGCAGAAGGCGGCGTCGCGCACCCACACGTACCGGTAGTCCCAGTTGCGCTCGCCGCCGAGCTGTTCGGGCAGGCTGGTCGTGGCCGCGGCCACGATCGCGCCGGTCGGCGCGTAGGTGAGCAGTTTGAGGGTGAGCGCGGAGCGGTGCACCATCTCCCGCCACCGGCCGCGGTACTGGGAGGCGGTCAGCCAGTGCCGCCAGAAGGCCACCGTGGAGTTGAACAGCGCCTCGGCCTCGGCGCGCGGGCAGCGGCGGGGCTGGATGGCGCCGCTGACCTGGTCGAGGGCGAACACCGCGGACTCGCCCTCCTGGAGCTTGAAGTCCACTCGCGCGTCGAGCCCGTCGCATTCGAGCGGCTCCGTGGCGGTCAGCGCGAGAGCCAGGTTCTCGGACTCGAAGATCACCATGTCGTCGTGCAGCCGTGCGGTGTGCGGCTGGGCTCCGTACTCGAACCGGGGGGCCACGCGCGCGCGGAAGGGGATCGAGCCGCGTACGCACAGCACGCGGCGGATGAGCCGGTGCCGGTCCGCCTCGGTCTCGTCGCCGTCCACCGGCATGAAGTCCTGAATCTCACCCACGCCGTCCTCGGTGAAGAACCGGGTGACCAGGACGTTGGTGTCGGGGAAGTAGAACTGCTTGGTCCGGGCGGGCACGGCGGCGGCCAGCTCGAAGGAGCCGCCCCGGTCGGCGTCGAGGATCGAGGCGAAGACGCTGGGGGCGTCGAAGGACGGACAGCAGTACCAGTCGATCGTGCCGTTCGTGCCCACCAGGGCCACGCTGCGCAGATCACCGATCAGACCGTGCTCGGCGATCGGCAGATAGCGGGCGGATGCCGGTGGATCCTCGTGACCGGACGCCTCGGACATGGCCGCAGCCTCCCTGCCCCGGGAACACACTGTTGACGCCTCCAGCCTAGGTCCGGCCGGACGGGGACGCCACGGAATCGGCGTACTAGGCGACCGCGCGCGCCGGGCGACGGGCGACGGGGCTCAGCGCAGGAGCAGCTGCGCTCCGCCCACCACCGTCGCCGCGATCACCAGCTGCTCGAAGAGCCGCTGATTGATCCGGTTCACGGCCCATTTCCCGATGAACGCCCCCGGTACGACGAAGGCGGCGAGGGCCGCGTCCAGCAGCAGCGAGTTGCCGTCGATCAGGCCGAGGCCGACGCTGAAGGGGACCTTGGAGACGTTGACGATCAGGAAGAAGAAGGCGGAGGTCCCCAGGAAGCCGAGCTTCCGGAAGCCCGCGGAGAGCAGGTACATCGACATCACCGGGCCGCCCGCATTGGCGACCATCGTGGTGAAGCCGCCCAGCACGCCGTACGAACGGGCCTTGACGCGGCCGGTCCGCGTGGCCAGCGAGTCGGGTTCCTCCTCCGCCTCGGCCTTGCGGCGGCGCCAGATGGTGACCCCGGCCATCAGCAGCAGGATCGCGCCGATCGACGTCCGTACGACCTGGTCGTCGGCCCACATCAGGAACACCGTGCCGACGATCACTCCCGCGGCGACCGCCGGGAACAGTTTCCACAGCGTCGGCCAGTGCGCGTGCCGCCGGTAGGTGAGCACGGCGAGCACGTCGCCGACGATGAGGATCGGCAGCAGGACTCCGGTCGACGCCCGCGCGGGCAGGACGGCCGCGAAGATGGCGAGACTGACGGTGTTGGCTCCGCTGACGGCTGTCTTGGAGAAGCCGACGAGCAGGGCCGCGGCGGCGAGTGCGGCGAACTCCCACAGGGATATGTGCCAGAGCGTCATCGTGTTCATGCGGGGACCGATGCTATGCCCACGTATCCGGTCGCGTCAGGACCGTCTCGACAGGTGGCCCCTGCCGCCGACACCGGCCGCGCGCTATGGACCGCTCCCCCGCCCCCTGGAAAGATCGCCCCCGACCCTTCGCCGACGCCGATGGAGGACCCATGGCCGACTCCCGCGAGCACACCCTCACGGGCACCCGGGGCACGATCACCGCACGCGAGTGGCCACGGGAGCGGCCACGGTACGTGGTGCTGCTGGTGCACGGCTACGGGGAGCACATCGGCCGGTACGAGTACGTGGCCGACGTACTGCACGGCCATGGCGCGGCCGTGTTCGGCCCCGACCACATGGGGCACGGGAGGTCGGCGGGCGAGCGTGTGCTGGTCGAGGACTTCGAGGACGTGGTGAGCGACGTCCACGCCGTGGAGCGGCTGGCCCGGGCCGCCCATCCGGACGTACCGGTCGTGCTCATCGGCCACTCCATGGGCGGCCTCATCGCCGCGCGATACGCCCAGCGGTACGGGGCCGGCCTGGCCGCGCTCGTCCTCTCCGGGCCGGTCATCGGCAGCTGGGACCTGCTGCCCCAGCTGCTGGCACTCGATCCGCTGCCCGACATCCCCATCGACCCGACGACGCTCTCGCGCGACCCGTCGGTCGGTGCGGCGTACGCGGCGGATCCGCTGGTCTGGCACGGGCCGTTCAAGCGCCCCACCCTGGAAGCCTTCGTACGCACCCTGGAGACCATCGCCAAGAGCGGTGACGTGGGTGCGCTGCCGTTGCTCTGGCTGCACGGGGACGACGACCGGATCGTGCCGCTGCCCGCCAGCCGCGCGGGCATCGAGGAGCTGCGCGGGGCCGACTGGACCGAGCGTGTGTACGCGGGCGCTCAGCACGAGGTGTTCAACGAGACGAACAGGGACACGGTCCTCGCGCACGTGACCGCCTTCGTGGACCGGGTCCTCGCGGACTGAGGGCAGAGACCGGGTCGTCGCCGGCCGAGGGCGGAGACCGCGTTCTCGCCGGCTGAGGGCGACGGGCCCCGCGGCCTCGGAATCGGGTGTTTTCGCTGATCCGCCCTGGGCACCCGCCCCCACATGGAGTGGTTGCGGCGAGCGGCCTGCGCGGAGGAGGACCCAGAACTGTTCTTCCCCGTGGGTACGGTCGGCCCCGCACGGCACGACATCGCCGCCGCCAAGCGCGTCTGCGCCCGTTGCCCGGTGTCCGGCCAGTGCCTCGCGTGGGCGCTCTCCACCGGACAGACCTCCGGTGTGTGGGGCGGCACGGGCGAGGAGGAGCGCGCCGCACTGCTCCGCACGGCCCGCCGTCGGCAAACGTCGCGAACATCGCAAACGTCAAGGAGAAGTGCACTATGACCGTGGTGAAGAGCACCCTGTCCGAGTCTGCTCGTCAGGTCGTCGGGGAGGCCCTGCAGGGCACTCTGGTGGATCTGCTCGGGCTCTCGCTCATCGGCAAGCAGGCCCACTGGAACATCGTGGGCCCGCGGTTCCGCTCGATCCATCTGCAGCTCGACGAGGTCGTCGACACGGCCCGTACGTACGCCGACACCGTGGCCGAGCGCGCGGCGACGCTCGGTGTGCCGCCCGACGGCCGGCCCGAGACGGTCGCGACGACGGCCGCCCCGCAGGGCCCGAAGGAGGGCTGGGTCCAGGACACCGAGGTCGTCGGCGTGCTCGTCGAGGCGCTGGAGACGACCATCGGACTGCTGCGGGAGCGGATCACCGCGACCGCCGAGCCCGACCCCGTCACCCAGGACCTGCTGATCGGTCTCACCGCGGAGCTGGAGAAGCACCGCTGGATGTTCCAGGCCGAGGACTGGCCGCGGCGCGCCTGAGGCCCGCGGGCGGGCGTGGCAGGAAGCGCGCAGGCCACGCAAGCCTCGTAGGCCTCGTAGGCCTCGTAGGCCTCGTGGAGAGCGACAAGCGCACGACCGAAAGGGGTACGTCATGACCGACGCCCTCGAACTCGACGCGCTGTGGGACGAGTTCCACCGCGCGGTGAACATGACCTCGCAGGAGCTGGCCGCGTGGCTGCGGGTGAGCGACGCCTCCGAGGAGACGGAACCGCTGCCGGAGCACGCGGGTTCGCCCACCGGTGAGCATGTGCTGGCCATCCTCCAGAAGCGCCGCACCGACCTCACCGACGACGACCTCGACGTGATGTACGAGGTCGTGGACACCGTCACCGCCGAGACGGACCCGGAGGGCGAACCGTTGGCCGGTCCCGGCGCCGAGGACACACAGCGCCGGCATCGGCTGATGGCGTTGGGCCACGACCCCCTCAAACCGCCCTTGTAGAGCCCGGAAAAGGCATTCGAAGATCCGGTGACCGGTGGCACACTGCTCGCACACATCGATGAGCAGAGGAGCACCGCATGCCGGGGACAGAGCCTTCCGCGCACCGGATCGACACCAGCAGACCGCATCCCGCGCGGGTGTACGACTGGCTCATCGGCGGCAAGGACAACTACCCGGTCGACGAGCAACTGGGCCTTCAGATGCTTGCGTTGGAACCGCATGCCAGGCACTCCGCGCTCAACAACCGCTGGTTCATGCACCGCGCGACGCGGTGGCTGGTCCAGCAGGCGGGCATCCGTCAGTTCCTGGACATCGGTGCGGGTATCCCGACGGAGCCCAACCTCCACCAGTTAGCGCAGGCCGCGGCGCCCGACGCGCGGGTCGTGTACGTCGACAACGACCCCATCGTGCTGGCCCATGCCGCGGCGCTGCTGCACGGCACTCGCGAGGGGGTGACGGAGTACATCCAGGCGGATGTGCGCGACACGGACAAGATCCTGGAACAGGCAAGGGCCGTCCTCGACTTCGACCGGCCCATCGCGCTGTCGCTGGTCGCGCTGCTGCACTTCGTCGCCGACGAGGACGGGGCGTACGACCTGGTGAGCGCCCTGGTCGAGGCGCTGCCGACCGGCAGTTGCCTCGTACTGTCGATGATCACCGGGGACTACGATCCGGAGAACATGGACCGGGCGGTGCGGTCGTACGCGGCGGGCGGCGTCACGCTCGTGGCCCGTTCGCACGCCGAAGTGACCCGTTTCTTCACGGGACTTGAGCTGGTCGAGCCGGGGGTCGTCCCGCTGCCGGAATGGCATCCGGAACTCGCGGCGGGCGAGCGGCTCAAGGGCGAGGCGCCGGTGCCGCTGTACGCGGGTGTGGGGTTCAAGACCTCCTGAGGAACTCCCCCGTGCTGGAGCAACGCTTGCTCATCGCAGCAGCCACCCTCCATCCACGCTCAGGTTGACGCCGTTGACCGCCTCGTTGCGCAGCAGGAAGTCCACCGCGTCCACGACGTCCCGCATGCGGGCGAGCCGTCCCGTGGGCGTCTGGGCGCGGTAGTTCTCCAGCACTTCCGGGGGCTTGCCCGCCCAGAAGGGGCTGTCGCCGACGATGCCCGGGTGGAGGGCGTTGACGCGGATCGGGGCGAGTTCGCTCGCGAGAGTGCGTACCAGGCCCGTGACGCCCGCGTTCACCGTGGCGACGGTCGTGGCGCCGGGGTAGGGCCGTTCCTTGGCCTGCCCGCCGAAGATCACGACGGCGCTCTCCTCGGTCATCCTGGGCAGCAGTGTGTGAACGGCCTCGGTGTAGCCCACGAGCTTGAGGGTGACCAGGTGCAGCGCGGCGTCGATGTCGTAGTCGGTGACGGTGTTCTGGTCGCGGGAGATGCCCGCGAGGACGAGGTGGTCGACGCGCTCGACGCCCGCCAGGGCGCCCGCGATCTCGCGCGGCCGGGACAGGTCCAGGGCCAGCCCGTGCGCGCCGATCTCCTTGGCGGCCGTGTCGGCGCGGTGGGCGTCGCGGCCGGTGAGTACGACCTCGTCGCCGCGTTCCGCGCGGGTGCGGGCGAACTCGCGGCCGATGCCGGCCGTACCGCCGATGACGACAACACTGCTCATGGCCTCTCCCCCGGCACGTCACGGCTCACGGCTTCTTCTCCCCTTCTTCTGCCCCCAGTGCGTCGCGCAGATGGTCCCAGTCGCGGGCGAACCGGTAGGAGTGGCGCGACGGTGGCTGCGGCGCCTGGGTCTCCAGCCAACGCACCGGTCCCGTACCGGCGTTGGTGAAACTGTGGACGCAACCGGCGCCCGCCCAGGCGGCGTCGCCCACGCCCAGCCGGTACCGCTCGCCGTCGAAGGCGGCGTCCACGGTTCCCTCGACGATCAGATACGTCTCCTCGAAGGGGTGGTCGTGCGCGCCCGCGACGCCGTCGGCCGCGTACTGCACCATGAACATCGTCGAGGCCACCGCGCCCAGGTCCGCGTCCACCATCATCTTCACGGTGATCCCGCTGTAGACGAGCAGCGCGGTGCGCATGCTGGCCGACACGGCGAGGAGGTCCTGGGACTGCTTGCCGGGGTCCATCTGGGCGGCCTCGAAGTGGCCGAACGAGCGGGTGCGGGGGTCCCGGACGTCGATCCGGACCGGCTCGCGGAACGACTCGCGGTCCGGCAGCGCGGGCACCGCCCGGGTGTCGTGTCCGTAGCGCGCCCTCGGCACCGGTGCGAGCATGTCCGCCCAGCGTGCGGCGGTGTCCCCGGCTCCGCGCCAGGCGTGCGGCACGCCCGTCGGCAGCAGCCCGTAGTCGCCTTCTTCGAGGAGGTACGAGCCCTCGGGCGTATCGAGGATCACCGTCCCGGCGAGCAGATGGAAGGACTCCTCGTACGAGTGGACGTGGGCCCCGATCGCCCCGTCCGGCGTCAGTTCGCAGACGCCGAAGCCCGTGTGCACGGAGCCGTCCTCCTCGCCGACCACGGTCCGCCGTGTGAATCCCGTGCTCCTGTAGGGCAGTTGGGGCGGGGCGGCGAACGTGACGTCCGCCGCCCGCCGGATCACGTGGTGCGTCATGCCTGCTGCTTCCCGCGTGCCTCGACGGCTGTCGCGAGGCGGTCGCGGGACTCCTCGACCAGGCGTCGGGCCCGCCCGACGTCGGCGAGCAGCCTGCCGTCGCGCTTGCGGACGACGCCGTCGACGATGACGGTCTCGACGTTGGACACGTCCGCGCTCAGCGTCACGGCGGCCACCGGGTCGATGAGCGGCGCGACGTTGAGCGCGGTCGCGTCGATCGCGACGACGTCGGCGCGCTTGCCGGGGGTCAGTGAACCGGTGCGGTGCTCAAGTCCCGCGACATGCGCGCCGTTCACCGTCGCGATCTCCAGCAACTGACGTGCCGTCAACATCGTTTCGGGGACGGGGATGTCGGCCTGCCAGCATTCGGCGTTCACCCGTGCCCGATCGGAGCCGAAGGCCGCACGGATCTGGGTGAACATGTCGCCGGGCACGGTGGTGACCACGTCGATGCTCAGGGACGGCCGCAGCCCGTGTTCGATGGCCTTCGCCACGGGTGGCCAGCCGTGCCCCATCTGCAGCTCCACCTGCGGTGCGACGGAGACCGTGCCGCCGCTGTCGGCGACCATCCGCCACTCCTCCTCGCTGAAGTAGCAGCAGTGCACATAGGTGGTGTCGGAGCCGAGCAGCCCGAGATCGTGGAGCTGCTTGACCATTCCGAACCGGCCCGCCAGCCGTCCCATGCCGACGTGCACGGTGATGGGGATGCCCAGTTCGCGTGCGAGGCGCCATTCGGCCTCGACGACATCATTGATGCAGAAGCCGGGGCCACGCGTGGCGAGGCCCATGGTCAACAGCCCGTCGTCCGAGGCGAAGTGACGGTCCCTCACTCTGCGCACGTCGTCCCCGGGAATCGAGATCTTGCTCTCGTACCAGTAGTCGGCGAGCGAGGTGTTGGCGCTGCCGTACGCGTACTGGGCGCGGATGCCGGTCTCGCCGAGTGCCTGGACCGCGGCGTCCGGATGCTCGGGGGTGTTGTTGATGTGGGACCAGTCGACGAGCGTGGTGATGCCCGCGTTCAGGCACTCCAGTGAACCGGCCAGGTTGCCCGCGTACACGTCCTCGGGTGTGTAGACGGGCGCGAAGGTGTCGAGGACCTCCACGAAGTAGTCGTCGAGGGTGGCGTTGGGGGCGCAGCCGCGGATGGGCGCCTCCCAGGTGTGGCGGTGGGTGTCGACGAAGCCGGGCACGAGGATGCGGCCCGTCATGTCGAGCACCTCGGCGTCCGCGCTGATGTCGCGGTCGACCGCCACGATCTTTCCGTCCTCGATGAGGACGTCACCGCCGGGCAGGTCCCCGATGTCGGGGTCCATCGAGATCACGTGGCCCGAGCGCAGGAGCATCCGATTCGTCATCGCCCTACTCGCCTCTCTCCTTGCCGAGTTCAGTACGCGGTGAGGTCGCGGACCTTGGTCACGACCTTGTCGACGGTGGGGATCACCTGCTCTTCGAGCGCGTCCGCGAAGGGCAGGGGCACGCATTCGGCGGCGACCCGGCGCACGGGCGCGTCGAGGAGGCCGAATCCCTCGTCGGCGACGACCGACACGAGCGTGCCGCCCCAACCGCCCTGGTACGGGTTCTCCTCGACGGTCACGAGCCGTGAGGTCTTCGCGAGGGAGCCGAGTACGGTCCGGGTGTCGAGCGGCACCAGGCAGCGCAGGTCGACGACCTCCGCGTCGATGCCCTCCTCTGCCAGCCGTTCGGCGGCGGTGAGCGCCACCGGCACCATCGAGGCGAGGGCCACGAGCGTGATGTCGGCGCCCTCGCGCACGACGGCCGCCCGCCCCAGTTCGACGACGTGGTCCGGCGGCGCGGGCGCCCCCTTGGTCGCGAGGAGTCCCTTGTGCTCGAAGAAGACCACGGGGTCGTCGCTGCGGATGGCTGCCGCCATCATGCCGGTCACGTCTGCGGGTGTGGCGGGTGCCGCGATCTTCAGCCCGGGGACGGTCAGCGCCCAGTTCTCGGTGGCCTGCGAGTGCTGTGCGCCGAAGCCGAGTCCACCGCCGTTGGCCGTGCGCACCACGAGCGGCACGGTGACCTGACCACCCGTCATGTACCGCACTTTGGGTATCTCGTTGGCGAGGTAGTCCCAGCAACAGGCCAGGAAGTCGGAGAACATGATCTCTGCGACGGGTCGCATGCCGGTCATGGCGGCGCCCATCGCGGCCCCGACGATGGCCTGTTCGGAGATCGGCGTGTCCCAGACCCGCCCGGACCCGAACTCCTCGTGCAGTCCGGCGGTCGTCTTGAACACCCCGCCGGCCGCGCCGATGTCCTCGCCCAGGCACACCACCGTCGGATCGCGCCGCATCTCCCGCGCGATGCCCTCGGCGACCGCCTGCCGGTAGGTGATCACGTCCGCCACGCCGCACCTCCGTCGGCCCACACGTCGGTCAGCGCTTCCCGGGGATCGGGCGCGGGCGCGTTCTTGGCGGCCTCAACCGCCGCCTGTACGAGGCTGGTTGCGCGCTCGTCGGCCTCGGCGACCGTGCCTGCGGGCACCCCGAGTTCGGCGAGCCGGCCGCGTGCCACGTCCAGCGGGTCGTGCTTGAGCCAGCGCTCGACCTCCTCCGCCGGGCGGTACGTCGCCGGGTCGGCGCGGCTGTGGCCGAAGTGCCGGTAGGTCTGCGCCTCCAGCAGGCTGGGCCCGTCTCCTGCCCGGGCCCGACCCGCGAGCCGGATCACCGCCTCCTGGACGGCGACCACGTCGTTGCCGTCGACGATCTCACCGGGGATGCCGTAGGCGGGCGCCCGGTCGGCCGCGGGGTTGGCCACCGCGGTCACGTCGGCGATCGGGGTGTACTCCATGTAGAGGTTGTTCTCGCAGACGAACAGCACGGGCAGCTTCCACACGGCGGCGAGGTTGAGCGCCTCGTGGAACGCGCCGATGTTGGTGGCGCCGTCGCCGAAGAAGGCCACGGCGATCTGTTCGGTGCCGCGCAGCCGGGCCGACCAGGCGGCGCCGACGGCCATCGGGAGATGGGCGCCGACGATCGCGTACGAACCGAGCATGTTCCGCGATGCCTTGGTCAGGTGCATCGAGCCGCCCTTGGCCCCGCACAGTCCGGTGGCGCGGCTCATGAGTTCGGCGAGGCACTCCTCGGGGGTCGCACCGCGGGCCAGTGCGTGGTGGTGGCCGCGGTAGGTGGCGAAGACGTAGTCGTCGTCGCGCAGGGCCGCGCTCGCGCCGACGGCAATGGCCTCGTGTCCGGCGGCGAGGTGGGTGGTTCCCTTGACGAGGCCGGACATGAACAGGTCGTGGGCGGCCTTCTCCGTACGCCGGATGACGGCCATCTGCTCGTACAGCGAGAGGAGTTGGGCGGCGTCCGGGCCGCCGGCCTTCTTTTGGTGGGCTTCCGGCCGGGAGGCGTCCGGATGAGGGGCGTGCGTCATCGTTCCCCCCTGCCCTCGCGGGTGTTGAGGTGGGACTGGGACTCGCGCCGGGTGTTGAGCTCGCCGCCGACGGTCCAGTACTTGCGGCCCGCGACGAGGAGTTCCTCGGCCGGGAACTTGGTGATCACCTCGCACCCGTCGGCCGTGACGACGAGTTCCTCCTCGATGCGCGCCGCCGACCAGCCGTCCGCCGCCGGCCAGTAGGTCTCCAGGGCGAACACCATGCCCTCTTCGAGGACTTCGGGATGGTCGAGCGAGACGAGTCGGCTGAAGATCGGCTTCTCCCAGATGGACAGGCCCACCCCGTGCCCGTACTGGAGTGCGAAGGCGGCCGTCTCGTCCGGGAAGCCGAACTCCTCGGCTCGCGGCCAGACCTGGACGATGTCGGCGGTCGTGGCGCCGGGGCGGACCAGGGAGATGGCCTCGTCCATGTAGGCGCGGCAGCGGATGTACGCGTCGCGCTGGGCGGGCGAGGCGCTGCCGACGGCGAACGTGCGGTAGTAGCAGGTGCGGTAGCCGAGGTGGCTGTGCAGGATGTCGAAGAAGGCGGGGTCGCCGGGGCGGATCAGCCGGTCGCTGTAGACGTGCGGATGCGGTGAACAGCGCTCGCCCGAGATGGCGTTGACGCCTTCGACGTACTCGCTGCCGAGGTCGTAGAGGACCTTGCTGACGAGTCCGACGCACTCGTTCTCGCGTATGCCAGGTCGCAGGTGGGCGTAGAGCTCCTCGTAGGCGGCGTCGACCATCGAGCAGGCCTGGGTGAGGAGGGAGATCTCGTCGGGCGTCTTGACGCGGCGGGCCTCCAGGAAGACCTGCTGGCCGTCGACGACGTCGATGCCCTGTTCCTTGAGGGCGTGGAGGACGGGCATCTCGGCGAGGTCGACGCCCAACGGCTCGCCCGCCAGGCCGTGTTCGCGCAGTTCCGCGGCCACCTTCGCCGCGACGTCCGCGCCGATGCCGGCGTCCGGGTGGAAGGCGCCGCGGAGGGTGGAGATGCCGGCGCGGGCGCCGGTGGGCGGGCTGCCTTCCTTGCCGTCGCCGTAGTCGAGCCAGGGGTTGTAGAGCTGGTGGTGGCGGGCGGCCGAGCCGAAGTCCCAGACGATCGGTTCGCCGCCGCGGACGAGCAGCGCGAAGCGGATCAGTTTGTCCATCGCCCAGGTGCCGATGTGGGTGGACGACATGTAGCGGATGTTGGCGAAGTCGAAGCTGAGCAGCGCTCCCAGCTCGGAGCGGTTCAGTGCCTCGTGGAGCCGGGCCAGCCGCTGCCCGCGCAGCCGGTCGAGGTCGATGCGCTGTTCCCAGTCGACGGCGTTCGGTCCGAATGTGCGGATTGCCATGACGACCACCACCCTCATCCGGAGTGAACGACCGTCCGGGGAAAGTGTCAACCCATACTGAACACGAACCAGACGCCGACAGCGGGTTCGCTGCCGTCGTTGCGATAGCGGTGCGGGGTCGTCGACTCGAAGCAGACGGCGTCGCCGGGCCGGATCACATGCTCCTCGAAGCCGAGCGTGAGGACGAGTTCGCCGGAGGTCAGATAGCCGTACTCCGTCCCGGGGTGCCGCATCAGGCCTCCCGCGCTGGATGAGGTCCCGCCGGGCCGGTAGGTCACGCGCAGGAAGTCGACGTCCGCTCCCGGAACATGGCCGAGACGCTCCCACACAACACCCGAGTCCAGTTCCAGCACCTCCCGCTCACCACCTCCGACCAGCGGTCCGATCCTGCGACCGGGGTCGGCGGCGAAGGCGGCGAGGGCGTGCAGCACGGTGTCGGGCGGTGTGCCCACGGCCGCGGTCGCCGGGGTCCGGGCCGTCTCCCCCTCCGCGTCGAAGAGCGACTCGACCGGGATGGAGAGCGCGGTGGTGATCGCGTACAGGGTGCTCACCGAGGGCTGGCTCTTGCCGGTCTCGATCTGGGAGATCAGGCTCGCGGAGACCCCGATCTCCCGCGCGAGGCCGCGCAGGCTCATCCCCCGCGCCGTGCGCGCCTGCCGGATGCGCGCGCCGACGGGCGGCACGACCACAGGGGACACGGACGGCTCCTTTCACAGATACGTTCACGCTCATTGAACAGCGTGACGGGAGAAATCGGGAGCGTTGCTCGAAATCGGCGTACGCCGACTACGCCACGACACCGTCCATGGCCCTGGCGCAGATCAGGCGGAGCCGCGCCCGACCGCGGGTGAACGCGCCCTCGGCCGCCTTGACCGAGATCTGGTGGATGCGGGCGAATTCCAGAGTGGAGATGCCATGGGCGCGGGCGAGCACGACCTGCCGTTCCCGGCCCCGCAGCAGGTGTACCTGGCGGAGCAGCCAGCGCCCGAAGTCCCGGTCGCAGACGCCCTCGTCCGGGGTCTCGGGCGTACGGACATCGGCGGTGTGGTGCAACAGCCGTCTGCTGCGCTCCTGTTCGCGGTGGTTGTCGGCACAGAGGCGCAGAGCCACCGAGGTCAGAAAGGGACCGATCCGCTCCCGGTCCAGATCGCCACAGGCGGCCGTCCTCAGCATCGCCTCCTGTACGCAGTCCTCCGCGTCCTGCGTGTTCGGAAGCCGCCGGCGGACAAGTCCCATCAGCCGCTCCCGGTGGCCGGCGATCACCTCCCAGGACAAGGCCCTCTGTAACTCCTCCTGGGATTCATGGAGTTCCGGGTCGCCGATCCCGGACACATCTGAAGTCTCCGCCCAATTCCCGTGAACCATGACCCCGGTCTGTCCGAGCGGGGAGAGCGAAAAACCAGGGTGCTTCGCCTTTCATTCGTCCGCATGAAGAACGGACGATCACATTCCGAGACTTCGGGAACCGTGCTCCGGTTCTTCGACGAGGAGCGCGAAATCGGTGACGACAGGGGCGAGTTGACCGGTCAGCCACAGCGGAAGCTGGTCCCGCCGGTGCGGATCTCCGGGAATTCCGCGTGCGCCCAGGGGCACGGTCCAGAGGCTGTTCTCGCGGCGGGCGAGGTCCCAGACGTACCGGGCGGACGGCCCTCGGGAGCTGAGATCCGTCAGGCCTGGCGTGCTCGACGTGGCCAGCACGCAGTCGTGGTCCCCGCCGAGGCCGGGCCACTCCTCGCCCTCAGCGACGGGGAGGATCCGGGAGGGGGCGAGCCGGTGCAGTTCGCCCCAGGTGACGGGCTCCAGGCGCGCCGTCTCCTCCAGAGCCGCCCGGACCACCGCCTCGCTGTCCAGCCCCGGGAGCAGCTCGGTGGCCAGCAGGTTCTCCAGCGCGGAGGCGACCTTCGCGGTCAGGTTCAGCCATGGCTCGAACACCACGGGATACGGCAGGGGCGGCACGGCGAGACTCTTCAACTCGGGGGCTGCCGCTACCCGTTGTACGACCGCGGAGCGCAGCCGGGCGTAGCCCGCGGCGGCGGTGCTGTCGGCGTCCATGTGCCGGTTCCAGGCCAGCAGCCGAGCCCTCAGCCGCTCCGCCTCGGGGCCGAGTCCGTCGAGCCGTGCCACTCGCCCCAACAGGGGCGCGGCGGAAGCGAGTTGGGTGTCCATGTGGATGGCGGCCATGTCGTGGGGCTCCCACTGCCGTGACGCGCGCAGCAGGTGCTGGATACGGTCGGCGCGGTACGGCGGGGCGAACTCCGTGCCCAACGGCGCCGCGAGGCCACGCTCGTTGGCCATCACCGCGATGCCGTCCACCTCGGCGCGAGGTGTGTCGTGGCGGCCCTGCCACTCGCGCCCGCCCCGCCAGGCGGGCACGATTCGCAGCCCGTTCTCCCGATGGCGTACGGGCACGTATCCGGCAACGCGGTGCAGCAGCCCGCCGGACGTGTCCGCTGCGTGCACGACGTTCACCGGCTCGATCCAGCGGTCGAGCGCCCGGTCCACGTCCGCGACCGTTCGGGCCCGGAGGAGGGCCGGGAGCACGTCGAACCCCAGGTCCTCGGTGACGCGGGGCGGGTAGCGGAGACTGATGCCTTCGGAGAGCGCGGTGGGTCCCGAGTCGCCCTCGGCCCCCTCGGCGGGTCCGTCGATGATGACCGGCCCGCGCTCCGTCTCGATCACGTCGATCTCGACCGGGTCGCCGCCCGCGACCTCGATGGTCTCCCGGTGATGGGCGGCCGGCCGCCAGCCTTCGGGCCCCAGCGCCTCGATGCCGTCGTCCGAAGTGCGCAGCCGCTCCCGGTAGAGGTCGTGGTAGTCGGACATGGCGTTGGTGATGGCCCATGCCACGGTCCCGGTGTGGCCGAAGTGCGCGATGCCGGGCACTCCGGGGACGGCGAAGCCGACGACGTCGTACTCCGGGCACGAGAGGTGGATCTGCTGGTAGAAGCCCGGGTCCTGGATGAAGCGGTGGGGGTCGCCGGCGATGAGCGCGGCCCCGGACGCGGTGCGGTCGCCCGCGACCAGCCAGCCGTTGGAGCCCGAGGTGGCGGGGCCGTCCGCGGCGAAGAGTTCGAGGGCCTCGTCGCCGAGCCGGCGTGCCACCTCCTCGCGCCACAGCTTGGTCGGGAATCCGGCGAAGAGGATGTGGTGGGCGAGCCAGACGCCGAGGGGTGTCCACTTCTGCCAGGTTCCCGGGGTCAGTCCCGTGGCCGCGAACTCCGGCGCTTCGGCGGCTCCCCGCTCAAGGCCGGCGTTCACGCCGTCGACGTACGCCGACACCCAGGCCGCCGTCTCCTCCTCCAGCGTCTCGAAGCAGCGCCGGGCCGTGTCGTCGAGCCGGGCCCGGCGGACGAAACGGTCCCAGGGGACGGCGGACGGCCCGAGGAAGGAGGCGGTGGTGCCCTGCGAGCGATGCCTTTCGGTCTCGATCTGCCAGGCCCTGTCGCGCGCCGCGTTCCTCCCCTGGGCGAAGGCCAGTCGCAGCGGATCGGAGGCACGGAGATGCGGGATGCCCCAGGCGTCCCGGTACGTACTGCTCGCCATGATCCTCGCTCCTCGAACTCCTGGTAACTGGGCCGAACCGGCCACCTGACGATCCACCACTCATCAAGTTAGCTTAGGCTAAGCTAACTTCCCTCAATCGGACTCGGCGCACACGCCATCAGGGAGGAGTCCGCCCATGGGCTTGCCGGTCATCAACTCCTATCCCATGCCCGACCGTTCCGCGGTGCCCCCGTCGGGCCCGCCCTGGACGATCGATCCGGCACGGGCCGCGCTGTTGATCCACGACATGCAGAACCACTTCGTCCAGGCCTTCCCGCCGGACTGCTCGCCCGTCGTGGAGCTGCTCGACAACAGCGCCACCCTGCGCGAGCTCGCGGGGACGCTCGGCATGCCGGTGGTGTTCAGCGCCGAGCCGGCCGCCCAACGCCCGGGCCAGCGAGGGCTGATGACCGACATCTGGGGCCCCGGCATCGGTCAGGAGCCCGGCGACGACGCGGCGATCGTCACGGAACTCACGCCCAGAGTGGGAGAACACGTGCTGGTGAACGTCCGCCACAACGCCTTCCTCCGCAGTCATCTGGGCCGGCTGCTGCGCTCCGAGGGGCGCGACCAGTTGATCCTCTGCGGGGTGCGGGCACATCTCGGCATATTGCTGACGGCCGCGGACGCCTTCATGAACGACATCCAGCCGTTCGTCGTGGCCGACGCGGTGGCCGACTTCTCCGCCGAGGACCACTCCATGGCGCTGCGGTGGATCGGACGCACCAGCGTCGTGTGCACCACCGACCAGCTGATCCGCCAGCTCCTGCACGGCAGGGCGGCACAGAGCATGTGATGCCGCGGCACGGAGCATGTGATGCCTTAGCCCTCGCGTCTGCCCTCGCCCTCACCTTCGCCGACGCGGGTCGTTCACGAGCAGGGGCGACCCGGGTAGTCGTCGCTCTCCGGTACGCCCGCCTCGCGCATCCTGCGTACGACCTCCTGCCGGACACGCTCGTCGTCGATGTCCACCAGGCCGTTGGCGTCCCGGTCGAACACCAGGATGTCGTCGGCGGTGTCCCAGAGGACCCACCGGTGCGGGTAGGGCGACCCCTGCCACAGGTGGGCGTACCGGGTGTTGTCGTTGTCCGTCCGCGTGCTCACGACGCGGCCTCCTCGGTGTCACGGCCGTCGACGAACGTCGCGACCACCTCGATGTCGCCGATGCCCGAGACGTCGACGCTCCTCGGGTCGTCGCCCAGGACGACCAGGTCGGCGCGTTTCCCCGGGGTCAGGCTCCCCGCGCTGTCCTCCCAGTGGCAGGCGAAGGCGCCGGCCACGGTGTACGCGCGCAGGGCCTCGTCGACCGTGATGCCCTCGTCCGGACCGATGACCTGACCCGACGTGGACGCGCGCTCGACCATGAACTGCACGGCCCTGAGCGGCGATCCGTCCGCGACCGGCCGGTCGGAGCTGCCCACGAGCGTGATCCCGTGCTCCAGGAAGCCCCTCCCCCGGTACAGCCAGGGCGCCCGCTCCTCCCCCATGATCGCCGCGTAGTCGTCGCCGAAGTAGCGCAGGAAGTTCGGCTGGATCACGGCCGTCACGCCCAGCCGCGCGAAGCGCTCCAGCTGGTCGGGCCGGATCAGGCCCGCGTGCTCGATGCGGTGCCGGGCGCCGGGTCGCGGCCGGATCCGCTGTGCCCGCTCCAGGGCGTCCAGGGCGACATCGGCCGCCCGGTCGCCGATGGCGTGCACGGCGAGCTGCCAGCCCGCGAGATGGCCGTCGACGATCGTGTCGGCGAGGGTCTCGGGGTCGTCCTGCAACTGGCCCGTGTGGTCGAGTCCTTGGTACGGGGCGGTCAGCGCGGCCGTACGGGCCATCATGCCGCCGTCGGTGTAGATCTTCAGCGCGCCCACGGAGAGCCGGTCGTCGCCGAACCCGGTACGCAGCCCGAGGTCGAGGGCGCGGGGAATGCCGTCGTCGGCGTGCGCGGTGACGGGGCGCAGCCGGTCCGCGGACACCATGAGCTGCACCCGGAGCGGCAACTTGCCCTGTTCCTGGGCGAGTTGATAGGCGCCGAGCTCGACCGGGCTGTGACCGAACAGCACGCCGCCGATACCCGCCTCCGCGCAGGCCGTCACCCCTTCCGCCAGACAGGTCCGGGCGGCCAGCCCGATCGCGTCGGCCAACTCCTGCTGGGAGAACGGCAGTCGAAGCGCCCGCGCCGCTCCCATGGCACCCTCTGCCAGGAAGCCTTCCTCATGCGGGAGTTCGGCGGGCAGCAGGTCCAGGACGGCCGTGTTGACCATGCAGCCGTGTCCGGAGTCGTGCATCATGAAGACTTTTCGCCCGGCGCTGACCTTGTCCAGCTCGGCGGCGGTCAGATGGCGCCCGAGGCCACGCTGGTCGTACCCCGCGAGATCCGCCCAGCCCCCTTCCGGCGTACGAGCCACCGCCTCCGCCACGGCGGCGAGCACGTCCTCGACCGAGGAGCACGGGGCGACGCTCGGTGTCCCCGCCTTGAAGCCGGTCCAGGCCAGGTGCACATGACTGTCGATGAACCCGGGCAGCACGGTGGCACCCTGAAGGTCGATCACCTCACGGGCCGGCAGGGAGGTCACGGCTTCGTCCAGGCCCACGATCCGGCCCCGCCAGATGCCCAGGTCATGAGCGACGGGGTGGTCCGGATCCATGGTGAGGAAGCGGGCGTTCGTCAGTCTGGCGCAGAGCATCAGCGGTGTCCCCCCGGAGTGGTCGGCAGGGTCACGCGTCCCTGGACGTCGCGAGGGACCGGGGGCGCAGATCGGTCCAGTGCGCCTCGATGTAGTCCAGGCACGCCTCTCGGGTGTTCTCGTCGAAGGCGACCGTCCAACCCCCGGGCACCTCGGCGAAGGACGGCCAGAGCGAGTGCTGGCCCTCGTCGTTCACCAGGACCAGGAAGCGGCCTTCGGTGTCGTCGAAAGGGTTGGTGCTCATGTTCGGTGGCCCTTTCAGGAAGCGCATCGGGGAGGGAGCCGGGGTGGAATCAGGGATGGAGAGGAATGCCATGATTAGGTTAGGCTCGCCTAATTAGAAGCGAGCTTATCCTTCTCCCCTTCCCTCTCACAAGGAGACCTGCATGCGCCTGGCGATCGAAGGGGTCCGGCCGTGACCGATGCCGTTCCCGGCCTCGCGGCCGACAGGGAGAGCGCCTTCGTCGCGTACGGACTGCCCGGCGAACCCGGCTCCGACGAGTTCTGGGCGGCGGCGGGTTCACCCGCGTCGGTCCCTGACGACAACGGCAGTTGGGTGACCCTGTTCCTGTGGCGCGGCTCTCCGGCGAGCATCGAGTTCGAGAGCTGGTCGGAGCCCGTACCCCTGCGCCAGTGGGGCGACACGGACTGCTGGTACGCCGAGGTGCCCATGCCCGCGCGGCTGCGGGTGACCTACCGGTTCCTCTCGGGCGACGAGGCGTACGCCGACCCGTTCAACCCGGTCGGTGCGGGCGGTGACCGGTCCATCGCCGCGACCCCGGACGCCCCGGCCCAGCCGCACTGGCCCGTCATCGGCGCCGATGTCGTACTGCCCCTCCCGCTCACCCGGCTCCGTTGGACCAGTGAACGGCTCGGCGGGCGGCGTACCGTACGGATCCATCCGGTGGGCGGCGGCGGACCGGTGGTCCTGCTGCTCGACGGGGACGACTGGCTCTACCTTCACCCGGCCATGACCGCGTTCGACTCGGCCGTCGCCAGTGGTGAGATGCCCCCCGTCACCCTCGTCTTCCTTCCGAGCAAGGACAGGGCGGCCGAGTTCGCGTGCGGGCGCGAGCTCTGGGAGGCGGTCCGGGACGAACTGCTGCCGCTGGTGGCGGAGTCCGACGTCCCCTCCGACCCGGATCGGCTGGTGGTCGCCGGGCAGAGCCTCGGCGGGCTCAGCGCGGTGTACGCGGCGCTGGAGTTCCCGGAGTTGGTGTCGCGCGTCGCCTGTCAGTCCGGGTCGTTCTGGTGGACGCCCGACGCGATGGGTCTGGCGGATCCGTTCGGCGGGCCGCTCGGTGGGGCCATCGCGGCGCGGTTGCGGGACCGGGGGGCCGAACTGACTGGGCTGCGGGTTGCGTTCGATGTGGGGGAGCACGAGGGGCGGATGTTGCCGCACTGTGAGGTGGTTGAGGCGTTGGCCTCTGAAGCCGGGGCGACCGTACGGGTTTCGCGATCGCCCGCGGGGCACGATCGGGCCGGCTGGCGACATGCCCTGTTGAGGGATGTGGCCTGGGCGCTTGACGCTCCGCGGTGAGCGCCGTGATTTTCTGCGGGGTCGGCGGGGGCTGGCCGCGCAGTTCCTCGCGCCCCTAAAAGACCGCGCCGTTCCCCGCGTCCCTCAAAGACCGCGCCGTTCCCCGCGCCCCTAAAGGCAAAAGACTGCGCCGTTCCCCGCGCCCCTAGAAAGCCGCAGGCCTGTCAGGAAGTTACCGGGCCACCGCCGAGCAGTAGGTCTCGTCCTTGGCGAGGAGGTTGCGGTGGGTGTCTTCTGCTGTGATTACGCCGTCGTCCAGGACCAGGACTCGGTCGGCGGCGTCGAGGAGGGCCGGGCTGCTGGTGAGGACGACGGTGGTGCGGCCTCGGCGGAGTTTCGCGATGTTGCGGGCGATGAGTTGTTCGGTGACCGCGTCGACGGCCGTCGTCGGGTCGTGCAGGACGAGGACGTCGGTGTCGGCGGCCAACGCGCGGGCCAGGGACAGGCGTTGGCGCTGTCCTCCTGAGAGGTTCGCGCCGCGGTCGCGGACGCCGTGGTCGAGGCCTTCGCGGTGTAGGGCGACGACATCGGTCAGCAGGGACGCCTCGACGGCCTCGGGGACGGTCCGGCTGGTGCCGGACGGGTCGATGTTCGTGCGGAGGGTGCCCGCGAAGATCTCCCCGTCGTAGGGGTTCACCAGCATGTGCTCGCGCACCGCCTCGACCGACAGGTCCGCGAGCTCCTGCCCGCCGACCCGCACGGCTCCCTCGTACGCCTCGGGCGGGACGTTCACGGCCAGGACCGACGCGAGGTCGGCCGCCGAGCGGGGCTGGTAGACGGCGATCGCCACGAACTCGCCGGCCGGCACCTGGAACTTCACGTCGCGCAGGGTCCCGTACCGGACACAGTCGATCTCCAGGGCTCCGCCCTCGGACGGGCGCTCCGGGCCCGGCGTCGTCACCGGCGGCGCGGTCAGGACCAGCGCCATCCGCTCGGCGGACGCGCGCGCGATCATCACGTACTTCGGCATCTCCGAGAACAGTTTGAGGGGTTCCATGATGAACTGCGCCAGGCCCACGGCCATGACGAGTTCACCGATGGTGATCTCGCCGCCGAACGCGAGCCAGCCGGCCGTGAGGGTCACGGCGGCGGCGAGGACCGCGTTGAGGGCCAGCGCGGTGCCCGCGTAGACGCCGTTCACCTTGGCGACGGTGATCGCCTGGTGCTTGGCCTCCGTGCTGACCTTCCGGTAGGAGCGGAACGCCGCGTGGTTGCCGCCGAAGCCGTGCAGCGGGCGGAGGCCGATGATCAGGTCGGCGACCTTCGCCCCGGCCCGTGCGACCCGGGCCTGCTGTTCCTGGGTGCTGGCGCCGATCCGCTTGGACATCACGCTCAGGACGGACAGGATCGCGACGGTTCCCACGATCACCAGCAGACCGAGCCGGATGTCGGCCAGGCCCAGCGCGACCGCCGCGACCACCACCGCGACCAGCGAGCTGATCAGCAGCGGGACCACCTCGATGATGTCGGCGGTCTGGTCGGCATCCTCGGTGGCGATGGTCAGGATCTCGCCGGACTTGAGGTCGACGTCCCTGGCCACCGGCTGGAGTCCGCAGGCCGCGACCCGCACCCGCCAGCGGTGTGCCTCGGTCGTGTTGGCCTTCTGCAGGACGCGCATCCCGAACCGCCACGACAGCGACACGGTCGTGATGATCACGGCCAGCGCGCCGATCGACAGGCCGAGCGCGCCCAGGGTCCGGTCGCCCTGCATCGTGTGTTCGACGATCAGGCCGAGCGCGATGGGAAAGGCCGTCTCACCCGCCTGGTAAAGGCCCATGAGGACGGTGCCCCAGACCATGGCGCCGATGTTGCGGCGCAGAGCGGTACGGAGGATGTCGGACCCCGGTCGGGGCCGCTGCGTGTCAGGAGTTGTCATCGAGATGGTGGGCAATCGCTTCCGGGGTTCGCAGGGTCAACAGGTCTCGGATGGTGATCACAGGACCGTACTCCCGGCGGAGCATCCCGATCAGCCGTACCGCCAGCATGGAGTGCCCTCCGAGGGACACGAAGTCGCTCACAGCGCTCACCTCGTCGTCGTCCAGGTCCAGTGCCTCGGCGAAGAACTCGCACACCGTGGTCTCGGTCTCGGTCTCCGGTCCGCGCTCCCCCGCCGTGGTCAGCGCGCCCAGCGGCTTGGCCTCCGGCAGCGCCTTGGTGTCAGCCTTCCCGTTCACCGTCAGCGGGATGCTGTCGACCTCCGCGTAGTGCGTCGGGCGCAGGAAGTCCGGGAGCCCGGTGCCCACTTCGGCTGCGACGGCCGCCAGGTCGGAGCCGTCGAGCACGAGATAGGCGGCCAGCCGGTACGCCCCGTCGACCTGTGGGTCGGGCTGGGCGACCGCGGCGACGAACCGCACCGCCGGGTGGGCCGCGAACAGGGCCTCGACCTCGCCCAGTTCGACCCGGTGTCCGCGGATCTTGACCTGCTGGTCGGTGCGGCCCAGGTACATCAGGTTGCCGTCGGGCCGCCTGACCACCAGGTCCCCGGTGCGGTACATGCGCTCGCCGGGTTCGCCGAACGGGCAGGCGACGAAGCGGTGCGCGGTCTGGGCGGGCTGCCCGAGATAGCCGCGCGCGATGCCGATGCCCGACACGTACAGCTCACCGGGAACCCCGTCCGGAAGCGGGCGCAGCCACGGGTCCAGTACGTACACGTCGGTGTTGTCGATCGCCACGCCCACGACCGGGTCCTGGCACTCGAAGGTGCCGACGCCGAGGGTGTTGATCGTGTACTCGGTGGGCCCGTACAGGTTGTAGCCGACGGTTCCCTCGGTCTCGGCGAGCCGCTGCCACAGCGTCGGGGTGACGGCCTCGCCGCCCAGCAGCACCAGCGCCGGCCGTCGGTCCGGGTTGTCCAACAGCCCTTCCGCGACCAACTGTTGTGCGTAGGTCGGGGTCACGTTGATGACGTCGATCCCGAATTCGAGGCAGTACTCGACCAGTCGGGGCGCGTCGCGGCGCAACTCCTCGTCGCAGATGTGAACTTCATGCCCGTCGGCGAGCCACAGCAGCTCCTCCCACGACATGTCGAAGGCGAACGAAACGGTGTGCGCGATCCGGAAGACCCGGTGGTCGTGCTCCGCCAACACCGGCTCGAAGATGCGGCGCTGATGGTTGATCAGCATGTTGGTGAGCCCGGCGTACTCGGTCACCACGCCCTTGGGCTTCCCGGTCGAACCGGAGGTGTAGATCGTGTACGCGGGGTGCCGCAGCCGGTCCGGGTCGTCCGGCGCGAACGTCACGAACGGCTCGGCCTCCGGCAGGGGTCGGTCCAGCTCGATCAGGTCGCCGGTCAGCCGGGGCGAGACGGCGCTCACGGTGAGGATCACGTCCGGGCGGGCGTCCTCGACGATCGCGGCGATCCGCTCGTCCGGGTGGTCCAGTTCCAGCGGCACGTACGCGGCGCCGACGCGCAGCACGGCGAACAGCGCCACGATCGAGTCGAGGGAGCGCGGGATCGCGAGCCCCACGTTCGTCTCCGTGCCGATGCCCCGCTGGGCGAGCACGCCCGCCACCGCGCGGCTGCGGTCCCGCAGTTGGGCGAAGGTCATGGTCGAGCCATGGGCGACGAGCGCCACCCGCTCCGGGTCGCGGTCGGCCGCCCGGTCGAACCGGTCGACCACGGTGTCCGTGCCGACGTCGGTACGTTCGCCCGGCTCGGGCTCCGCGCCCAAGCCCCGCAGTGCACCCACCGGTCCGGTCGACCGGGCCAGGTCTTCGAGGGCGCTCAGGTAGTCGTCGAGGAGACGGCGGGCGTTGTCGGTGTCGCCGTAGCGGTGCTCCAGCTTGACCGTGAGCCGGTCGCCGGGCGTGACGACCCAGGTGAACGGATAGTGGGTGGAGTCGTCGGCCTTCACCGAGGTGATGCCGTGTCTGGCGTTCATCTCGGCGAACGCGTCCATGTCCAGGAAGTTCTGGAGCACGAACAGGTTGTCGAACAGGGTGTCGTGCCCGCTGGCCCGCTGGATCTCGCCGAGGCCGAGGTGCTCGTGCTCCATCGCCTCGACCCTGGCCGTCTGCACGGCCGACAGGTACTGGCGGACCGTGTCGTCCGGCCGTGCCCGAGTCCACATGGGCACGGTGTTGAGCAGCACGCCGACGATGTCGGACAGCCCCTCGCCCTCCCGGCCGGAGACGGTCACGCCGAACACGGCGTCACTGCGGCCCGTACGGGCGCCGAGCAGGAGGCCGAACGCGCCGGTCAGCACCGAGTTCAGCGTGACGCCGTGCGTCCTGGCCGCTTCCCGCAGCAGTTCCGACTGCTCCTCGGACATCTGGTGCACGAGCGCTTGCGGCAGGTCGTCCGAGAGGGACGGCGCCGGTCCGGCGAGCAGCGTCGGGCCCGCGAGGCCCGCCAGGTGCTCCGCCCAGAAGCGTTCCGAAACGGCGGGGTCCTTGGCGCCGAGCGCCCGGGCGTAGTCCTCGAAGCTCGGAGTGGCCGGAGCCGCGTCCAGTGGCTCGCCCGCGACGACGGCCCGGTAGGCGTCGAACAGGTCCCGAAGCATGATCTCGCGGGACCAGCCGTCCCACAGCAGCAGGTGGTAGCTCAGCAGCAGACCGTCGCGGCCGTCGGGCAGCCGCACCACGGTCAGCCGGATCAGCGGCGGCTCCCCCGGGTCGAATCCCGTGTCCCGGTCCCGGGCACGCAGGGCGTCGACCTCGGCGTCCGTCGCCAGCTCGACCGTGTGTACGTCGACCCGTCGGCCCGCCCTGAGGACCTGGACCGGGTTTCCGTCGTCGTCGGTGGAGAAGCCGGCGCCCACGACCGGGTGGCGCCCGATCACGTACGCCATCGCCTCGGCCAGCGCGTCGGTGTCCAGCCGCCGGTCGAAGGTGAACCAGCTCTGCGCGACGTAGTGTCCGGCCGAACCCGCCATCTGGGCCTGGAAGAACAGGCCCCGCTGGAGCGGAGTGACCGGTGCCGTGCGCTCGGCCGTCACGGAGGCGTCCGCGATGTCCTTCAGCGCGCCGAGCCAGTGCTCGGTGATCTCGTCGGGTACGCCCTCGGCGAGGACGAACTCCGCGCGCAGGCTCCCGGATGCCTCGTCGATCCAGGCGTTGACCTCGACGGCGTACGCGCTGCCCTGATCGCCGCCGGTGATGTGCAGCGCCTGGGACTCGCTGCCCCGGCCGAGGTAGTTGAACAGCACCTGCGGGCGGGCGGTCAGAAGCGGTGCCGTCTGCGGGTTGAGGTACCTGAGCCCGCCGTAGGCGACGTGTCCGCACTCGTCCGGCTGGCGTTCGGCGAGCTCGCGCGCCGCCGCGACGGGGTCGGTGTGCGCCGTGAGCCGCACGGGCGCGATGGAGGTGAACCAGCCGACCGTACGGGTGTAGTCGTGGTGGTCGAGGGCCGGGACCCGGCCGTGCCGCTCCAGCTCGACCGCGAGGTCGGTGGGTGACGGCTGGACGCGGGTCAGCGCGGTGCGCAGGGCGCCGCACAGCAGCTCGGTGAGACCGACGCCGAGTGCGGCGGGCGCGGTACGGGTCACGCGGTCGCTCACGTCTGGCGCGAGTACGACCGTGATCTCGCGCAACCTCTCTACCGCGGGGAGCAGTTCGGGCGCCTGGAGCGTGGTGACCCAGTGCCCGAGGTCGTCGATCGCCGAGGTGGCCTGCAGCGTCAGTGCTTCGGCGTACTCGGCGTAGGACGTGGTCGGCGGTGCCAGGGGCGCCCCGCGCAGGGCGGCGGCCAGGTCGTCGAGGAGGATCAGCCAGGACACCGAGTCGACGGCGAGATGGTGCACGGTGACGACCAGGGTCCGGCTCGCCGCCAGCCACGTAAACGCGATGACGTCCCCGGACTCGGGATCGAGCCGACCGGCGGCTTCGTTCGCCGCGGTCGTCGCGGCCTTCGTGTCGGTCGCGTCCGACTCCACGACGGTGACCTCGCGGGCGGGCTCGGTGCGCAGCGCCCACACCCCGTGCTCGGCACGCAGCCGCAGGCGGAGGGCCGGGTGCGCGGCCACTACGGCGTTCGCGGCGCGCTCGACATCGGCCAAACCGGTGCCCTCGGGGGCCACGAGCGTCCTCCCCTGGGCGAACCGGGCGAGCGATCCGCCCAGTTCGCGCTGGCGCAGGATGATCGGCGTCGGCGTCAGCGGGCCGTCCTCGCGGCGGGCGGGTGCCGGGTCCGTCGCCGTGGCCTGCGGTGTGCGCGTGCCCACGTGCTCGGCGAGCGCGCGCGGAGTCCTGAACAGGAACACGTCCCGGGGCGCGATCGGCAGGCCCAGCGCCCTGGCCCGGTTGATCACGGTGATGGCGACGATGCTGTCGCCTCCGGCCATGAAGAAGTCGGTGTCGGCGTCCACGGCGTCGGCGGCGGAGCCGGGCAGGGCCTCCGCGAAGATGCCGACCAGTTCGGTGAGCGTGGAGTTGCTGTCCGCGAGTGCGTCGTGGCTGGTCGCGCCCCGCGGCGGAGCCACATATCGATGCGGCCCCGCGCCACTGAGGGGCGCACCCGCGCGCTCGGCCAAGGCCTTGCGGTCCAGCTTGCCGTTGACCGTCAACGGCAGCGCGTCGACCGACAGCACCCGCCCCGGCACCATGTGCACGGGCAACTTCGTGGACAGGAGGCCGGTGAGGTCACCGGGCACCGAACCCACGACGTGCGCGACGAGATGGTCGCCGCTGTCCGCCACGGTGACGGCCACGTCGACCACGCCGTCGAGTTCCCTGATCGCGGACTCGACCTCGCCCAACTCGATCCGGAAGCCCTTGAGTTGGACCTGGTCGTCGGCTCGGCCCGCGAACTCCAGCTCGCCGTCGAGCGTACGGCGGGCGAGGTCGCCCGTGTGGTACATGCGGGAGCCGTCGTCGGCGAACGGGTTCGCCACGAACCGGCCCGCGGTGAGCCCCGGCCTGCCGAGGTAGCCGAGGGACACCTGGTCGCCGGCCACGTAGATGGCACCCACCCGGCCCGGCGGCACCGGCAGGAGCCGGTCGTCGAGCAGGTAGGTGGCGAGGCCGGGAATCGGACCGCCGATGGGGCTGATGTCGTCGCCGAGGCCGAAGTCCTCGTCGGTCAGCACCCGGTGGGTGACGTGGACGGTGGTCTCGGTGATGCCGTACATGTTGACCAGCTCGGGCGAACCGGTGCCGTGCCGCTCGACCCAGCCGCGCAGCCGCCCGAGATCCAGCGCCTCGCCGCCGAAGATGATCCGGCGCAGTGCGGTGACGGGCTCGCCGGCATGCCGGTCGGCCTCGATGAACTGGTAGAACGCCGACGGAGTCTGGTTGAGCACGGTGACTCCGCGCTCGCGGACCAGCCGGTGGAAGTCGACCGGGGAGCGGGTCAGCCCGTACTCCGGGACAAGGAGCTCACCGCCATGGGCCAACGCCCCCCACAGCTCCCAGACCGCGAAGTCGAAGGAGAAGGAGTGGAACTGGACCCACACGTCGGACGGACCGAAGCCCATGTCGGGCCGGGTGTTCGCGAGCAGCGTCACCACACTGGAGTGCGGGACGACGACCCCCTTGGGTCGACCGGTCGATCCGGACGTGTAGATCACGTACGCGGGGTCGCGCCAACTGACCGCCGGAACGGGCTCGTTGGGGCCCGGCGCCTGCCCATCTCCCTGCGCCTGCTGATCCCCCTGTGACTTGTCCCCCTGTACGAGCACGCGGGCCGGCACGCCCGCCCGGGCCAGCAGTTGGGTGAAGCGTTCCCGCTGCTCGCGGTCCACGAGAACGACCTGCGGAGCGGAGTCGGCGAGGATGTACTCCAGCCGTTCGTCCGGGTACGCCAGGTCCAGCGGCACATACGCACCGCCCGCGCCGACGATCGCGACCAGGGCGACGACCTGCTCAAGAGAACGCGGCACGGCGACGGCGACGCGCTTGCCCGGGCCGACCCCGGACGCACGCAGCACCGAGGCCAACTCGTCCTTCGCGTCCGACAGTTCGCCGTATGTCAGTGACCTGGTGCCGCCGTCGAGACCGCACTGGGTGACGGCGGTGGCGGCCGGGTCCCGGCGCGCGGCGGCGTCGAAGAGTCCGCCCAGGGTGGTCGGAGTGATGCGCGCGGGACGCCTGCCGTCCTCGGGCGCCAGGTCCTCGACCAGGGCGTCGGGCCGGGTGAGCAGGTCGGTGAGGGTCCGGGTGAACGTACGCAGGATCGCCTGGGCGCTCGCCTCCCGCAGCAGTTCGCCGTCGTAGATCAGGTTGAAGCGCGGGCGGCCGTCGAGCGCGCGCTCCACCACCAGGGTCAACGGGTAGTGCGGGGCGCCCTCGTTCACGATGTCGGTGATGACCAGGTCGTCGTCGGGCCCGCGCAGCGCGTCCACGTCGGTCGCGACGTCGAACACCACCAGGGTGTCGAACAGGGAGCCGGCACCGGCCTGGCGGCCGATCCTCGCCAGCGAGACATGCTGGTGGGGCAGCACCGCGCTCTGGTGTTCCCGTACCGAGGTGAGCAGGTCGCGCGCCGTGGTGGTTCCGGCCCAACGGGCGCGTACGGGGATCGTGTTGATGAACAGACCCACCATGTTCTCGATGCCGGGCACCTCAGCGTCGCGCCCGGACACCGTGGAGCCGAACACGACGTCCTTGCCGTGCAGGATGCCGCCCAACGTCACAGCCCAGGCGCTGTGCACGGCCGCGCTCAGCGGCACCCCGGCGGACCGGACGGCCGCGTCGATGTCGTCCGTCGGCTCCACCGCGGTGTCGTCGAACCGGTCGGAGGGGGTGTGTCCCTCGGCGACGAGGGAGGGGCCGGGCAGCTCGGCGAGCTCCTCCTGCCAGACCCGGTCGCTCTCGTCGGCGTCGCGTCCGGCGAGCCAGCGCACGTAGTCGGGGAAGCCGCCGATCGCGTACACGGTCCCCGGCGCGTGGTACTCGGCCAGCAGCGCGCGGAGCATCGGCGGCACCGACCAGCCGTCGGCGATGATGTGGTGCACGGTCTGCACCAGGACGCTGCGGCCGGAGCCCGCGCGGACGAGCGTGTACCGCATGAGCGGTCCGGTGGCCAGGTCGAACCCGGCGCGGCGGTCGCGTTCCGCGTGGTCGCGTATCTCGTCGTCGGTGATGCCGGGGCGGTCCAGCGTGGTGAAGGGCGCCTCGACACCGCTGTCCAGTACGGAGACCACGCGGCCGTCGGTGAGGGCCACGAACCGTGCGGCCAGGTTCGGGTACAGCGCGAGCAGGCGGGTGGCCGCCGCGGCGAGCCGGTCGGCGTCCACCTCGCCGTCCAGCGTGAGCAGTTGCTGCTCGACATAGCTGCCCGCGGAGTCGTCGTCGAAGACCGAGTGGAAGTACAGGCCCTCCTGCAGCGGGGTCAACGGCAGGATGTCCCGCAGCTCCGGGCCGTCCAGGGCGTCGACGTCGGCCTGTGTCAGAGGCACCAGGGGGAAGTCGCTGGGCGTGTGGCCGCCCTGGTCGAGCGCGGCCAGTCCAGCCAGGGCCAGCCGGAAGTACTCGCCGAGCGTCGTGATGTCCTCGTCGGTGAACATCCCGTCGGGCCAGGAGATGGTGGTGCCCAGTTCGTACTCGCCGGTCGAGGCGGCGGGTTCGGCGATCGCGTTGAACTCCAGGGCGCGCGGCAGGCGCATCCTCGGGTCGCGCTTCTCGCCCAACTGGCCCGTGGTGCCCGCGAGTTGCCAGTCGCCGGAGGAGCCCGCGTCGAAGCGGCCCAGGTAGTTGAACAGCACCTGGGGTGCGGGCGCGTCGAACTCGCTCTGGGCCAGGTAGCGCAGGGCGCCGTAGGAGACGCCGTTGTCCGGCACCCGGGCGAGGTCCTCCTTGACCGCCTTGAGTGCGGCGGCCAGGTACTCGGGTGCGGTGAGGTCGCTCGCCGCGCCGGGGTCCACGGTCACCGGGAACAGCGTGGTGAACCAGCCCACGGTCCGGGACAGTTCGGGTTCGAAGCCGGCGCTGCCTGCCACGAACTGTCCTTCGCGGCCGTGGCCTTCGAGTTCGATGTGCGCGAACGTCTGGTCCTGCCCGAGGTCGCGGCGACGGCGGGCGAGGGCGACGGCGAGTGCGGTCAGCAGTACGTCGTTGACGCCCGCGTGGAATTTCGCGGGGATCTCGCCCAGCAGCGCGGCCGTGACCTCGGGGCCGACCGAGACGGTCCGGAGCCGCTCGCGTGCGACGGTGTCGGCCTCGGACAGCGCGCGCCTGCCCACCGGTTCGTCCGCTCCCGGCAGGGGGCGCCGGAAGTAGGCGCTGTCCGCGTCGAAGGCGGCGCGGTCCAGCAGCTGCGTCCAGCGCCGGAAGGACGTACCCACCGGGGGCAGGTCGATCGGCGTGCCCGAGGAGAACTGCCGCCATGCCGTGGCCAGGTCCTCCATCAGGACACGCCAGGACACACCGTCGATCACCACGTGGTGGGCGACCAGGACGAGTTGGCGGGCCTCGCGGCGCCAGACGGCACGCAGCATCGCGCCGTTCGCCGGGTCCAGTCCGTCGGTGGCGAGGGAGACGCACTCGTCGAGCGGCCGGTCGCTCTCCTGCCATCCCGGGGCGGCCTGGCCCGCCTCCGGTATCTCGAAGCTCCAGCGCTCGCCGTGCACCAGCACGGCGCGCAGCATGTCGTGCCGGCCGACCACGGCGGCGAGGATCTCGTCGAGAGCGTCGCCGGTCAGGTCCGCCGGGGTGTTCAGCACCACCGACTGGACGAAGCCGTCGATCGCGTCCGTGGTCTCGCCGAGCCACTGCACGATGGGCGATCCCACGACTGCACCGGTCGCGACATCCCCGTGGTCCACGGTGGAGACGTCCTCACGGCTCGCCACCGCCGCCAGTGCCCCCACCAGGGTGTGGGTGAAGATCTGCCGTGTCGTGACGTAGAGACCGGCGTCGCGCAGCGCGCTGAGCAGCGAGATCGCCAGGATGCTGTCGCCGCCGAGCTGGAAGAAGTCCTGGTCGACCCCGACCTCGTCCAGCTGCAGCAGCGCCGCGATCGCCGCGCACACCGCGCGCTCGTTCTCGGTGGTGGGCGGGACGATCGAGCCCGTCCCGACGGCGGGTTCGGGCAACGCGTTCCGGTCGAGCTTGCCGTTCGCGGTGAGCAGGAACTCCTTCATCACGACGACATGGGCGGGCACCATGTACTCGACCATGTGCTCGGTGGCCCACGCCTTGACCTCGTCCGCGCGCAGGGTCTCGCTCCCGGCGGCCGGGATCACGTACCCCACGAGGTAGGTGCCGCCCGCCGCGTTCTTCTTCGCGACGACGCAGGTGTGCCGTACGCCGGGGTGTTCGGCGAGACCGACCTCGACGTCCTCGATCTCCAGCCGCATACCGCGGATCTTGATCTGGTTGTCGGCCCGGCCGAGGAAGTCCAGCGAACCGTCCGGGGCGAACCTCGCGAGGTCACCGGTCCGGTACAGCCGGGACCCGTCCGCGGCGAAGGGGTTCGCGACGAACCGGGAGGCCGTCAGGCCGGGCGCGTTGACGTAGCCGCGTCCCAGGAGGAACCCGCCCACGTACAGTTCGCCGCCGACTCCGACCGGGACCGGGCGCAGTTCGTCGTCCAGCACGTACAACTGGGTGTTGGGGTTGGCCTTGCCGATGGACGTCGACAGGCGTTCCGCCTCGCCCCGGTAGATGACGTGCGAGACGCCGATCGTCGTCTCGGCCGGGCCGTAGCCGTGGTACATGGGGATGTCGAGCCGGGTGCGGAACCGCTCGTACAGCTCCGGGGTCAGCACCTCGCCGCCGCACCACACGTGCCGCAGGCTGTCCAGGTCTCCGGAGTCGCCGGCGATCTCAAGGAGTACGTCGAGCATGGACGACACCAAGTAGGTGAAGGTGACGCGGTGTTCGGCGATGACGCCGAGCAGGTGGTGCGGGTCGCGTTCGCCGCCCGGCCGCAGGACCACCAGCCGGCCGCCGCTGACCAGCGGCAGGAAGATCTCGTTGATGGAGATGTCGAAGGACAGCGGCGCCTTGAACAGCGACGCGTCGTCGTGGCCGAAGCCGAGGATCTCGTCGACCTGCCACAACAGGCGCTCGCTGATGGCTTCGTGACGGATCATCGCGCCCTTGGGCCGCCCGGTCGAACCGGACGTGAAGATCACGTACGCCAGGGCGTCGCCTTGGACGGCGATCCCGGTCCCGTCGGTGGGATAGGCGCCGAACTTCCAGTCACCGAGGTCGACGGGCACGGCGTCGGGTTCGCCCGGGGCCTGCTCGCCGGAGTCGTTGAGCTGCAGCACGACCCGGGCGTCCTCGATGACGACGGCCCGGCGTGCGGCGGGCCACTGCGGATCGAGCGGGACGAACGCGCACCCGGCCTGGAGCACACCGAGCAGCCCGATCACCATGTCGGCGGAGCGGCCCAGCGAGATGCCGACGACCTGTTCGGCGGTGAGTCCGCGCTCGATCAGGTGGTGCGCCAACTGGCTGGACAGCTCAGCTGCCTGACGGTACGTCAGGGAGCGGTGCTCGTCGACGATGGCAACGGCGTCCGGCCTGGTACGCGCCTGCTCGCGGAACATCTCCACCATGGTCGGGCGGACCCGGTCGGCCTCGGTGTCGTTCCACTCGGCCAGGGCCTCGATCCGCGCCGCCACGCCGGACGGGCCGATGGTGCCGATGGGCCGGTCCGGGAAGTCGGCCAGGTCGTCGAGCGCGAGCTGCGCGTCGGTCTGCATGGTGCCCGCCGGGACGGCGATGCTCCAGCCGTCCCTGCCGGCCTCCCAAGCGCCGCTCTCCCCACCGCCGGGGGCGTCCCCGCCGTTGTCGACCCACGCGAGCACGTCGGCGAACAGCGTGCCGGGGGTGAGGTCGATGCCGTCGGGGCTCTGACCCGTGGCCCAGTACGACAGGCCGATGGCGCACGCCTCGACGATGGTCCGGTCGGAGAAGTCGCCGGTCCGCCTGCGTACGTCGGCAAGGCGTGTGGGAGAAAGCAGTACGAGACGAGCACTCGGTTCCATCATCGAAGACTCAGCGTCCCTTCCAGGTAATGAAAGTTAGCCTAACCTAAATTAGGTTTACCTAACTGCCTTCGCGCCAGGCCCGCCACAGTCGTGCGTAGCGGCCGCCCAGAGCCACCAACTCCTCGTGAGTTCCCTGCTCAACGACGCGTCCCGCGTCCAGCACGGCGATGCGGTCCGCCGCCATCGCCTGGGTCAGCCGGTGCGCCACGAACAGCGTGGTCCGGCCCGCGCACGCGGCCAGCACGGCCCGCTCCAGCTCTGCGGCGCCCTCACTGCCCGCCTCCGCGGTCGACTCGTCGAGCACGACCACCGGCGCGCGGCCCAACACCAGGCGGGCCAGGGCGATCTGGGCGACCTTGGTGACGTCCAGGCGCTCGCCGCCCTCGCCGACCAGGGTGTTCAGCCCTTCTGGCAGCGCGTCGCCCCAGCCGCCGGCGCCGACCGTGCGCAACGCGTCCATCAGCTCGGCGTCGGTCGCCTCCGGCGCGGCCAGCCGCAGGTCGTCGGCGAGCGGACCGGAGAACACATGTGTCTCCTGCGTCAGGATGCTCACCAGGGCCCGCGCCCCGGCCTCGTCCAGACCGGCGAGGTCGGTCGAGCCGACGCGCACCGACCCGGCCTGCGGGGTCCCTATGCCGGCGATGAGCGCGGCCAGGGTCGACTTGCCCGCGCCCGTGGCCCCCACCAGCGCGAGCGAACCACCGGCCGGGATCGTCAGACCGACATCCCTCAGGACCGGTTCCTCGGTGTCGGGATAGCTGAACGTCAGCCCCTCCACCGTCACTTGGTAGGACACGGCGTCCGCGGGCGTGACGGCCTCGTCGCCCACCAGCCGGTCCTCCGCGTCCTCCCCCAGCACCCCGACCAGCCGGGTCAGACTCGCGCCCGACTTCTGCGCCTCGTCGAAGGTGAACATGATGGCGCCCAACGGGGTGAACAGCCGGTGGAACATCAGCGGGGCCGCCGACACCTCGCCCAGGGTGGCGGCATCGGCCTCCAACAGGGCGTACCCGACCACGAGGATCAGGACGAGGCCGATGAACTCGGCGCGGTTCTCCCTGCCGACGAACCGGCCGAAGAACCGGAACACCTCGATGCCGAGTTCGCGCACCCGCCACGACTCGCTGGTGACCTTCTCGCGGACGGCACCCTCCAGGCGGTACGCCCGGACCGTGTCGATCCCGTTCAGGCCACTGATCAACGCCTGCGCGCGGTCGGCCTGGGCCACCCGCTGCTTCCGGTAGAGCGGGGCGGACCGCGGGAGATACCAGCGCAGGGCCAGCGCGTACGCGGGCAGTGCGCCGGCGCCCGCCAGGCCGAGCCGCCAGTCGAGGCCGAACATGCCGACCGTGGCGATGGCGACCAGCACTCCCGCCGAGAACACCGTGGGGATGGCCGTCCGGATGCCCTTGGAGATCACGGCGACGTCGTCGCCGACCCGGGACAGTACGTCTCCCCGGCCGACCTGCTCGATCCGTTCGCTCGGCATCCCGAGCACCGCCCGGACGGCCCCTTCGCGCAGCCGCGCGAGCAGATCCGCGCCCAGCCGCCCGATCAGATACGTCGAGACCGCGGTGGCCACCGCGCCGAACACCGCGGCGGCCACCATCAACACCCCGATCCTGACCAGGATCGAGCGGGACTCGCCCCCGACCACCCCGTCGACCACCCGGCCGAGCAGGAGCACCGGGAGTACCTGGAGCGCCGCCCCCACCACCGTGGTGAGCACGGTGGAGAGGGTCAGCCACGGCACCTCGCGGCAGTGTGCCGCGACCCAGCGGGAGGCTTCACCCCCGGTCGCCGTACGCAGAGTTGCCGGGGCGACGCGTGTGTCGGTAGTGCTCACACCACAACCAGATCGGGTCGGGGACGGGATCCGTTGACCATCGACATCCTTAGCCGGCCGCCGACTTGACGAGCTCGTCGACCGCGTACGGCATGGACAGCAGGGTGCCCTGGGAGATGGCCGCGCCGATCGCCGGACCCTCACTGTCCAGCAGGTACGTGACCTTGCCGTTCTTCACGGCGTCCAGGTTGGTGAACAGCTTGAACTTCTTGAGGGCGGCCGTGTCCGCCTTGTCGTTGATGACGAAGATGCGGTCGACGTCGACCAGGTCGATGCGCTCGGGGGACAGCGCGACGGAGAAGCTGCCGTCCGCGACCTTGTCGATCTCGGTCTGGTACTTGTAGCCGATGCCCGTCAGCAGCTGTCCGCGCACGTCGGTGGAGGTGAAGGGGTTGACCGCGTCCTTGTACCAGGACAGCGCGACGGCCTTCTGGTCGGCGAACTCCGGGTGTTCCTTCTTGGCGGTGTCGAGCTGGGCCTGGATAGCCGCCACCATCTTCTCGCCCTCGTCGGCCTTGCCGAGCGCCTTGGCGATCTGCAGCGCGTTGTCCTGCCACGGAGCGCTGAACGGCTCCTTCTCGGCCTTGGTACGGCCCACCGTCGGGGCGATCTGGGAGAGCTTGTCGTAGGCGGCCTTGTCGACCTCGGAGTAGACCGCGATGATCAGGTCCGGCCGCAGGGCCGCGATCTTCTCGTAGTTGGGGCCGGCGTCACCGTTCTTCATGATGACCTCGGGCTTCGTGTCGCCCCACTTGTCCTTCACCCAGGGCCACTGGGTGTTGATGTCGGGGCTCTGGCCCGCCGGGTTCGGGTACTGGTCGACCATGCCGACCGGCTTGATGCCGAACGCCAGGACGCTCTGGTCGTCCGTGTAGCCGACGGTGACCACGCGCTTGGGGGCCTCGGCGACCTTCGTGGATCCGAACGCGTGCTCCACGGTGACCGGGAACGCGCCGGACTTGGCAGCCGGGGCGCTGTCGTCGGACTCGTCCTTCGAGTCGGAACCACATCCCGCGAGAAGACCGACGCCGAGCGCCGCCGCGGAAACCGTCGCCGCCAACCGCCGCCAGGGCTTCATACGCGTCGTTCGAAGGAGGAACATCCCAGATCCCTTGCTTTAGCGCCGTCCGCTGCACCCTGTCTTAGGGCAGGCAAACCTTATCCTGGCGAAGTGAGGTTAGCCTAGCCTAACTTCATCATCTTTATGCGGATCTAGTCGAGTTGGACGTGAGCGCGGCCTATCGGCACGATGAGCGGCCGGTCGCCGACCGGATCGTCGATCACCTTGGCGCGCAGTCCGAACGCCTCATGGAGCAGTTCGGCGGTGATCACGTCACGCGGATGCCCCTGCGCCAGGATCGCCCCCTCCCTCATCACGACGAGGTTGTCGCTGTAGCGCGTGGCGAGGTTGAGGTCGTGCAGCACCATGACCACGGTGCACCCCGACTCGTGCAGGTCGTCCACCAGGTCGAGCACGTCGATCGCGTGCGCCAGGTCCAGGTACGTGGTCGGCTCGTCGAGCAGCAGCAGGTCGGTGCCCTGGGCCAGGGTCATCGAGATCCAGACGCGCTGCCGCTGTCCGCCGGACAGCGAGTCGACCGGACGGTCGGCGAGGTCGGACACCCCGGTCATGGCCAGCGCGCGCTCCACGACGGCGACGTCGTCCGAGGACCACTGCCGCAGCCAACTCTGGTGCGGATGGCGGCCCCTGGCGACCAGGTCGGACACCGTCAGCCCCTCGGGCGCGACCGGCGCCTGGGGCAGCAGCCCGAGCTTCTTGGCCACGTCCCTGGTCCTGAGCTTGACGATGTCGTCGCCGTCGAGCACGACCGTCCCGCTGGTCGGCTTGAGCAGTCGCGACAGGGTCCTCAACAGGGTCGACTTCCCACAGCCGTTGGGGCCGATGACCGTGGTGATCACCCCTGGGGGTATGGCCACGTCGAGCTCGTCGATGACGATCCGGCCGCCGTACCCGACCGTGACGCCCTTTGCTGCCAGCCGCGAGGTGTCACCGACCCCGGCCTCGACCTCGGCGATGTGCTGCGCGGCCACGAATCCCCCTCTGCCTACTTAGGTCTGCCTAACTCTTTGTACCAGTTATCTGAGATTCGCCCGCACCAGGAGATAGACGAGGAAGGGGCCGCCGATCGCGGCGGTCACCACACCGACCGGGAGACTGATGGGCAGTGCCGTACGTGCCACCAGGTCCGCACCGATCAGGAGCAGCGCCCCGACCAGCCCCGAGGCCACCATCGGCGGCGTCGGACATCTCGCCAGCCGCATCGCCACCTGCGGCGCCACCAGCGCGACGAAGGGCACCGGGCCCGCCGCGCTCACCGCCGCGGCGGCCAGCAGTACCGCGCACAGCAGCAGGACGGCCCGCACCATCGAGTACCGGACGCCGAGGCCCGCGGCGATCTCGTCGCCGAAGTGCATCGGCTTGAACTGGAACGCGACGCTCGCCACGACGACCAGGAGGACGAGCGTGCACCAGAGCGCGATCCGGACCTCGCCCCACGACCGGTTGTCCAGCGAACCGACCAGCCACGCCTGGGCCTTGGCCACATCCCGGATGTCGGCGGTGACCAACAGCCAGGTCGTGATCGCCTCCATCACCGCGCTCACCGAGATGCCGATGAGGATGAGCCGGAAGCCGTCGACCCCGCGCCGCCACGCCAGGAAGTACACCAGCAGACCCGTGCCGAGCCCGCCCAGGAGCGCCGCCGCGGACAGGCCCACGGAGCTGACGATCGCCGTCGCGGTCCCGCCCGACACCGTCACCAGGAACACCGAGACCGCGCTGGCGCCCCCGGTGACCCCCAGAATGTCCGGGCTGGCCAGCGGATTGCGCGCGATGGACTGCGTGATCGCGCCGGACACCCCGAGGGCGATGCCCACGACGAGCCCGGCCAGGGCGCGCGGCATCCGCAGGTCCATGACCACGAACTCGTCGACCCGTTCGCCCCGGCCGAGGATCGTGGCGATCACCCGGTTCAGGCCGATGGGGAAGTCCCCCACGCCAATGGACACGCAGAACACCAGGAAGGTCGCCGCCGCCAGCAGCAGCGTGACGAACACGATCAACGGCCGCCATACGAACGAGACCTGGCCGAGCCGCACACCCGGCGCCACCGATGGATTCACGTCTGGCTTCACGTCAGGCTTCTTCACATCAGGCCCGTTCATGCGTTCTTGAACTTTCCGCGCCACACCAGGACCGCGAAGAACGGAGCGCCCAGGAGGGCGACGAGGACACCCGCGTCCAACTCGCCCGGCCGCACCACCAGTCGCCCCACGATGTCGCAGACCAGCAGGACGATGGCGCCGAGCAGTCCCGCGTACGGCACCAGCCAGCGGTAGTCAGGACCGGTCAGGTACCGGGCCACGTGGGCCACCATGAGCCCGAGGAACGCGATGGGGCCGCACGCCGCCGTCGCCGCGCCCGCGAGCAGGGTGATGGCGACGATGCCGACGGTCCGGCTCAGCGCGATGTTCACTCCCAGGCCCCGCGCCACGTCGTCGCCCAGGTTGAGCAGGTTGAGGGAGGGCAGCATGGCCAGGGCCAGCACCAGCCCGACCGCGATGAACGCGGTCACCGGCCAGATGACGTCGAATCCGACGCCGGCCACGGAGCCCGCGTTCCAGAACCGCAGCGCGTTCAGCGACGCCAGGTCCGTCAGCGCGACCGCGGTGGTCATCGCCGCGAGGAACACCGTGATCCCCTGCCCGGCCAGCGCGAGCGTCAGGGGATTGCCGGCGCCCCGGCCGATGCTCGCGAGGCCGAACACGACGACGCCGGCGACCGCCGCTCCCAGGAACGCGAACCAGACGTACTGGAACGGGTTGGAGAGCCCGAACACGGCGATCACCGACACCACGGCGAACGAGGCACCGGCGTTCACGCCCAACAGGCCCGTGTCCGCGATGGGGTTGCGCGTGTACCCCTGGATCAGCGCTCCGCCGACCCCCAGCGCGATGCCCGCCACGATCGCGAGCACCGTCCGGGGCACCCGCACGGTCCGCACGATGAGCCTGATCTCGGTGAGCCGCTGGTCGGAGTCGGGCGCCGCGAACAGCCCGTGCCACACCTCGGCGGGGGTCAACGCGCGCGCACCGACAGCCAACGACACCACCCCCGCGGCCACGAGGACCACCACCAGCATGCCCAAACCCACCACCCGCCGCCGGCGGGCGTCTGTGCCCCTGGGCGCGGGGCGCTCAACCGCAGTCGTGCCCATGGCGAAGTACGTTATCCCTATTGATCCACCGGAGAAGCATGGCCTGGGCGTTTCACGCGGCGACCGTCCGGGCCTCGTCCGAGGGGGACTTCACTCCCCGGGCGAGGAGCGAGTCCAGGATCTCCCCGACCCTGGTCGCGGTGTTGGACAGCAGGGACGACGTGATGCCGTGCGTGTGCTCCGTACCGCCCTGGAGGTAGATGCCGCAGCGCAGTTCGGGGTCCGTCACGATGCGGTAGTCGCGCTCGACGCGGACGCGGCCCTCGTCGTCGCGCAGGCAGTGGTCCGCGACCTCGCCGAGGAGTCCGAGGGGGTCGGCGGGGCTGTAGCCGGTGGCGAAGACCACGACGTCCGCGTCCAGGACGGTCTCCTCGCCGGTGACGAGGGACGTCACGGTGGCACGGGCCGTGTCCTGGGTCTCCTTGACGTCGGTCAGCCGGGACACGTTGAGGAAGCGCAGCCGCTCGGTGCCGAGGACCTTCTCCTGGTACGTCTGCCGGTACAGGTCCTCGATCAGGTCTATGTCCACCACCGAGTAGTTGGTGTTGCCGTGGTAGTCCATCAGGCGCCGCTTGACGTTCTCGGGCGCCGCGAAGTACTCGTCGACCGCCGCGGGATCGAAGATCCGGTTGGCGAAGCTGCTGTCGTCGGCGGGGCTGTAGCCGTAGCGGGAGAAGACCGCGCAGACCTCGGCCTCGGGGAAGCGGCGGTGCAGGTAGGCGACGTTCTCGGCGGCGCTCTGACCGGCGCCCACGACGATGAACCGGGAGGGCGAGGTGCCCTCCAATTGGTCGACCTTCGCCAGCAGTTCGGAGTTGTGCCAGACCCGGTCGCCCGTCTCGACACCCTCCGGCATGAGCGGACGCATCCCTGTGCCGAGGACCAGGTTGCGGGCCCGGTGGACCGCGAGACCCTCCGCCGACCGGACCGTCACCTCCAGGTGCTCCACGACTCCGTCACGGACGACGGGCGCGACGCCGACGACCTCGTGGCCGTAGGAGACCGCGTCCTCGACCTGGGCCGCGGCCCATTCCAGGTAGTCGTGGAACTCGACCCGCAGCGGGAAGAGGTTCTTGTGGTTGATGAAGTCGATCAGCCGGCCCTTGCTCTTCAGGTAGCAGAGGAAGCTGAACTCACTGGCCGGGTTCCGCAGCGTCACCAGGTCCTTGAGGAAGGACACCTGCATGGTCGCGTCGTCGATCAGCATGCCCCGGTGCCAGCCGAAGCACGGCTGCTGCTCGAAGAAGTGAGCGGTGATCGCCTCCTGCTCGCCGGCTCGGGCGTTGTGCTCGCCGAGTGCGATCGCCATGGCCACATTGGACGGTCCGAAACCGATGCCAATGAGGTCGTGGACCAGTGGTGCGTCATCAGGAAGAACCTGTGACATGTCACTCCCATCGTGCGGGGCAGTCGCCTGTCAGGCGGGGGGGAAGGTACGAGGTGCGAAAGGCGGGCATGCCAACGGGCCGAGCCCACCGGGAATTTAGGTTAGCCTAAGCTAATCTCATAAGGCTGTCGACCGGACGAACCGGGCAATCCGGCACCGGCGGTCGCCAACTGGGGCAGTACGCACCCCCGTTGCATACTAAGGTAAGCCTTGCTTTACTGACCCCGGTCCATCCCCTGCCTTCGAGGAGGAACCCCATGCGGGTCGTCATGTTCGGTTACCAGACCTGGGGGCACCGCACCCTGCAAGCCCTCCTGGACTCCGAACACGACGTGGTGCTGGTCGTGACCCACCCCAAGAGCGAGCACGCGTACGAGAAAATCTGGAGCGACTCCGTCGCCGACCTCGCCGAGGAGCACGGCGTCCCGGTGCTGATCCGCAACCGCCCCGACGACGACGAGCTGTTCGAGCGCCTCAAGGCGGCCGACCCGGACATCCTTGTGGCCAACAACTGGCGGACCTGGATCCCTCCGCGCATCTTCGACCTGCCGCGCCACGGCACACTGAACGTCCACGACTCGCTGCTGCCGAAGTACGCCGGCTTCTCCCCGCTGATCTGGGCCCTGATCAACGGCGAGCCCGAAGTGGGCGTCACCGCGCACATGATGAACGACGAACTCGACGCGGGTGACATCGTCCGCCAGGAGGCCGTTCCGGTCGGACCGACGGACACCGCCACCGACCTCTTCCACAAGACCGTCGACCTCATCGCCCCGGTCACCGTCGGCGCGCTCGACCTCATCGCCGCCGGGCAGACGGAGTTCACCAAGCAGGACCGGTCCCAGGCCAGCTTCTTCCACAAGCGGGCCGCCGAGGACATCCGCATCGACTGGGCCTGGCCGGCCGAAGACCTGGAGCGCCTGGTCCGCGCCCAGTCCGAGCCGTACCCCAGCGCCTTCACCTTCCACAAGGGCAAGCGCATCGAGGTCCTCGCCGCCGTGGTGTCCCAGGGCCGCTACGGCGGTACGCCCGGCCGCATCTTCTACCGCGAGGGCGAGGGCGTGGTGATCGTCGCCGGAGCCGACGCCCGCACCGGCCGCAACCACGGCCTGGCCATCACTCGCGTACGGACCGAGGACGGCCGCGAGCTGCCCGCGACGCAGTACTTCACCTCCATGGGCGGCTACCTCACCACCCGCCCCTGATACCCCGGCCCCAGCACGGTCCCGAGGGCCGGCCGGACGCCACCGCCGTGCGGAACTTCCCGTCTCCGCACGGCGGGGGCGCTCCCTCTACGATTCGGGCCCGCCCCACCCAAGGGAGTCGGCCGTTGGAGAAGACAGCAAGGTGACAGGCAAGAGAGCGCGCCCTGCCCTTCTCGTGGCGCTGCTGGGTGTCGTCCTGGCCGTCCTCTGCCTGCTGTCGCTCGCGCTCGGCGCGGCCAACATCCCGCCGGACCAGGTGATCCGGGCCCTGTTCGGCGACGCTCCGAGCCGTTTCGTGGACAACGTCGTCTGGACCGCGCGCGTCCCGCGTACCGCCCTCGCGCTCGCGGCGGGCGCGGCTCTCGGCCTGGCCGGTGCACTGATGCAGGCCCTGACCCGCAACCCACTCGCCGACCCCGGGGTGCTCGGGGTCAGCGCCGGCGCCTCCTTCGCCATCGTGCTGGCCGTCGGCGTGCTCGGGATCAACTCGCTGTACGGGTATGTGTGGTTCGCGTTCGCGGGAGCGCTGATCGCCACGGTGGCCGTCTATCTGCTGGGCGGTCTCGGGCGGTCCGGGATGACCCCGGTGAAACTGGCGCTCGCGGGAATCGCCGTCACCTCGATGCTGTGGTCGTTCACCCAGGCCATCGTGCTCACCGACGTGGACGCGCTCAACAAGTTCCGCTTCTGGTCCGCGGGTTCGCTCGCGGACGCGGACAACGGCATGGTGTGGCGGGTCCTGCCCTTCCTCGTCATCGGCGCGGTGCTGGCGCTCGCCTGCGCTCCGGCCCTCAACAGCCTCGCCCTCGGCGACGACGTCGCGGCCTCGCTCGGCCGGCGCCTCGGCCTGGTCCGGCTCGCGGGCGTCGCAGCGGTCACCTTGCTGACGGGGGCCTCGGTCGCGGTCATCGGCCCGGTCGTCTTCATCGGCCTGGTGGTCCCCCATGTCGCGCGTGTGCTCGCCCAGTCGGCGGGCATCGGCCCCGACCAGCGCTGGCTGCTGCCGCTGTCCGCGATGCTCGCCCCCAGCCTGCTGCTCACCGCCGACATCCTCGGACGCCTGGTGGCACGGCCCACCGAGATCCAGGCGGGCGTACTGGTCGCCTTCATCGGCGGCCCGTTCTTCATCGCCATGGTCCGCAGACGCAATCTGGCGGAGGTGTGAACGTGCCGAACCCGAAGCAGGCGCTCAAATCCCGCCCGGTTCCCGACGATTCGCCCGGTGGCCCCCGCTTCCGCACCTACCGGCTGACCCTGCCGCCCGTCTCCGGTGTCTTCCGCCCCCGGCTGGTGGCCCTGTGCGCGGTGCTGACCGCCGCCACCTTCCTGCTGTTCTGCTGGGGCCTGACGACCGGCGACTATCCGATCGGCTTCACCGACGTCGTACGAGCCCTGGTGGGCTCCGGCGACCCCGGAACCGTCCTCGTGGTGCGGGAACTGCGGCTGCCGCGCGCCCTGGTCGGACTGTTGGCCGGGATCGCCTTCGGTGTCTCCGGCGCCCTGTTCCAGACCATGACCCGCAATCCGCTGGCCAGCCCCGACATGATCGGCCTCACCCAGGGCGCGGGCACCGCCGTGGTCGCGGGCATCGTGCTGGGCTGGGACGGCGGCCTCGGCACCCAGGCCCTCGGACTGTTCGGCGCCCTGGCCACGGCCCTGATCGTCTACGCGCTGGCCTGGCGGCGCGGCACCACCGGATACCGCATCATCCTGGTCGGCATCGGCGTGGCCTGGATCTGCACGAGCGCCACCGACTACCTGGTGGCCAAGGGCGGACGTTTCCAGGCACAGGCCGCCCTCGGCTGGCTGGTCGGCAACCTCAACGGCCGTACGTGGGACCAGGTCGGCCCGCTCGCCGTCGCGCTGGCGGTGCTGCTGCCGACGGCACTGCTGCTCGGCCGGCTGCTGCGCACCCTCCAGCTCGGCGACGACGTGGCCACCGGCCTCGGTACGCGCGTACAGCCCGTCCGTCTCGCCATCCTGCTCGCCGGTGTCGGACTGATCGCGTTCGCCACCGCCTCCGCGGGTCCCGTCGCGTTCGTGGCGCTCGCCGCGCCGCAGATCGCCCAGCGGCTGGCCCGTACGGCCTGGCCGCCGACCGTCGCCTCGGGACTGACCGGGGCGCTGGTGGTCCTCGGCGGCGACCTCGTCGCCCGTACGCTCGTCCCCGGCACGGAACTGCCGGTCGGAATCGTCACCGGAGTGCTCGGCGCACCGGTCCTGCTCTGGCTGCTCGCCCGCGCCAACCGCGCGGGTTCAGGAGGTTGAACCCATGTCGGCTGATCCCACGCCGGCCGATCCCCGGCCGGCCGGCCGCGTGCCGGCCCCCGACCCGGACCTGCGCGCGAGCGGTCTGCGGCTGGCCTACGACAACCGGCTCGTCGTGGACGGCCTCGACCTGGCCGTACCACCGGGCCGGATCACGGCCATCGTCGGCGCCAACGCGTGCGGCAAGTCCACCCTGTTGCGCGCCCTCGCCCGGCTGCTGGCGCCCAAAGAGGGAGCCGTCCACCTCGACGGCCGGGCCATCCGGTCGATACCGAGCAGGGAGCTGGCCCAGCGCCTCGGCATCCTGCCGCAGAGTCCGCTCGCGCCGGAGGGGCTGACCGTCATCGACCTGGTCAACCGCGGCCGTTCACCACATCAGACCTGGTGGCGGCAGTGGTCGAAGGCCGATGAGCAGGCCGTGCGCCGAGCCCTGGACGCCACCGGCATGACGGACCTCGCGGACCGGCCCGTCGACGAGTTGTCCGGCGGCCAGCGCCAGCGTGCCTGGATCGCCATGGCGGTCGCCCAGGGCACCCCCGTACTGCTGCTCGACGAGCCGACGACGTATCTGGACCTGGCCCATCAGATCGACGTACTGGACCTGATCACCGACCTCAACCGGCGCGAGAACCGCACGGTCGTCATGGTGCTCCACGACCTCAACCAGGCCTGCCGGTACGCCGATCACGTCGTCGCGATGAAGTCCGGACGGATCGTCGCCGAAGGCAGTCCCGCGGAGGTCATCACCGCCGCCACCGTCGAGGACGTCTTCGACCTGACCTGCCAGATCACGACGGACCCGGTCAGCGGCACCCCGCTGGTGATCCCGATAGGGCGCCACCATGGAGCCCGGGCCCGTTAGGGGCGCGGGGCTGTGCCGATGTGCGGCTCCGCCGCGGGGCGTGGCCGGCCCCACACACCCGCAGCCGAACAGCCCCGCTCCCTGCGGAGCTTCAGGGCAGGATCGTCGTCCCCGTTCCGACGACACCGGCCAGCCCGTCGAGCAGCGCGTGCGGCGCACGCCCGTCGAGCACCCGGGCCGCTCCGACCCCGCCCCTGACGGCCCTCAGACAGGCCTCCATCTTGGGTCCCATGCCGCCGTTCAGCCCCGGCAGCAGCCGCTCCAGCTCACCCGCGCCGATCCGGTCGACGATTTGGTCGCTCTCGGGCCAGTCGGCGTACAGCCCGGGAACATCGGTGAGGACGACCAGGATCCGCGTCCCCAGGGCCGCCGCCAACGCCCCGGCCGCCGTATCGGCGTTGACGTTGTAGACCTGCCCGTCCTCGCCCCGGCCGACGGAGGAGACCACCGGGATGTGACCGCTGTCGAGCAGGATGCGTACGACCGCGGTGTTCACCCGTGCCACGTCCCCGACGAGCCCGATGTCGACGGGCTCACCGGCCACTTCGGCATACCGCTTGACGGCGGTGAGGGTGCGCCCGTCCTCGCCGCTGAGGCCGACGGCGTACGGGCCGTCCTCGTTCAGCAGGCCGACGAGTTCCTTCTGGACCTTGCCGGACAGCACCATGCGGACGACCTCCATGGTCTCCGGAGTGGTGACCCTGAGCCCGTTCAGGAAGGACGACTTGAGGCCGAGCCGGTCCAGGTGGGCGCCGATCTGCGGACCGCCGCCGTGCACGACGACCGGTCTGACACCGGCCCGCCGCAGGGTGAGGACGTCCTGTGCGAAGGCCCGCCGGAGCGTGTCGTCGGTCATCGCGTGGCCGCCGTACTTGACGACGACCGTGTGTCCGCGCAGGGGTTCCAGCGCCGCGAGGCGATCGGTGAGATCGGCCGCGGAGGACGTGACCTCGGAAGACGCGGCATCGAGGGAGGTGGCCGATTCGGCCACGACGGCCCCGTTCACGGACGTGCCGTCAGGTGGCCGCCCACGGTGCGGAAACAGTCGGCCGCCACGGAGCCGTCCCAGATTTTCTCGTATACGTGGTCGCTCTTCGGGTGGGCCACGGCCGTGACCACCTCGTGGCCGGAGTCCAGCAGAGCCTGGAGCGTGCGGCGCCCCAATGTCTGATGGCCGAACATGACGACCCGCATCGTCGATCCTCTCCTAGGACACACCATTGCAAGGTAAGGCTAACCTTATTTAACATCAGTGGCGCCTAGGGGAAGGAAAGTTGCGGTGAACGCACTGCATGACGAGCCGGACGCCATCCTTGACGTGCTCGGTATAGGTTTCGGGCCGTCAAATCTCGCACTGGCCATTGCGGTTGAGGAACACAACGCCCAAGTCGCTCCGGAGCACCGGATCCGCGCGGGATTCCTGGAGCGCCAGCCGTCGTTCGGCTGGCACCGGGGAATGCTCATCGAAGACGCCACGATGCAGGTGTCCTTTCTCAAGGACCTGGTCACCATGCGCAACCCGACCAGCGACTTCAGCTTCCTGTGTTTCCTGCGGGAGCGGGGCAGGATGGTCGACTTCCTCAACGCGAAGACGCTGTTCCCGTTGCGGATCGAGTTCCACGAGTACTTCGAGTGGGCCGCCGCCCGGGTCGCCCACCTCGTCGACTACTCCGACGAGGTCGTGTCGGTCGACCCGGTGGCCGGACCCGACGGGGAGGTCCGCTGGCTTGATGTGGTCAGCCGCGTGCCCGGCGCCCCCGAGCGGACCATCACCCGCAGGGCCCGGAACATCTCGGTGGCCGTCGGTCTGGAGCCGCACCTGCCACCGGACACCGCCCTGTCCGACCGCATCTGGCACAACAGCCAACTCGTTCCGCGGGTACGCGAGTTGAACGAGTCCGGTACCCCGGTGGGCCGCGTCCTGGTGCTCGGCGCGGGCCAGAGCGCGGCCGAGGCCGTGGACTATCTGCACCAGTCCTTCCCCGAGTCGGAGATCTGCGCGATCTTCGCCAAGTACGGGTACACGCCCGCCGACGACAGCCCGTTCGCCAACCGGATCTTCGACCCGGAGGCGGTGGACGTCTACTTCCGCTCCAAACCGGAGGTGAAGCAGTCCCTGGTCGACTACCACCGCAGCACCAACTACTCGGTGGTCGACATGGATCTCATCGAGTCGCTGTACGCGACGATGTACCGCGAGAAGGTGCAGGGCCGTGAGCGGCTGCGCCTGCGGAACGTGTCCCGCATCCGGGACGTGCGCAGTCTCGACGACCACCTTGAGGTCACCGTCGAGTATCTCCCCACCGGGGAACGGGAGGTGATCTCCGCGGACCTGCTCGTCCACGCGACCGGCTACCGCCCCAGGGATCTCGACACCCTCCTGGGCAGGACCGCGAAACTCTGCCTGCGGGACGACAAGGACGCCGTGCGCGTCGGCCGCGATCACCGTGTCGAGCTCACGCCCGACGTCACGGCGGGCATCTATCTGCAGGGCGCGACCGAGCACACGCACGGACTGACCTCGACCCTGCTGTCCACCACGGCGGTCCGGTCCGGGGAGATCCTCGACTCCCTGCTCGCCCACCGCACGGCCGACCTGGCGGACGACCTCACCGCGCGAACCGGCTGAGGACGCCCTCGACGGCCGGGTGGGACGGCACGGATCCATGTGTCGTCCCACCCGCACGGCCGCCGTCGACTCCACGCCCCCTCACCGGGCAATACCGATTAACTTAAGGTAGCCTCACCTAACTTTTCTGCGTCCTAGTCCCGGAGGGATACGGGTGAGTCCTTCAACTCCGTCGGGGCGGGACGTCCTGCGGGAATCGGTAAGAGGGCAACGGCGGGACGTCGCCCTCGGCTCGCTCCTCGGCTCCGGGCATCAGCTGGGCGAGGCGCTGGTCCCGGTCCTGATCGGTGTGGTCATCGACCGTGCCGTCACCAAGTCCGACACCGGCGCCCTCGTCCTGTGGCTCGGCGTCCTCGCCGTGGTCTACGTGGGGCTGGCGCTGAGCTGGCGCTTCGGCGCCTGGTCCGGCGACCGCTCCGCCGCCCGGGCGGAACACACCCTGCGGATCGCCCTCGTACGACGGGTACTGCATCCCGGCGGCGGGGCCGAGGAAGGCCGGCTGCCCGGCGCCCTCGCCAACATCGCCACCGAGGACGCCAAGCGCGTCGGCGCCGTCAACATGGCGGTCATGTACGGGATCTCGGCCCTGGTCGGCATCCTCACCACCGCTGTCGTCCTGCTGCGTACGTCGGTGACGCTCGGCCTGGTCGTCCTGCTCGGCACGCCCGTGCTGCTCTGGCTGGGGCATCTGCTGAGCAAGCCGCTGGAGACCCGCAGCGCGACCGAGCAGGAGCGCGCGGCGCACGCCTCGGCCGTCGCCGCGGATCTGGTGGCCGGGCTGCGCATTCTCAAGGGCATCGGCGGCGAGTCGACGGCCATCGCCCGCTACCGCACCACCAGCCGCGACTCGTTGCAGGCCACACTCAAGGCCGCTCGCGCGCAGGCCTTCCAGAGCGGCATGGTGCTCACCCTGACGGGATGCCTGATCGCCGTCGTCGCCCTGGTCGGCGGGCGGCTGGCCGCGCAGGGCACCATCAGCCTGGGCCAGTTGGTGTCGGCGGTGGGGCTCGCGCTCTTCCTGCTCGGACCACTTCAGGTGCTCGCGTGGGTCAACGCCGGGCTCGCCCAGGGCCGCGCCTCGGCCACCCGGATCGCGGAGGTCCTGGCGACCCCGCACACCGTCACGGCCGGAGACCGGATCCTGGCTCAGCCGGTGCGCGGCGCGGTGCGGCTGACCGGTGTCAGCCACGGGGGCCTGCGCGAGGTAGACCTGGACATCGCGTCCGGCGAGCTGCTGGGCGTGGTCGCGACCGACCCCGCGCACGCCACCGACCTGTTGCGCTGCCTGGCCCGGCGGGCCGACCCGGACAGCGGCACGGTGGAGCTGGACGGCGTGGCCCTGCGGGACCTGGATCCCGCCGAGTTGCGTACGGCGATGCTGGTGGCCGAGCACGACGCGGACCTCTTCGAGGGCACGGTCCGCGACAACGTCACGGCCGGCGCCCCCGACTCCGCCGATCCCGAACCCGCGATGACCGCGGCCGGGGTGGCACAGGTCGCCGAGACACTGCCCGGCGGCGAGGACACGGCGGTCGGTGAACGCGGTCGCTCGCTCTCCGGCGGACAGCGCCAACGGGTCGCCCTGGCCCGTGCGTTGGCGGCCGACCGGCCCGTCCTGGTGGTCCACGATCCGACCACCGCGGTCGACGCGGTGACCGAGGCGGGCATCGCGTCCGGCATCCGGGAGATCCGCAAGGGCCGCACCACGGTCCTGGTGACCACCAGTCCCGCGCTGCTCTCCGTCACCGACCGGGTGGTGCTGCTCGACGACGGCCGGGTCACGGACACCGCCCCGCACGCCGACCTGATAGCCCGTCATGAGACCTACCGCACGGCGGTGCTGGCATGAGCGACTCCCCCGACACACCGGCCACGGGCCCGACCGGCGCGGCCCCCGACGACGGCTCGGCGCTTGACTTCGGCTCGGAGCCCGCCGGCCGCGAGCTGCTCCCCACCGCGACCCCGGCCCGCACCCGCGCCGCGGTCCGCGAACTCGTGCGTCCGCGCCGGGGCCTGGCGGTCGCCGGCTTCGCGGCGATGATCGTGGCCACCGGTGTGGGCCTGCTGGTCCAGCCGCTGCTGGGCCGCATCGTGGACATCGTCGCCGACCACCGCCCGCCGGGGGACATCACTCTCCCGGTCGTCCTGCTGGTCCTGGTCGCCCTCGCCCAGGGCGCGACCACCGCGCTGGGCCTGTCCCTCGTCTCCCGGCTCGGCGAGACCGTACTGGCGCGGCTGCGCGAACGCTTCGTGGAGAAGGCGCTGCGGCTGCCCCTGGAACAGGTCGAGAAGGCGGGCGCCGGAGACCTCACCGCCCGGGTCACCCGGGACGTCTCGGTGGTGGGCGAGGCGGTGCGCGACGCGCTGCCCGAACTGGCCCGCTCCCTGCTGGCCATCGCGCTGACCCTGGCCGCGATGGCGGCCCTGGACTGGCGGTTCTTCCTCGCCGCGCTCATCGCGGTGCCCGTCCAGGCGTCCACCGCGCGGTGGTACGTACGCAACGCCGTGCCGCTCTACGGCCGGCAGCGGATCGCCACCGGGTCCCAGCAACAGCAGCTCCTGGACACCGTCGCGGGCGCCGGCACCGTACGGGCGTTCCGGCTGGAGGAGGAGCACACCGAGCGGGTGACCCGGCGGTCGTCGGCGGCGGTCGAACTGACGCTGCGTGGCGTGCGGCTGGTGCTGGACTTCTACAACCGGCTGCACATCGCCGAGTACGCGGGGCTCGCGGCCGTCCTCGTCACCGGGTTCCTGCTCGTGCGCGGCGGGTCGGTGTCCATCGGCACCGCGACGGCCGCCGCGCTCTACTTCCACAGCCTGTTCACGCCGGTCAACGCGGCGCTCGTCCTCCTCGACGACGCGCAGTCGGCGACCGCGGCGCTGGCCCGTCTCGTCGGGGTCGCCGACCAGCCGTCGCCCGAACCGGAGAAGCCCGAAGCAGGGAAGTCCGAAGCGGAGAAGCGGGCCCACGCACCGCGGCCCCGGACAGCGGCTGAGGCCGAGGCGAAGGCGGGCGGCACGGTCACCGTGACGGGCATCCATCACGCGTACGAGCCGGGCCGCCCCGTCCTGCACGACGTGGACCTCACACTCCGGGCGGGCGAGCGCGTGGCCCTGGTCGGCCCGAGCGGCGCGGGCAAGACCACCCTGGCCAAGCTCATAGCGGGCGTGCACCGTCCGACGGCCGGCTCGGTGCGCGTGACGACGAACGGCGCCGGGGAGTCCCGCGACGGGGTGCCGGTCGCGCTGGTCACCCAGGAGACGCACGTCTTCGCCGGACCGCTCGCGGACGATCTGCGCCTGGCGCGGGCCGGCGCCACCGACGCCGAACTGCGCACGGCACTGACAGCGGTGTCCGCTCTGGACTGGGTCGTGGCGCTGCCGGAGGGCCTGGACACGGTCGTGGGCGAGGGCGGACACCGCCTCACCTCCGCGCAGGTCCAGCAACTCGCCCTGGCGCGGCTCGTGCTGGCCGATCCGCCGGTGGCCGTGCTGGACGAGGCGACGGCCGAGGCCGGGAGCACCGGCGCCCGTCTCCTGGAGCAGGCGGCGGACCGGGCGGTGGACGGCCGTACGGCGCTCGTCGTCGCGCACCGCCTCACCCAGGCCGCCACCGCGGACCGGATCGTCGTCATGGACGGCGGCCGGATCGTGGAGAGCGGCACCCACGACGAGCTGTGCGCCGCGGCCGGCGTCTACGCCTCCCTGTGGGAGGCGTGGTCCGGCACCCGCGCCACGGCCGACCAGACCCCCACGCACCACCGCCCTGACACCACCACCCTGAAGGACCACTGATGCCCGGCTCTTCCAGAAGAGGCACACGCCTCGTCGCGGCGCTCGCGTCGGCACTCCTCCTCTTCACCACCGCCGCGGCCTGCGGCTCCGAGGACGACAGCTCCGAGGCGGGCCCGGACTCGTCCGCGTCCGCGAACAGCGCCTTCCCGGTGACCATCGCCCACAAGTACGGCAGCACGACCATCAAGTCCGAGCCGAAGCGGATCGTCACGGTCGGGCTGACCGACCAGGACCCCGTGCTCGCGCTGGGCAAGGTGCCCGTCGGCACCACCCAGTGGCTCGGCGACTACAAGGGCGCCATCGGCCCCTGGGCCGCCGGCAAACTGGGAGGCGCCGAGGCCCCGACCGTGCTGAAGGACACCGGCACGGGCCCGCAGACGGAGAGGATCGCCGCGCTCCGCCCCGATCTGATCCTCGCGGTCTACAGCGGTCTGACGAAGGACCAGTACACGACCCTGTCGAAGTTCGCCCCGGTCGTGGCCCAGCCGAAGGAGTACAACGACTTCGGTGTGCCGTGGCAGAAGCAGACCGGGATCATCGGCAAGGCGCTCGGCCAGGAGAGCAAGGCAAAGGACCTGGTCAAGGGCGTCCAGGACGACATCGCGACCACGGCCGAGGACAATCCCGAGTTCGCCGAGTCCACCGGCGTGATGGCGACCCCGTACGAGGGCATCTTCGTCTACGGCAGCCAGGACCCGCGCTCGCGGATCCTGACCGACCTCGGCTTCGAGCTGCCCAAGGACCTGGACAAGGTCATCGGTGACGAGTTCGGGGCCAACATCAGCAAGGAGCGCACCGACCTGCTGGACACCGACGCGATCGTGTGGATCGTCGGCGACACCACCAAGGACGCGGCCACGCTTCACAAGAACGCCCTCTACGCCGACCTGAACGTGGTGAAGCAGGGGCGTGAGGTCTTCGTCAAGGAGGCGGGCGACTACGGCAACGCCGTCTCGTTCGTGTCGGTGCTGAGCCTGCCGTACATGCTGGAGCGCCTGGTCCCGCAGCTGAGCGCGGCGGTCGACGGCGACACGGCCACGAAGGTCACCGAGCCGACGTCCTGACGACGTCCGCACGGACACCCGGCGCATGTATACAGAGGTCCGGGGCCACGGACGATCCGTGGCCCCGGACCCGCTGTGGCACGCACGTGACCCCGGCCCCGGCTGTGTCACGCGACACGCTCGCGACACGAGACCCTGAAAGTATGATCAACCAATGTCTGACATGACCGAAACCACGCCCGGCTGGCTCCCGCACGACGAACTGGAGCAGGCGCGCGCACGCATGCCGATCCTGTACGTGGAGGCCGTACCCGTCCGCGTCGACGACAGCGGCGAAGTCACCAGCATCGGACTGCTGCTCCGCATCGGGTCGGACGGGACGGTCAGCCGCGCGCTCGTCTCCGGCCGGGTGCTGCACCACGAGCGGGTGCGGGACGCCCTGCTGCGCCACCTGGAGAAGGACCTCGGCCCGGTCGCACTCCCCCGCGTCCCGGCCTCGCTGCAGCCCTTCACCGTCGCCGAGTACTTCCCGACGCTCGGGGTCACGCCGTTCCACGACCCCCGCCAGCACGCGGTGTCCCTCGCCTACATCGTCCCGGTGTCCGGTGACTGCCGGCCGCGGCAGGACGCTCTCGACCTGGTCTGGTTCAGCCCCGAGGAGGCCGCGTCGCCCGTGGTCATCAACGAGATGCCGGGCGGCACCGGAGCCCTCCTCAAGCAGGCCCTCGCGCACATCGGCCACCTGTCCTGACGGCGGGCGCCCGTCCTCAGAGTTCGAGAGTGACGAACCCGTCCGGCTCGTCCGGTGCCGGGGACCTCACGGTGTAGCCGAAGCGATCCTTCAGGCCCGTGACGTCCCACAGCGCCGCACGGTCGCGGTAGTTGAAGACGAGCTCCTTCTCCACCCCGCCGTGCTTGAGGATCCGGGCGATCGCGATCTCGTTGGGATGGTCGTGCCGCGCGCCGCTGGTCGATATCAGGTAGCGGTCGCAGTCGATCAGGTCGAGGAGATCGTTCGAGAGGTTGTGGTCGCTGCCGTGGTGGGCGACCTTGAGGAGGTCGACGTGCATCCGTCCGCCCTCCGCCTCGGCCCGGGGCCGTATCGACGCCACGAGCCGGCGGTCGTCGGCGTCACCGGTGAGGACGACCCGCTTGTCCTCGAACTCGAAGAGCAGACCGATGCTCGACACGTTCGTCTTCGACGTGTCCGGCTTGAACACCGACGCGGCCAGCCGGTCCACGTTCACGCCGCCGAAGTGCTCGAAGCCCGGGACCGGGGCGTTCTCCTCGGGATCCCTGCCGGGGATCAGACCGTGTCTGGCGCATTCCGCGGTCCAGGCGGGCGCCAGTTTCTCCAGTTGCCTGCGGTCGGGTGAGAGCACGTCCATCGTGGATCCGTCGTCGAACCACGCGAGTTCCCGGCCGACCTCGACACTTCGTCCGCCGAACGCGTCGTTCCACGGCACCTTCTGTTCCAGCAGGGCGCTGGTGAGCTTCTCCCCGTCCTGGGCGCCGAACCCCTCGGCGTCGAGGAGATGGTCGAAGCCGTTGAACCACACGTCCCCGAACTCCACCGACCGGTCCGGGTCGTCCAGCAGGGCGAGCACCCCGAGGATGTGGTCCTGGTCGACATGGGTGACGACGAGCAGGTCGACCTGACCGTCGAGCCCGGCGAGCGTGGGCTTGATCAGCGGGTACGTGCCCGAACGGCCGCCGTCGACGAGGATCCGGCGTACGAAGCCGCCGTCGCCGTACTCCAGGAGCAGGCAGTCGCCGTCCTCCCCGGGCATCATCATGAACCGGATCATTGCTGACTCCCTCGCAGAGCGGCGATCACGAACGGCTCGCGCATGTCGACCCGCCACGACAGGCGGCGGGCCTGTTCGAGCCGCGCGGCGCACCCGGGGTCGTCGGGGAACTCGGAGAGTCCGTGGATGAGGCGGCTCAGCCCCAGAGTGAAGACCGGCACTCCGCGGTCGAAGGCCTCGACCAGGGCGTCCCGCGCCGCCTCCCGCTCCGGCTCGGTGTGGGCCCGGCGCAGGTGCCGCATGGCCCAGAGCAGGGATCCGTCGCTCATCCAGTCGAACTCGTGCCTCAGCCGGGACAGCCACGGGTCCCAGCGGTGCGGCTGCTCGGTCAGCTCGCTGCCGACCAGGACGTAGGCGCCCGCCACCGCCGCGAGCGGGTTGGTCATCCTGCCGTCGTAGAGCATGGCCTCCGCGTCCCTGACCAGCGTCGCCGCCGCGTCGAAGGCGCCCCGGGCCATGTACGCCAGGGCGGGCCCCACCCGGCTGTCGCGTACGGACACCGAGACAGCGCTGCCGGTCGGGCTCTGCCGTTCGTTGACCAGGACCTCGATCTGCGCGGCACCCCAGGGCGCGGGCAGGGTCACGACGTACTCGGTGCCGGCCAGCGAGACGACCAGGAACTGGCGTGGGCCCAGGGGCACGTCGAGCACCGGCCTGCCCCGCTCGTCGACCGGGCCGTGTTCGCCGAAGCGGTACAGCCGCGCGGCGGCGTCGCCCAGTTCGAGACTGGCGACGGAGTGCGGTTCGGAGCGGGCGATCTCGAACGCGACCAGTTGCTTCGCGGGCCCGTCGGTCAGCCGGAGCATCGACGGGAACTGCCAGCTCGTCGGCTTCGGGTCGCCGACCCAGGCCGCGTGTCCGGGTTCGACGAACGCGCCGCGCTCCCAGGTCCCGGACCGCGAGCCCAGGGAGCGGGGCACGGGGATCGGGGCCCCGTCGTGGTAGGCGCCGTAGGACTCGATGTTGCCCATGAGGTGCTGCCAGGAGTGCGACTCGAAGGGCGAGGCCGCCGGGCGGAGCGTCACCTGCTTCTCCTCGCCGTCCGCCACCTCGGCGTCCTTGGAGAGCACGACACCGGAGGGCAGTGTGGCGGACACGATGTAGTGGCCGGGGGCGACCTCGAACCGCGCCGGAGGAGCCGTGGTCCCGCAGGGAAAGAGGACGGCGCGGTGGCCGGGGCCGCTGCCCTCGGACGGGTAGATGTTGCCGACCACCTTGGCCCCGTCGGCGAGGTCGGCCTCGTGGAGGCTCAGTTCGACGTTGACGCTCAGGCCCGCGCTCATGGCTTCTCCAACTTCACGCGGCGGAACACCGGACGTACGGTGACGGACTTGGTCCGCACGTCCTGGTCGCCGAGTCTGGCCTCGAAGTCGTAGTCCCCGAAGCGCAGTTCGATGGCCCACTCGCTCTGGGGGTCCTCGCCGTCGATGTCGCCCGCGGCCCGATGCAGCCGTTCAAGACCGTCTTCACGGCAGACGAACTCGGCCTCGGCGTTGTCCTCGGCGGGATCGCAGCCGACGTACACCGGGACGACCGGCGGACCTGGCAGCTGGTGGAGGACGAACACGGGCAGTTCGCCGACCGAGGGGACCTGGACGCCCGCGACCGCCCCGGCGAACCGGGGCTGGCGCATGAAGTGGTCGATGGCCTTCAGCAGGTCGGAGGTGTCGACGCGCCAGTCGCCCTCGGGATCGTCGCTGGCCGCGCCGTCGAGGCTCTTCAGGAGGGCCTCGGTGAACAGGCTCACCTGACCGGGCCGCGCGTGCGAGCGGTCGCCGGACAGGGTGGCGTAGTACGGGATGTGGAAGCGGCGGGGCAGATCGAGGGGCCGTGTCCCGGCGCCGAGCGGCGAGCGCCCCGCGAAGCGCGCGCCCGAACGCTCGATGAGGACATCGGAGTTGGACCTGCAGGCATCGACGAAGAAGACCTGCTCGCTGGCCCTGCACCGCTTGAGGCCGTTCATCAGGCCCGCGAAGTCCAGTGCGCTGTTGAGGGGGTTGTGCTCGTCGGCGAAGATGTCCGCGGCCAGGAGCGCCATGTCGTCGCCCTGCGAGACGCCGTGGCCGCAGAAGTAGAAGACGAGCCGGTTGTCGACATGGCTGTCGCCGCGGTCGTACCACTCGGTGACCGCCGTGAGGATGTTGTCGATGGTGGCCGTCTCGACCTCGTGGGCCTGCTGGGTGCGGGGGTTCACGAACGGGGCCGGCGTTTCCTCGCTGAGCAGCAGGGCGACGCTGCCGAGCGGTCGCCCGGGGTCGTGGTACTCGGCCAGCAGCCAGGTCGCGAGAGTGCGGGCCGAGATGGGCGGCGAACTGAGCTGCCGCATTCCGTCGGAATCGGCGACCGGTGCCTCGCCCCCGGCGAGGTGGGGATACTTCCCGACGCCGATGACCAGTGCGTGGGTGCACGGAGAACCGGCGTGCTCATCGAGGTGGACCACGGAACCGGCCATGGATCCTCCGGAACCCCTACTACCGCACCGGAGCATGCCCGCAGGCAGCATTTTCCCTATTATATTCCTGAGACATCCAATATGTCCCGAGATGTCACCAGTGACCGTGTTCCCCGGTGAACGTGAGGCCCCTCATGGCCAAGAATCTCGTCGTCTGTCTGGACGGCACGGGCAATCAGTTGAAGGCGAAAGGGAACACCAACGTCGTCCGGCTCTACGAAATGCTGGACCTCAGCGATCCCGCCCGGCAGATCGCCTATTACGACCCCGGTGTCGGCACGTTCTCGGCCGCGGGCGCCTGGACACCTGTGGGCCGGCATCTGTCGAAACTCCTCGGTCTCGCCTTCGGCTCCGGAATGCGGGCCAACCTCGCCGAGGCCTACACGTATCTGATGCGGCACTACCAACCGGGCGACCGTATCTACGTGTTCGGCTTCAGCCGCGGGGCCTACACCGCCCGCGCCCTCGTGGGCATGCTCAAGGCGGTCGGCCTGATGCGGCCCGGCATGGAGAACCTCGTCCCGTACGCCGTGTCCGTCTACGCGAGGAACAAGGACTGGACGCGACAGGACTGGGACCAACTCCACCGATTCGCGGGCGCGTTCAGCAACGCGGTCGACGGGCGGGTCGGCATCCGCGTCGAGTACCTGGGGATCTGGGACTCCGTGAAGGCCGCGGGCCTCCTGCGCTGGAACCTGCGGTGGCCGTACACCCGACAGGCCCCGAACGTCCGCCGCATCCGCCACGCCGTGTCCATCGACGAGAAGCGCAGGCCCTACCGCGAGTACCTCGTCACCCCCGCCGACGGGGACAGGAAGCCGGCCGTGCCGTCGACGGTCGAGCAGGTGTGGTTCGCCGGGGTCCATTCCGACGTCGGCGGGACCTTCGACGACGATCCCCGGCTCCCGACGATCACCCTCAAGTGGGTCGTGGACGGCGCCCTCGAAGAACGGGACGGCGAGCCCGAAGCGCGCCTCCTCCTCAAACCCCGGGCCTACGAGCGCGAGGTGACCCTCGTGCCCGAGGACGCCCTGGGCAACGTGCACCGGATGGGCTGGATCTGGGCCCTGCTCACCTACCGGCGCCGCGGACTCCCCCAGGGCGCGCACGTGCACGAGAGCGTCCGCGCGCGGCTGGAGAAGGACGCGGGCTACGCGGACCGGATCCCGTCGACGGCGGTCTGGTCGGACACGGGCTGGCTCACGGCCCGGCAGTGATCCCAGCGGCCGGTGGAGGTACGAGCCCACGGGTTCGCCGCTGATCATGCCCGACGGCGAACCGCCCCCGGGACCCATCGATTCCCGCCGAACCCGCCGACCCTCCAAGCTCACCCAACTCGCCGACCGGGACCGCCGGGAGGCTCAGCTGATCTCGACGAGCAGGTCGCCGCCCTCCACCTGCTGGATCTTGTTGATGGCCAGCCTGGACACTGTTCCGGCCTTCGAGGCGGTGACCGAGGCCTCCATCTTCATGGCCTCGATGGTGGCCACCGTGGCACCGGCCGCCACCTCGTCGCCCTCGGCGACCGCGAGGGTCACGACTCCGGCGAACGGCGCGGCGACATGGCCTGGGTTGGCCCGGTCGGCCTTCTCCGTGGCCGGGACGTCGGAGGCGACCGAGGTGTCGCGCACCTGGATCGGCCGCAACTGGCCGTTCAGGGTGGACATCACGCTACGCATTCCGCGTTCGTCGGCCTCGCCCACGGCCTCCAGCTCGATGAGCAGCCGTACGCCCTGTTCAAGGTCGACCGCGTACTCCTTCCCCGGACGCAGCCCGTAGAAGAAGTGCTTGCTGTCCAGCACGCTGGTGTCGCCATAGGTCTGACGGTGTGTCTCGAACTCGCGCGTCGGGCCGGGGAACAGCAGCCGGTTGAGTGTCGCGCGGCGCTCCTTCACCAGCCCCTCGCGGTCGTCCGCGGTCAGTTCCTCGACCGGCTTGGGGGCGGCGCGGCCCTCAAGTGCCTTGGTGCGGAACGGCTCGGGCCAGCCGCCGGGCGGGTTGCCCAGCTCGCCGCGGAGGAAGCCGATGACGGAGTCGGGGATGTCGAACCTGTTCGGGGTCGCCTCGAAGTCCGCCGGTGAGACGCCGGCGCCCACCAGGTGGAGCGCGAGGTCACCGACCACCTTCGAGGACGGGGTCACCTTCACCAGATGGCCGAGGATGCGGTCGGCGGCTGCGTACATCGCCTCGATCTCCTCGAAGCGGTCGCCGAGGCCGAGCGCGACCGCCTGGGTGCGCAGGTTGGAGAGCTGCCCGCCGGGGATCTCGTGGTGGTAGACCCGCCCGGTCGGCGCGGCAAGCCCCGCCTCGAAGGGCGCGTAGATCTTGCGGACGCTCTCCCAGTACGGCTCCAGGTCGCCCACGGCCTGGAGACTCAGCCCGGTGGACCGCTCGGTGTAGTCGGTCGCGGCGACGATGCCCGACAGCGAGGGCTGCGAGGTGGTGCCCGCCATCGAGGCCACCGCGCCGTCGACCGCGTCCGCGCCGGCCTGGATCGCGGCGAGGTAGGTGGCGAGCTGACCGCCCGCGGTGTCGTGGGTGTGGATGTGCACCGGCAGGTCGAACTCGCGGCGCAGCGCCGATACGAGGGTCGCGGCGGCCGGAGCGCGCAGCAGGCCCGCCATGTCCTTGACGGCCAGGACGTGAGCCCCTGCCTCGACGATCTGCTCGGCGAGGCGGAGGTAGTAGTCCAGCGTGTAGAGCCGCTCGGACGGGTCGGACAGGTCGGAGGTGTAGCAGAGGGCGACCTCGGCGATCGCCGTTCCCGTCTCCCGTACGGCGTCGATGGCGGGGCGCATCTGCCCGACGTCGTTCAGCGCGTCGAAGATCCGGAAGATGTCGATACCGGTCGCCGCGGCCTCCTGCACGAAGGCGTCGGTCACCTCGGTCGGGTACGGCGTGTAGCCCACGGTGTTGCGGCCACGCAGCAGCATCTGCAGACAGATGTTCGGCACGGCCTCGCGGAGCGCGGCCAGGCGTTCCCAGGGGTCCTCGGCGAGGAAGCGCAGCGCGACGTCGTAGGTGGCGCCGCCCCAGCACTCCAGGGACAGCAGCTCGGGCAGGGTCCGCGCCACGACGGGCGCGACGGCGAGCATGTCCTTGGTACGCACCCGGGTGGCGAGCAGCGACTGGTGGGCGTCGCGGAACGTGGTGTCGGTGACGCCGATGGCCGGTGACTCGCGCAGCCACCGGGCGAATCCCTCGGGGCCGAGTTCGACGAGCCGCTGCCGGGACCCGGCAGGCGGCTCCGTGGCCGACACGGGCGGCACCTTGGTGACGGGGTCGCTCAGCTCGGGCCGTTCGCCGTGCGGCTTGTTCACCGTGACGTCGGCGAGGTAGGTGAGCAGCTTCGTACCGCGGTCGGCGGAGTGACGGGCCGTGAGGAGGTGCGGACGCTTCTCGATGAACGACGTCGTGACCTGGCCGGCCCGGAAGTCCGGGTCGTCCAGCACCGCTTGCAGGAAGGGGATGTTGGTGGCCACACCGCGGATGCGGAACTCGGCCACGGCACGGCGGGCGCGGCCGATCGCGGTGTTGAAGTCGCGTCCCCGGCAGGTGAGTTTGACCAGCATCGAGTCGAAGTGCGCGCTGATGTCCGTACCGGCGTGGGTGGTGCCGCCGTCCAGCCGGATGCCCGAACCGCCGGGCGAGCGGTAGGCGCTGATCTTCCCGGTGTCGGGGCGGAAGCCGTTGGCCGGGTCCTCGGTGGTGATACGGCACTGGAGTGCGGCGCCGTGCAGGGTGACGGTCTCCTGGGAGAGCCCGAGGTCGGCCAGGGTCTGGCCGGAGGCGATGCGCAGCTGCGACTGCACGAGGTCGACGTCGGTGACCTCCTCGGTCACCGTGTGCTCGACCTGGATGCGCGGGTTCATCTCGATGAAGTGGTAGTTGCCCTCGCGGTCGAGCAGGAACTCCACGGTGCCCGCGTTGCGGTAGCCGATCTCCCGGGCGAACCGTACGGCGTCGGCGCAGATCCGGTCGCGCAGCTCGGGGTCGAGGTTCGGCGCGGGGGCGAGCTCGATCACCTTCTGGTGGCGGCGCTGCACCGAACAGTCGCGCTCGAAGAGGTGGATGACATTGCCCTCCCCGTCCGCGAGGATCTGCACCTCGATGTGGCGGGGTTCGACGACGGCCTTCTCCAGGAAGACCGTGGAGTCGCCGAACGCGGACGCCGCCTCGCGGGACGCCGCCTCGATGGACTCGCGCAGCTGGGCGGGCTCCTCGACCCGCCGCATGCCACGCCCGCCACCGCCCGCGACGGCCTTGACGAACACCGGGAAGCCGATGTCCTCGGCGGCGCGGACGAGTTCGTCCACGTCGTTGGAGGGGGCGGAGGAGCCGAGCACCGGCACGCCTGCCGCGCGGGCGGCGGCCACCGCGCGCGCCTTGTTGCCGGTCAGCTCCAGCGTGTCCGCGCTCGGGCCGACGAAGGTGATGCCGGCCTCCTCGCAGGCGCGCGCCAGGTCGGGGTTCTCCGAGAGGAACCCGTATCCCGGGTAGACCGCGTCCGCTCCCGCGCGCTGCGCCGCGCGGACGATCTCCTCGACGGAGAGGTAGGCCCGGACCGGGTGTCCCGGCTGCCCGATCTCATAAGCCTCGTCCGCCTTCAGCCGGTGCAGTGAATTGCGATCCTCGTGCGGGAAGACGGCCACGGTTCGCGCGCCCAGCTCAAAGCCGGCACGGAACGCACGAATAGCGATCTCACCACGGTTGGCGACCAGCACCTTGCGGAACATTTGGATCCCTTCAGCCTGCCCGGTGACGCGCACCATCGTGTCGGCCCCGCCCGCCCCGCGCCATGTGAGCCGGGCCACTCGTCCGGATGCCTCCGGCCGCCGGAGCAGCCGGATACCCGGGCAGGACGCCCGGTGAGTGGCACAGCGGGCCACCGGTCAACTTCTTGAGCGGTCGGGCGGCTACCCAGATACGGGGTGCACAGTCACGCGGGCCCGAAGGTCGGATCGATCCCGGTCAGGTCGCGGCTGGCCTCCCACAGTCGTGCCGCGGTGTCCCGGTCGGCCAGCCGGTCGCCGACCGGTTCGAGTCCGGGCGCGCCTCGCAGGCCGAGCACCCGGGGTCCCCACAGCTGCCCGCCGCTCACGGACGGGTCGAGAACGGCCCGTACCGCAGGCCAGGCCGCGTGCTCCTTGCCCTGGACGAGCAGACCCGCGGGCAGGCCGCGCAGCCGTTCGCCGGTGGTGCGCCGGTGCACGTCCGCGCGTTCGGGAGTCAGGGAGTCCAGCGCGCCGCCGGGGTGGGTCACCACGCTCGACACCGTGCTCGCGGCGGCCCTCAGCCGGCGGTCGAGCTCGAAGCCGAAGAGCATCTGCGCGAGTTTGGAGCGGGAGTAGGTGCGCTTGGGCCGGTAGTCCCGGGTGCTCTGCAGGTCGGAGAGGTCCAGCCGCACGGACTTGCCCGTGAAGCTTCCGGTGGTGACGACACGGCCGGCGGGCGCGGCCTCCAGCAGGGGCGCGAGCCATCCTGTCAGCGCGAAGTGCCCGAGGTGGTTGATGCCGAACATCCACTCATTGCCGTCCGCGGTCTCCCGGCGCTCCGGCTCTTCGATCAGGACCCCCGCGTTGTGGACCACCGCGTCCAGGCGGTCCACCTCCAGGGCGTCCACACAGGCCCGCAGTGAGGACAGGTCGGCGAGGTCCAGCCTCAGCCGACGTACGCGCGCGTCGGGGACGCGGGAGCGGATGGAGACCATGGCCGCTTCGGCCCTGGCCGCGTCGCGGCTGCCGAGCACCACCGTGGCGCCGGTGCCGGCGAGCTGCTCGGCGACGAAGTACCCGATGCCCGCGTTGCCGCCGGTGACCAGGAAGGTCTTGCCGTCGGCACGCGGCAGCCGGTGAACGGACCACGGTCGGGACTGGACTGCGGACAACATGGCACGCTCCTTGCGCTCGGGACGATCTGGCGGTGGCGGACGGGCCGTACGTTCACGGCCCGTCACCCACATCCCCAAGATCCCGACGGCCTCCGACAGATCACCGACAGATGCCGTCAGCCGCCTACAGGCAGGCGACACGGCTGCTCGTCCAGGCGTCATCCAGGCGACCGATACGGCTGCCCATCCGCAGCCGGGCCGTTGACGAGACCCTGGACAATCTTCGAAGGCGCGGGCCGGACCCGCGTCGCTGAGAGGCAGGAGACGTCCATGACCGTTCTCGACTCCCCGGTCCCGCGCTTCCATCTGGCCATGCCGGTCGACGACCTGACGGCCGCCCGCCGTTTCTACGGCGAGGTGCTGGGCCTGGAGCAGGGCCGCAGCTCGGGCACCTGGGTGGACTGGAACCTGCACGGCCACCAGTTCGTCACGCACCTCGCGCCGGAGCGTGCCCAGCGGATACACAACCCGGTCGACGGCCACGACGTACCCGTGCCGCACTTCGGGCTGATCCTCACGGTCCCCGCGTTCCAGCAGCTGGCGGACCGGCTGCGCGCGGCGGACGCAGAGTTCGTCATCGAGCCCTACGTCCGCTTCCGGGGGCAGACCGGCGAGCAGTGGACGATGTTCCTCCTCGACCCGGCCGGCAACGCCCTGGAGTTCAAGGCGTTCGCCGACGACTCCCAGGTCTTCGCCGCCTGACGCCCGACCGGCACGCCTTCAGAGCACCGACCGGCTCGTATTCAGAGCATCCGACCACATCACGTTCAGAGCAGGTCGGCCCGGGCGGGGCTGCCGTCGAGGGGGTCGTCGGCGGGGTCGATGGCGTCCTCGTCGAGGAAGCCGCCCGACTGGTGCTGCCAGAGCTTCGCGTAGGCGCCCTCCGAGGCGAGCAGTTCCTGGTGTGTGCCCTGTTCGATGATGCGTCCGCGGTCGAGGACGACGAGCCGGTCCATGGTGGCGACCGTGCTCAGCCGGTGCGCCACCACGAGTGCCGTCCGTCCCTCCATGAGCCGCCACAGCGCCTCCTGGACGAGGATCTCGCTCTCGGAGTCCAGCGCGCTGGTGGCCTCGTCGAGCAGCAGGATCGGCGCGTCGCGCAGGATCGCCCTCGCGAGAGCGACCCGCTGGCGCTGTCCGCCGGACAGCTTCACGCCGCGCTCGCCGACCATCGTGTCGAAGCCGTCCGGCAGCGCGTCGGCGAACTCGGCGACGTGCGCCGCCTCGGCCGCCCGGCGGATCTCGGCGTCGGTGGCGTCCGGCCGGGCGAACGCGATGTTCTCCCGCAGTGTGCGGTGGAACATCGCCGGGTCCTGCGGCACATAGGCGATCAGACCGCGCAGGTCGGCCTGGCGCAGCCTGCTGATGTCCTGGCCCCCGATCAGGATCCGGCCCGCCTCGATGTCCGTCATCCGCAGCAGCAGCCGGGTGAGCGTGGTCTTGCCGCCGCCGGACCGTCCGACGAGGCCGATCTTCGTCCCGCTGGGCACGGCCAGGTCCAGGTCCTCGAAGAGGGGCCGCCCACCCCCGTGGGCGAAGGTCACCTGCTCGAAGCGGACGTCGGCGGCCCCGGGCAGCGGCGCCGGCGACGGCGGGTCGAGCACGGTGGGCGGCGCAAGGAGCAGTTCGGTGAACTGCGAGGCCTCCGTCATCGAGCTCTCCAGGCGACGGTAGATCTGGTTGAACTCGAACATGATCCGCGTCGCGTTCGTGTAATACGTGAACGCGACCACGACCGCCTCCACGCCGAGGCTGCCCCCGCCGAGCGCGACCGCGAGCAGCAGGCCCAGCGCGTTGGTCAGTACGGACATCGGCGCGACCAGCGTGTCGATGCGCAGGTTGCCGTAGTCCCACGACCGCAGCGTGAGCCGTCGCGACTGCGCGACGCGGGAGCGGTGCTCGGCGGCCTCACGTTCCTCGGCCGCGAACGCCCGGACCGTGTCCATGTTCATCAGGCTGTCGGCGACATGGCCCGCCACCCTGGCGATCGCTTCCTCGCGCTTGTCGACGAGCACCTGACGGCGGCGGATGAGGGGCACCACGATCAGCGCCGTGAACGCGATCATCGTCAACAGGCCGACGACGAGCAGCGGTTCATAGCGCCACAGCACCACCGACCCGAACACGAGCGGCACGAGACTGCCCACGACCTGGAACGTCAGTGTGTCGACGAACTCCTCGAAGCGGGACGCGAAGCTCAGCACCCGCTTGGTCAGCGCCCCGGCGAAGTTGTCGTGGAAGAACGCCGCGTCCTTGGCGAACAACTCGTCCATGCCGACCACGTACAGCCGCTCAATACCGCGGGCGGCAAGGCGGTTCAGACAGTGCAGGCCGATGCGCCACAGTATTTCCGCGAGCAGCAGGACACCGGCGAAGCCGAGAACGTACGGCAGCGTCGAGCCGAGGTCGATACCTGCGTCACCGGCGATGCGGCCGACGAGCTTCGCGACGATCAGCGGCGCGATGTAGTTGATGCCGATGTTGCCCAGTGCGGGCAGCAGCATCGCGGGTGCCGTCAGCCATCTGAGCCGGGCCAACTCCCGTCCGTAGTATCGGAGTGCAAGGAGCACCGACCCCTTGCTCCGCGGAACCTCTCGCGATTCGGGCGATCCCATTCCAACCCTGTGGTGTTGTGTGCCGACTGGAACCAAATCGTCCCGCGCCGGAACCCCCGGAGTCCAAGCGTTTTTCTCAGCCATTGGCCCGCCGCCTACCGGTGTGCCGCCGTACGCCCGCGTGCGCGCCGGTACTTCCCGGTGGCGCCTCCCTCACCGCCACCGGGGCGCGTCAGGTACACGCGGTAGAGGCGGCAGACACGTCAGAGGCGGCACACGCGGAATGGACCACCGCAGAATGTTTTCACCACGGGCACAGAATTGTTTCGCGTTCTCCTCAATTGCGTTCCGCCCACCGCGATTTGTCCACCGGGCCGGGCCATGGGATTGCCTCACCAATTGGCGGGCATAATTGCGTGCGAATCTCAGTCCGGCCGGTTGAATGGCTCCATCGACACCGCTCGTTCACCCGGGTACGACACGAAGAAGGACCAGCCCTGTGATACCCAGCTCAACCCGGAACGACCATCTGCCGGTCTACGAGAGCCTGGTGCGTGAGCGCGGTGACGTCGTGGAGGAAGCCCGCGTGGCGGCCGAGCAGACGCAGCGCCAGATGGCCGAAGCACTCAACGGGCACGAAGCAGTTCAGCCGGAGCAGGGTCCCCGGTGAGCCCGCTCCGGCCGGGCGGAGCACACCGCTGTAACCCACACACCCCCCGGAGAACCCGTGCAGGAGTCTCACACAGACTGCACACAGTCCCTCGAAAGCCTCGTTAGCGTTGCAGGCCGCTCGATCCCACGTACGAACGTGCCCGGGCCGCGGCCCGGAGGGTCGACGGTGCGTCAACCCAGGAAGACCCCAGATGGACTACTGCACCTCCTGCCGCCGGCATCTCAACGGCGCCCTGGTGTGTCCCGGGTGCGGCGCCTACGCCCCGGACATCGCCCCGATCACCGCCGGCGGTCACACCGTCCCGGCCCCGCCCACCTCGGCGACGACGGGCACGGCGCCAGTCTGGGAGGCCCCGCGGACCGACCCGGGCGACGACCTCGTACCCGTGCCGTCCGCCCCGCAGGGACGGGCGGCACGGCGTCGCCAGCGGGCCCGCTGGAAGAAGAACCAGCGCCGGGCCGTCGTGGCGACCGCCGTCGCACTCGTCGGTGGCGGCCTGACGGTGTCCGCGATGAACCAGCAGTCCGGCGACCGCGCACAGGCGGCCACGGCACCGGAGTCGGCCGGCACGAGTACGGACACCGTGGACGAACCGTCGACGCCCTACACGCCGTCGACCGGGACACGGCCGGACACCGGCGCCTCCTCCCCCACATCGGCCGCGCCCGAGCGCCCCAGCCGACAGCGCACCGCCGCCCCGCCACAGAGCACGCCCTCGAACCTGCGAACCGACTCGGCCGCGCCGCCGCGTACGACGACGGAGTCGGCCGCTCAGCCGCAGACGACGTCCCCGACCTCGCCCGCCCCCGAGGACACGCCCTCCGACCGCAACGAGGCGCAGCCCAGTCAGACGCCCACGCCCTCTGCCACCGAGCCGAGTTCGCAGCCGCCGCAGTCGACGAGCCCCGAGCCGACCGCGACCTCGCCGTCGCAGATATGCCTGCTCGTGGTGTGTCTCGGCTGACGGCGTCGAGTCCGTCCGGCGAACCGGCCGCTCTCGGCTCCTGTCGACGTAGTCTTCGGCCGTGGCCGAGAGCGAACTGATGCGCCTTCCCGACATGCCGCTGCACGACCCCTTCGTCGTCGCCGACACGAAGACGCGCGCCTACCACCTCTACACGTCCAACGACCCTTCCGTATCGGGCGTGGACGGCACCGGCACGATGGTCTACCGCAGCGACGACCTGCGCGACTGGACACGTCCCGTCGTGGTCTTCCTGGCCGCCGAGCAGCGGGAACTCTGGGCGACCGACGGCGGCTGGGCGCCGGAAGTGCACGAATGGGGCGGCAGGTACTACCTGTTCACCACGCTGCACAACCAGGACCGGTCGATTCCGGTGCCTCCGCCCAACCAGTGGGGTGTGCCGTTCCAGATCCCGGCCTACATGCGCGGCACGATCACGGCCGTCTCCGACTCGCTGCTGGGCCCCTTCACCGTCGTCGACCCCGCACGCCCCACCCCGCCAGAGAACCTCATGACCCTCGACGGCACGCTCCACGTCGACCCGTCCGGACAACCCTGGATGGTGTACGCGCACGAGTGGCTGCAGACCATCGACGGAACCATGGAGGCGATCCGGCTGGCCCCGGACCTGACCCGGACGATCGGCGACCCGGTCCTCCTGTTCAAGGCCTCGGACGCGTCCTGGATCACCGAGCAGATCCCCGCCGGCCTGCCGAACCAGCTCCCGCCCTACGTCACCGACGGCCCCCAGCTCCACCGCACCCCCGACGGGTCCCTGCTCATGCTGTGGTCGACGTACGAGAAGAACGTGGTCGGCCAGGACGGGTCCATCAGCGGCGGCTATGTGCAGACCTACGCGACCTCCAGGTCCGGCAGCATCACCGGGCCGTGGCAGCAGCACCGGCCGCTGGTCCGCGAGGACAGCGGCCACGGCATGCTCTTCCACACCTTCGACGGCCGGCTGATGATGATCCTCCACCGCCCCTTCGAGAACGCACGGGGCAAGCTGTACGAGATGGAACTCAGCGGCCACGAGCTACGGGTGCTCCGTCGACGCGCCGACCTCGACGGCGGCGGCTGACACCGCGCGGCGTCCGAATTCGACGGGCCGAGGCGCGGGAACCCCGCGGCGTCGCTGGCATGACGGATCAGCCCAGGTCGAGCAGTTCTTCGTAGAAGCCGCCGAACCCGCGCTCCTGGTCGACGAGATGGATCTCCAGGATCCAGTGGCAGCGGCGCCCGGCCTTGTCCGTGCGCCGCATCGGGGTGTCGTTGCCCGGCGCGATGTACGACTCCACGTCAGCGCCGTCGATCCACTCGTGCGGGAACTCGCCGACCAGGTGGCCGGCGTGCCAGCCGCCCAGCTCCCACCCGGCGTCGGTGGCGAGCCGCTCGACCTCGGCGTACAGCCGCTTGCCGGTGATGTCGGGCTCGCTCTCGAAGAACCGCCGCCCGGCCGCGAAGAGCCTCGGCAGATCGTCCCTCAGCCGCCGCTTGACCGGATCGTCGCCCAGTACGAAGGTGCGCCCGAAGTCGGCCTCGTACTCCTCGAAGATCGGTCCGAAGTCGGCGAACACGATGTCGTCCGCGCCGATCACGCGGTCCGGGGGATTCTCCCGGTAGGGCTTCAGTGTGTTCGGGCCGGAGCGCACGATCCGCTTGTGCCAGTGGCGGGTCGTGCCGAACAGCTCGTTCGCCAGGTCCCGGACCCGGTCGCTGACCGCCCGCTCCCCCTGTCCCGGCGCGATGAGCCCGCGCTCCTCGATCTCCGCGAAGAGCCGTTCGGCCTTCGCCTGGGCGCCCAGCAGGCGCGCCGCGCGCGTGGATTCGTCGTCCGCCATGCGTCCGACCGTAGGCGGGTGGATCTTCGTCCGGCAACCGGATTCGTCACGGCGACCGGCTCCCGGAAGACCGCGCCCGGGCAGCCGTCTCGTACAAACGCACATTCCAGCTCTGCGAATCAATGATCCGGCTCATGCAATGAGACAGTAGGCTTTGGCCTTGCATTTGCGGCAGTATCATCTGCACTGCACGTCTACCGGATCGGGGACGCCGCCGCCCTGCTCGGTATCAGCGCCGACACCGTGAGGCGCCTGGTCGACGGTGGGAAGCTCGCCGCCGAGCGCGACGGGACGGGCCGCCGGATCATCCCCGGGCCGGTCCTCGCCGCCCATGCCAGTAATAGAGGGAGTAGATCCGTGATGACTCGTTCCGCGCGCCGGACCCGCCGGACCCTGCAGGTGGCCGGTGCGGGAGCCGCCGCGTTGCTGGCTCTGAGCGCCTGCTCCTCCTCCGACGACTCGTCGACGGGGTCCGGCTCCTCCGCGTCGGCGTCCTCGTCGGACAAGCTGTCCGGCACGGTGACGGTGTTCGCCGCGGCCTCCCTGAAGGAGAGCTTCACCGCGCTGGGCAAGGAGTTCGAGCAGGAGCACCCCGGCACGAAGGTGACCTTCAGCTTCGGCGGCAGCGACTCTCTCGCCGCGAGCATCACCGGCGGCGCCCCGGCCGACGTGTTCGCCTCCGCCAGCCCCAAGACGATGGCCATCGTCACGGACAAGGGCGACGCGTCGGGCACGCCCGCCACCTTCGTCCGCAACCAACTGGAGATCGCCACCCTGCCCGGCAACCCGGACAAGATCGCCTCCCTCAAGGACCTCACCAGGTCGGGCCTGAAGGTCGTGCTCTGCGACAAGACCGTGCCCTGCGGCGCCGCCGCCCAGAAGGCGCTGGATGCCAGCAAGCTCAAACTCACACCGGTCTCGTACGAGCAGGACGTCAAGGCCGCCCTGACCAAGGTCGAACTCAAGGAGGCCGACGCGGCCGTCGTCTACAAGACCGATGTGAACGCCGCCGGTGACAAGGTGGAGGGCGTGGACTTCCCCGAGTCGGCCGACGCCATCAACGACTACCCGATCGTCCAGCTCAAGGACGCCCCGAACGCCGAGGCGGCCAAGGCGTTCATCGCACTCGTGCAGTCCGCCGACGGCCAGAAGGTCCTGACCGAGGCCGGGTTCCTCAAGCCGTGAGCTCCCCGACCGACGCGCCCGACACGCCCGCCGCCGCGGCCGACACCCTCCGGGGTGGGCCGCGGCGCGGGCGCGGGCGCGTCCGGAAGGGCTTCGGCCGGGGCGTACCGCTGCCCCTGCTGGTGCCCGCGCTGCTCGGCCTGGCGTTCCTGGTGCTGCCGCTGATCGCCCTGCTGGTCCGCACCCCCTGGCACAGCCTGCCGGACCAGCTGACCAGCCCCGAGGTCTGGCAGGCGCTGAAGCTGTCCCTGCTGTGCGCCACGGCGGCGACCGCGGTGAGCCTGGTGATCGGGGTGCCGCTGGCCTGGCTGCTGGCCCGGGTCGAGTTCCCCGGACGCGGGCTCGTACGGGCCCTGGTCACCCTGCCGCTCGTGCTGCCCCCGGTGGTGGGCGGTGTGGCACTGCTGATGGCGCTGGGCCGCAACGGCATCGTCGGGCAGTGGCTGGACGCGTGGTTCGGGATCACGCTGCCGTTCACCACCACCGGTGTCGTCATCGCCGAGGCGTTCGTGGCGATGCCGTTCCTCGTCATCAGCGTCGAGGGCACCCTGCGCGCCGCCGACCCCCGCTACGAGGAGGCCGCCGCCACCCTCGGCGCCTCCCGCTTCACCGCCTTCCGCCGCGTCACGCTTCCGTTGATCGCGCCCGGTATCGCGGCGGGCGCGGTCCTGGCCTGGGCACGGGCGCTCGGCGAGTTCGGCGCGACGATCACCTTCGCCGGCAACTTCCCCGGCCGTACGCAGACCATGCCACTGGCCGTCTACCTCGCCCTGCAGAGCGATCCCGAGGCGGCCATCGCCCTCAGCCTGGTGCTCCTCGCCGTGTCCGTCGCGGTCCTGGCCGGGCTGCGCGACCGTTGGATGACCGCCTCATGACCCACACCGAGAAGACCCAGAAGGCCCAGAAGACTCAGAACACCGAGAAGGCCGAGAAGGGTGAAAAGGGCGAGAAGGGCGCGTACGAGGCCACGGGCGTCCCCGGCCCGGGTCCGTCGGAGGTTCCGGCAGGGGCTCCGGCGGGGCTGGACGCCCATCTCGTCGTCGACCGCGGCTCGTTCCGGCTCGACGTGGCGCTCACCGCCGCACCCGGCGACGTCGTCGCGCTGCTGGGCCCCAACGGCGCCGGAAAGACCACCGCCCTGCGCGCGCTGGCCGGCCTGACGCCGCTCAACGGCGGCCATCTCCGCCTGGACGGTGCGGCGTTGGAGCGTACGGCGCCCGAGTCGCGCCCGGTCGGTGTCGTCTTCCAGAACTACCTGCTCTTCCCGCACCTCACGGCCCTGGACAACGTGGCGTTCGGCCCGCGCTGCCACGGCGCGACCAAGGCGGAGGCCCGCGCCCAGGCCGCCGAGTGGCTGGAGCGGATGGGCCTCGCCGAGCATGCCGGTGCCAAGCCCCGCCGCCTCTCCGGCGGTCAGGCCCAGCGCGTCGCCCTCGCCCGCGCCCTCGCCACCAACCCCCGGCTGCTCCTCCTCGACGAGCCCCTCGCCGCCCTCGACGCCCGCACCCGCCTGGAGGTCCGGACCCAACTCCGCCGCCACCTGGCCGAGTTCGAGGCCGTCGCCGTACTCGTCACCCACGACCCGCTCGACGCCATGGTGCTGGCCGACCGTCTCGTCGTCATCGAGGACGGCCGCGTCGTGCAGGAGGGCACCCCCGCCGACATCGCACGCCACCCGCGCACGGACTACATCGCGCACCTGGTCGGTCTGAACCTCTACAAGGGACGGGCCGAGGACCACACGGTCCACGTGGACGACGGCCCGGCGATCACCACCACGGAGGATCTGACGGGCCCGGTCTTCGTCGCCTTCCCGCCGAGCGCGGTCACCCTCCACAGGGACCGCCCCACCGGTTCCAGCGCCCGCAACCTCTGGCAGTGCGAGGTCGCCGGTCTGGAGACCCACGGCGACCAGATCCGGGCCGCCCTCACCGGCGAACTCCCGCTCGCCGCCGACCTCACCACCGTCGCCGCCGCCGAACTCGACCTCCACCCCGGGGCCATCGTCTGGGCCACGGTCAAGGCTGCCCAGACCCACGCCTACCCGGCCTGACACTCCCCCGCTCACCACGGCACGCGAGGTCTTCGACGTCATTCGCCCGGCGGATGCGACCTGCCTCACCACGGCTCACGCCCCACCCGGCTACGGTGAAACCCACAACCACCGCAAAGTGAGACATATCAACTACGCAGTCTGTGAGGCATCCCGTCATGAGTCTGAGCATCCGCAACCAGCTCCCCGGCACCGTCACCGCCGTCACCCCGGGCGAGGCCATGGCGACCGTCAAAGTACGTCTCGACGGCGGGCAGGAGCTCACCGCGGCGATCACCTTGGAGGCCGTCGAGGAACTCGGTCTCGCCGAGGGTTCCGCCGTCCGCGCCCTGGTGAAGTCCACCGAGATCTCGCTGGCCACCGGCCCGGTGGACGGCCTGTCCATCCGCAACCGGCTCCCGGGCACGGTCACCGGTATCGCCACGGGCGGCGCCATGGCCTCCGTGAAGGTGAGCGTCGAAGGCGGCAACCTGACCTCGGCGATCACCAAGGACGCCGTCACCGACCTCGGTCTGGGAACCGGTACCGCCGTCATCGCCCTGATCAAGTCGACCGAGGTGTCCCTCGCGACCGTATGAACCGATGCCCGGCACGCGAACTCGGGCCCCGACACAGCTTCTCAATCTCCATTGCGGCGTGAGATTCTGGCAACTCCCCTTTATTCCGGATGACTTCGTTCGGAAATCTCCGAGGGCTGGAGTTGTTCTCCACGGACAGCGGCGAGGTGTCAAGACCTCGGCGCCCGGCATGGAGGATGTCATGCCCGAGATGTATTTCCATGTGCGCTGGCCCGACGGCGTGACACAGCGCTGTTATTCCCCCTCCACGGTAGTCGAAGACTATTTCACCCCCGGCGATGAATACGAGCTCGCGGAATTCGTCGAGCGCAGCCGCACGGCACTCGGTATCGCCGGGGAGCGGGTGAAGGAGAAGTTCGGCTTCTTCTGCACCGGCGCTTCCGACCAGCTCGCGCAGATCGAGCGGACCGCTGCCTCCTACAGCGCCGTCGGCGGGGCCAAGGTCGCGGTCGAGTCCCTGACCGGCGCCGACGGGAGGGCCCGGTGAGCCGGGCGATACGGCCGGCCGGTGCCCACTTCCCGGTGGCCGTGGTCGGCGGCGGGCAGGCGGGCCTGTCGATGAGCTACTGCCTGCGGCAGCGCGGTGTCGAGCACGTCGTCATCGAGGCGAACCGGGTCGGGCACGAGTGGCGGGAGCGCCGCTGGGACTCCTTCTGTCTGGTGACCCCCAACTGGCAGTGCAAGCTGCCTGGTTACCCGTACCGGGGCGACGATCCGGACGGCTTCATGGTCCGCGACGAGATCGTCCGGTACCTGGAGGACTATGTGGCCTTCTTCCAACCGCCGCTGGTCGAGGGGGTGTCGGTCACCCGGCTGCGGCGCACACCGGCCGGGGTCTTCGAACTCTCCACCACCGCAGGGGACTTCACCGCCGATCAGGTGGTGGTCGCGACCGGCCCGTACCACACGCCGTCCGTCCCGCCGATGGCCCAGCGCCTGCCCGACGACGTCGTCCAGGTCCACTCCTCCCGATACCGCGGCCCGGCCCAACTCCCCGACGGGGCGGTCCTGGTGGTCGGCACCGGCCAGTCCGGGTGCCAGATAGCCGAGGACCTGCATCTGGCGGGGCGGCCCGTGCACCTGGCCGTGGGGAGCGCCCCGCGCGTGGCCCGCTTCTACCGCGGACGCGACTGTGTGGCCTGGCTCGACGAGATGGGCCACTACGACAGGAGCATCGACGAGTTCGACGACGCCGGTGCCGTACGGATGCGGGTCAACCACTACGTGACCGGGCGCGACGGTGGCCGCGACATCGACCTGCGCGCCTTCGCCCGCGACGGCATGCGACTGTACGGGCGGCTGACCGGCATCAGCGGTACGGGACTGGAGTTCGCCGACGACCTGAAGGTGAACCTGGACCACGCGGACGCGGTCGCCGAGGGAATCAAGGACGCCATCGACGCGTACATCGGCGCACACGACATCGCCGCCCCCGACGAGCCCCGGTACGTACCCGTGTGGGAGCCCGCCGAGCAGCCCGGCTCTCTCGGTCTGGAGGCCGCCGGGATCACCTCCGTCGTCTGGTCGACCGGTTTCCGTCGCGACCACCGGTGGATCGAGGCACCCGTCTTCGACGGCCGCGGCTACCCGATGCACTGGCGCGGCGCGACGAGCACGCCGGGTCTGCACTTCCTGGGTCTGCCCTGGCAGCACTCGTGGGGTTCGGGCCGCTTCGAGGCGGTGGGCCGCGACGCCGGGTTCCTCGCCGACCACATCGACGCCTCGCGCCGCCTGGCCGATGTGTGCGGCACGCTCACCGGCGCACCCAGCGAACTCGCCTCCGCCCTCCCGATCGGCTGAGGGGGAGGAAGAGGAGACATGGTCCACGACGCACACCGCCACATCGGCGTCCTGCCCGCGTACCCCTTCTACGGCGGCCCGCCCGTCAACCCCGACACCACCGCCCGCGCCACCGTCAAGCAGCTCATCGCCGACCTGGACGCGGAGGGCACCGAACGCGCCCTGGTCATCCCCAACTACGGCGTCCCCGATCCCGCCATCGCCTTCTCCTTCAACGAGTTGGCGATCGAGGCCGCGCAGACCGACGACCGGATCCGCGCCGGACTGTGGGTCTCACCGCGCCCCGAGGACGAACAACGCACCGCACAGGCACTGGAGTTGGCCGGGGAACCCGGTGTGAAGGCGCTCAAGCTCAGCTTCCTGCTGGGCGGCGCCCCCACGGACGCCGACTGCCGCCCCCTGCTCGACCGCATCTTCGCCGAGGCCGCCCGGCACGACCTCGTCGTCCACGTCCACACCTCCCCCGGCGCCGCCTCCGACATCGACGAGGTCGGTCACCTCGTCGACCGGTACGCCGACCGGGTCCCCGTCCATCTCGTGCACTTCGGCGGCGGGATGAGCGGCCACATCAAGCTCGCCGGCTCCCGGTTCTTCGACTGGATCGACGCCGGCAAGCGCGTCTACACCGACCTCTCCTGGGCCATCGGCTTCACTCCCCGCTGGCTGGCCCAGGAGATCGAGCGCCGCGGCATCGGCCATGACCGGGTGCTCTTCGCCAGCGACCAGCCGTGGGGCGACTTCACCGGCGAGTACGCCCGCCTCGCCGCGGCCACCGGCGACGGCGAACTCGGCGACCTGGTCTTCCGGGACACCTTCGCCGCGCTCTACGACTGACCACCGATCCCGACCACGCCACGTACCGCGTACGACCACACCACGTACAGGGAGACAGCCATGTCCGAATCCGTCGTCACCGCCGAACTCTCCGACGTCGAGCAGAAGTCCCTCGACGAGATCCCGCACCCCTCGCTCCCCGAGGGCACCAGCATCTACGGCTCCACCAAGGTCTTCCCCGACTACCGGGCCGAGGACGGGGAGACCTACTTCACCCTCGTGCACGGCATAGCCCACGAGTCGTCGGTGTCCTTCGTCGCCGTCCTGCAAGCCACCCGCGCCCTGCGCAAGGGCTTCGAGACCGCCATCTACTTCTACGGGCCGGGCTCGCTCAACTGCCTTGCCACCCGCGGCTTTCCGACCGTCGGCAACTCCGCGTTCCCCGGCGAGCACAACATCAACAACCAGCTCAAGACGTTCATCGCGGAGGGCGGCAAGGTCTTCTGCTGCCGCTTCGGTCTGTCCCTGCACGGCGCCCGCGAGGAGGACCTCATCGAGGGCGTCATCCCCACCCATCCGCTCGACGTCCAGGACGCGCTGATCCACTACGCGCGCAAGGGCGCCATCATCAACTCCACCTACCAGCTGTAGGGAGCACGCCGTGAGCGTTGGCACCGGTACCAGCAGTACGGCGGTGGATGTGCGGATCATGACCCGCGCCGAACTCGCCCTGCGCGGCGTCGCGTCGGACGCGCCCGTGCGGCGGCCGGACGGCGCGGGGCCCAGCGACGACGGACACTTCCTGATCGGGCACGGTCACGCCGACGGTGTCAACGCCGCACTCCCCCGCAACCCCGACAGCCCCTTCTCCGTACGCGACGGCAAGGTGTGGCTGGGGGACGAGGACGGCCGTCTCCAGGACACCGGCATCTCCCTCACCCCCGTCCAGCGACCGAGGTTCTACGACCTGACCACTTCCGACGGCACCCGCTACGAACAGATCGCCCGCCTGCACGGCTCGGACGTCCTGGCCACCACCGTCGTCCAGACCTGTATCCGTTACGTCGAGTCCGACCGCTGTCGCTTCTGCACCATCGAGGAGTCCCTGCGCTCCGACGCCACCGTGGCCGCGAAGACCCCGGCACAGCTCGCCGAGGTCGCCGAGGCCGCCGTACGGCTGGACGGCGTCAGGCAGATGGTCATGACCACCGGCACCACCACGGGACCCGACCGCGGCGCCCGCAACCTCGTACGGTCGGTCCGCGCGGTTCTGCAGGCCGTACCCGGTCTGCCGATCCAGGTGCAGTGCGAACCACCCGGCGACCTGGCCTGGATCCGCGCCCTGCACGACGCCGGGGCCACCGCCGTCGGGATCCACGTCGAGTCCCTCGACGACGAGGTGCGCCGGCGCTGGATGCCCGGCAAGTCCACGGTTCCGATGGCCGAGTACGAGGCGGCGTGGGACGAGGCGGTGCGTGTCTTCGGACCGAACCGCGTCTCCACGTACCTGCTCGTCGGCCTCGGTGAGGACCCCGGCGAACTCATCGCGGGAGCGGGCAGGTTGATCGACCGAGGGGTGTATCCGTTCGTCGTCCCCTTCCGCCCGATGAGCGGCACGCTCGCCGCCCGCGACGGCGTCCCGGCGCCCGGCGCGGAACTCCTGACGTACGTCACCGAGGGCGTCGCCGCGAAGCTGCGTGCCGCCGGAATGAGCGGCGCCGACCAGAAGGCCGGCTGCGCGGCCTGCGGGGCGTGCAGTGTGCTCCGGGCCGCGGGCGGGTGAGCGGCGTGTACCTCGACGGTTCCGTCGTCGGGCCCGCCGTGGACGGGCCGCAGGACATCCTGGCTCTGCTGGGCGACCGCAGCACGCTCGCCCGGCTGCCCACCTTCCGCATCGAGGAGGCGGAGGGCACGACGGACGTGGCCGCCTACCGGCAGCTGCGCCGTGACGCCTTCGTCCACGAGCAGGGGCTCTTCGCCCGCCATGATCTGGACGACCGCGACAGCGACCCCCGGACCGTCGTCCTGGTCGCGAAGGATCCGGCGGGCGCCGTGGTCGGCGGGGTGCGTCTCGGCCCGGTCGACGACGGCCCCGACATCGGCTGGTGGCAGGGCGGTCGCCTGGTCGTCGCCCGCCGGGCGCGCGGCCCGCACGGCATCGGTGCGGCGCTCGTCCGAGCCGCCTGCGCCCGGGCGGAGGCGGAGGGCGTGCTGCGGTTCGACGCGACCGTCCAGGCCCCGAGCGAGACGCTGTTCCGGCGCCTCGGCTGGCAGCGGGTCCGGGACGTCGAGGTCGCGAACACCCCGCATGTACTGATGCGTTGGCCGATCGGCCGCATCGCCGCCCTCACGGCGGGCACGAAGTCCGCCCTGGGGCCGCTCCTGACGGCCCTCCGTGAACCGGCGGTTCGCGCCGCCGCCCAGGACCCTGTCGGCGGGGCCCTGCGCACCGCGGCGCGAGCCGTCCTCGGAGGTACCGGCTTCGTCGGTGACGACGGGGCTCCCGTCCCCGGCACCGACATGATCGCCGCGTGCGACGCGATCGTGCCGTCGATGGTCGAGCGAGACCCCGGGTGGGCGGGCTGGTGCGCGGTCCTCGTCAATGTCAACGACCTTGCGGCGATGGGTGCTTCACCGCTCGGGCTGCTGGACGCGGTGGGCGCTCGCGACGCGGCGCACGCCGCTCGGGTCCTCGCCGGACTGGCCGGGGCAGCGCGGTCGTACGACGTGCCGGTGCTCGGCGGACACACCCAGCTCGGCGTCCCGGCCGCCCTGTCGGTGACCGCTCTCGGTCGCACCGACCGCCCGGTTCCGGGCGGCGGCGGACGCCCAGGACACGCCGTTCGGCTGACCGCCGACCTCGGTGGCGGCTGGCGCCCCGGATACCGGGGCCGCCAGTGGGACTCGTCCACCCACCGCCGTACGGACGAACTGCGCGCGATGACCGGTTCGGTGGCCGCCGCCCGGCCCGCCGCCGCCAAGGACGTGTCGATGGCCGGGATCGCCGGCACGCTCGGCATGCTCGCGGAGGCGAGCGGCTGTCGCGCGGTGCTCGATGTGGCGGCCGTGCCCCGACCGCGGGCCGCGACCGTGGGCGACTGGTTCACCTGTTTCCCGGGCTTCGCGATGCTCACGGCCGACGAGCCGGGCGCACCGCCCCTGCCGGCCGGACCCGCCACGGGCGGCGTCTGCGGGGAACTCGCCGAAGGACAAGGGGTCGGGCTGCGCTGGCCCGACGGAGAGATCACCGAAGTGGTCGCGTCCAGCGTGACCGGGATGGGGACCGCATGACCGCCCTGCGCATGGCGGCCGTCGCCGCCGAGTTCGGCCGCGACCTGGAGGAGGACTTCCAGACCGCCGAACGGCTGATCAAGGAGGCCCGGGAGGAGGGCGTACGGCTGCTCGCGCTCCCGGAGGCGTGCTTGGGCGGGTATCTGCTGAGCCTCGACGACGACACGGAACTGGACGGGGGCCCGCCGGCCCTCGCTCTCGACGGCCCCGAGATCCGCCGACTGGCCGCCCTCGCCGGGGAGATGACGGTCGTCGCGGGCTACTGCGAGGCGGGGGCGGACGGGCGGCGCTACAACAGCGTCGTCTGCGTCACCGGCGACGGCGTCCTCGGCAACCACCGCAAGGTGCACCAGCCTTTGGGCGAGGACGCCAGCTACGCCTCCGGCGACCGTTTCCACGCCTTCGACACACCGGCCGGCCGGATCGGCATGATGATCTGCTACGACAAGGCGTTCCCGGAGTCCGCCCGCGCACTGGCCCTGGACGGGGCGCAGCTCGGGGTCTGCGTCTCCGCGTGGCCCGGATCCCGTACGAACGCGGCCGCCAGCCTCGAAGAGGACCGGTGGAAGCGTCGTTTCGACCTGTTCGACCGGGCCCGCGCGCTGGAGAACCAGATCGTGTGGCTCTCCGCCAACCAGTCGGGAACCTTCGGGTCGCTACGCTTCGTCGGCAGCGCCAAGGTCGTCGACCCCGGCGGCGAGATCCTCGCCGACACCGGCGTCACGGCCGGCATCGCCGTCGCCGAACTCGACGTCGTACAGGCCCTGGACACCGCACGCCGGTCGATGGGGCATCTGCGCGACCGGCGGCCCGAGACCTACGACCTTTCCCCGGGAGCAGTCAGCGCATGAGCACCATCCGGATCGCGGCCGCGGCCGCCCATTTCGGCCGCGACCTGGAGTTCGACCTGGCCCGTATCGCGAAACTCGTCGACGACGCCAGGGGGTCCGGCGCCGGTCTGCTGGTCCTGCCCGACGCCGCCCTCGGCGGTTACCTCGCCGACCTGCGTCACCCCGACCCCGAGGCCCTGCCTCCGGCCCTGAAGCCCGACGACCCGCTGATCCTCCAAGTCGCGCGCCTGGCGGCCGAGATGGTGGTCTGCGTCGGCTACTGCGAGGACGGCGGCACCGAGCGTTACAACGCCGCCGTCTGTGTCAGCGGCGACGGGATCCTCGGCCGCCACCGCAAGGTCCACCTGCCCGCCGGAGAGGTGGCGGCCTACTCCCCCGGCGACCGCTTCGACGCCTTCGACACCCCGGTCGGCCGTCTCGGCATGCTCATCGACTACGACAAGACCTTCCCCGAGTCGGCCCGCTCCCTGGCCCTGGACGGCGCCGAGATCCTCGCCTGTCTGTCCGCCTGGCCCACCAGCATCACCAACCGCGCCCCGCGCATGGCGCAGGACCGCCAGGCCAAGCTCTTCGACCTGTACGACCAGGCCCGCGCCGCCGAGAACCAGGTCGTCCTGGCCTCCTCCAACCAGACCGGCGCGATGGGCGGCATGCGCTTCCTCGGCCAGTCCAAGGTGGTCGGCCCCGGCGGCGACATCCTCGCCCGCACCTGGGCGAAGGCCGGCCTCGCCGTCGCCGAGGTCGACGTCGCGGAGGAGATCGACCGCGCCCGCCGCATCCTGCGCCACCTGGACGAACGGCGACCGGACGCCTACCGGGAGACCTCCTCGTGACGGGGCTCGGGATCGCCCTGCTCAGCTACTCCACCAAGCCTCGCGGGGGTGTCGTCCACACCCTCGCCCTCGCCGAGGCGCTCGCCGCGACCGGGCAGGACGTCACGGTGTGGACGCTGGGCCGCGGCGGCGACTCGGGCTTCTTCCGGCCCGTGGATCCCGCCGTACGGCTGCGGATCGTCCCTTTCCCGGACGGCCCACCGCAGGAGTCCGTCGGCGAGCGGATCCTGCGCTCCATCGCCGTACTCGGCGAGGCCTTCGAGCCCTTTGCGGCGGCGTACGACATCGTCCATGCCCAGGACTGCATCAGCGCCAACGCGGTGGACGGCCGCTGCGTCCGCACGGTCCACCACATCGACCACTTCACCACGCCCGAACTGGCCGCCTGCCACGAGCGCGCCATCGTCGAGCCGTACGCGCACATCTGCGTGTCGGCGTCCGTCGCCGCGGAACTCACCGACGGCTGGGGCATCAAGGCGGAGGTCGTCCCCAACGGAGTGGCGTACGACCGTTTCGCCACGACCGATCCGGCCGCCCGCGCGAACTGGCGCTCCCGCCTGGGCGGTTACGTCCTCACCGTCGGCGGCATCGAACCCCGCAAGGGCTCCCTCGACCTGCTGGAGGCGTACGCCCTCCTGCGCGCCGAGCACCCGGCCGTACGGCTCGTGATCGCGGGCGGCGAGACCCTCTTCGACTACCGCGACTACCGGACCCGCTGGGAGAACCGGGCGGCCGAACTCGGCGTCGAACCGCTCGTGCTGGGCCAGGTCGCCGAGGACGAACTGCCGTCGCTGGTGGCCGCCGCGGATGCCTTCGCCTTCCCCTCGGTCAAGGAGGGCTTCGGCCTGGCCGCGATGGAGGCACTGGCCGCCGGCGTCCCGCTCGTCGTACGCGACCTGCCCGTCCTGCGCGAGGTCTTCGGCCCCACCGCCCGCTTCGCCGCCACGCCCCACGACCTGGCCACCGAACTCGGTCACGCCCTCACGACGGACGCCCCCGCGCGACGTGAGGCCGGCCGCGCCCTGGCCGCCCGCCACACCTGGGCCTCCGCGGCCCACAGCCACCTCGACTTCTACCGCTCGCTCGACACGACGTGAACCCGCGCGCCCGCGTCCTCACAGGATGAGGGGCAGGGACGCGAGGCCGCGCATCAATCGCGTGTGCCGCCATTCCAGTTCCTCGGCGGGAACGGCCAGTCGAATGTCGTCGAAGCGGGAAATGACAGCCCGGAGTGCGAGTTCGCCTTCGGCTCGCGCGAGAGGTGCTCCCAGGCATCTGTGAATTCCGTGGCCGAAAGCCAGATGCCCAGCGGCACCGCGGTCGAGATCGAGCTGGTCCGGTGCGGGGAATCGGTTCGGGTCGCGGTTGGCGGCGCCGGGAGCGATGAGTACCGGAACGCCTTCGGGAATCACGGTCCCGCCGAGCGTGAACTCCTCGGTGCTGTAACGGAACGTGGCGATCCCGACAGGCGAGTCGAAGCGCAGCAACTCGTCCAGCGCACTCCCGAGGAGCTGCGGCCCGGCCCTCAACCGCGCGAGGGACTCCGGGTGTTGGAGAAGCGCCAGGGCCGCGTTGCCGATGAAGTTGGTGGTGGTCTCGTGGCCGGCCACGAGCAGGAGCACGGCGAGCGACACGAGTTCGTCCTCGGTCAGCTGATCCTGGCCGTCGCGTACGGCGATGAGGTCGTCGAGCAGACTCTCGCCGGGCGAATTCCGTCTGGCGGCGACGAGGTCGGTCATGTAGCCGCCGATGGCATGGGAGGCGGCGTCGATCCGTCGGGGATCTCCGGCGGCGAACAGCTCGCTCGACCAGGTGCGCACGAGCCGCCGGTCGGACTCGGGTACCCCCAGCATCTCGCAGATGACAGTGACCGGCAGCGGGACGGCGAGACTCGCGACGAGGTCCACCGGTCCGCGGTCGGGCCAGGCGTCGAGCAACTCGTCGACCAGGCCGGCGATGTACGGACGCATCCGTGCGACGGCCCCGGTGGTGAACGCCTTCGTCACCAGGGCCCGCAGCCGTGCGTGCCGCGGAGGGTCGGTGGCAAGCATGTTCCGGGAGACGGCCGGATGGAGGTCGCGCTGCGACGGCCGCCCGGCGAAGAACCGCACGGTGTCCTTCGAGAGCCGAGGATCGGCGAACGCCTCCCGGGCCTCCGCGTAGCCCGTGACCAGGTAGCTGTCGCGCCCTCCTGAACCGGTGGGCACCTTCCGCACCGGCGCCGCCTCTCGCAGCCGGGCGTAGGCCGGGTACGGATCGGCGAAGAACCGCGGGTCCTGCAACGGGTCGGTCACGCTTGCGGCTCCATTCCCGTGGGTCTTCGGTTCGTCGGTGACGGTACGTGCGATCTTGCCCTGGGCGAAGGCGCGGGAGACGGCAGGGGCGCGCGCGGGGGCGACGGCATGTGTGAACACACAATCTCGCTCGCTGAGGGATAGCGACGGGTGGTTCATCACGTCGTGGTGGTTGCGAGAAGGGGAGGGTCGATGGAGGCCACAAGTCACGACGAGTTCCGGGAGTTCGTAGCGATGCGCTCCACCGCGCTGCTGCAGCTCGCGGTGCTGCTCACCGGAGGGGACCGGCATGCCGCGGAGGACCTGCTGCAGATTGCGCTGATGAAGGCCTACGGACGCTGGGCTCATATCGAGCAGCCCGAGGCGTACGTCCGCCAGGTCATGTACCGCCAGCAGGTCAACCGCTGGCGGCTGCGCAGGCACCGCGCCGAGACGACGGTGCCCGTACTGCCCGAGTCCGGCGGCGACGCCGGCACCGCGTCGGACACCGAACTGCGGATCGCGCTGTGGGCGGCGCTCGGAAAGCTGACGAAACGGCAGCGGGCCGTGGTCGTACTGCGCTACTTCGAGGACCTGCCGGAGGCCGAGGTCGCGGCGCTGCTGAGATGCCCGGTCGGCACGGTGCGCAGTACGGCGTACCGGTCGCTCGCCAAGCTCCGGCTGCTCGTACCGGAGCTCGGGCCCGAAAGTCCCGCGGAACAGGTGCAGTCGCTCAGTTACACGCCGAAGGAGGTCCAGGGATGACGACGGAGCAGGTGGAGGAGAAGGTCCGGGAGACACTGCGCGCGGTCGCCCTGGACCGGGTACGGGCGCCCGGGGACCTGGCCGAAACGGTGGTGCGGCGGCGCAGTCGGCGCCGTTACTCGCAGGCCGCGGGGGCGGCGGTGGCCGTTGCCGCGATCACCGTGGGGGCGGTGTTCGGCTTCGGCGGCGGTACGGCCGAGCATGACCGGCCCGCGCGGCCGGCGGCGTCACCGGACGGTTGGAAACCATGGAAGAGCAGCGCCCCGGGCGCCGCCGAGCGGGGCTGCGTGGTGGAGGGTTCCGCGCTGTACTGCAGCGGGTCCAAGTACGACGTCGCGAAGTTCGACGCCAACACCGGCGAGCGGCTGTGGACCGTCAAGGTCAATCGCGAGGGCGACGGGCCCGACCACGCGTTCGCCGTGCGGGACGGCGTGGTCTACGCCTACCGCAATCACACCGCGGACAAGGAGCCGAACGGTGACTACATCGGCGGTACGGACCTGATGGCGGTGGACGCCGACACCGGCAAGGTGCTGTGGACGGCCGAGATGCCGCAGGACGACCGCACCGACCAGGCCGCCATGCTCATCGACGGCGCGGTCCTGGCGAACACCCCTTCGCTCCGCACCATGTCGGCCCTCGATCCGCGGACCGGTGAGGAGAAGTGGCGCCACACCTGGGACAAGGGAATCGTGTGCGAGCGGGCGGTGCTGAGCGGGGTGCCCTATCTCCTGTGCACTCAGGACACCGAGAAGCCGGGCGACACCGACATCTTCCGTCTCGATCCCGCCACCGGAAGTGCCGAGAAGGTCGTGACCATGCCCGGCAGGCAGCAGCTCGTCGGGACCTCGGGCGACCGGATGGTTCTGGTCGCGGCGAAGAGCGTGGGCACCAAGGACCTGCGGCTGACCAACGTCAGCGGCTCCGGCGAGCAGACCACACACTCCTATCGGATCGAGGGAGAGCCGGCCAACTCGGACATCGTCGGTGATCTTCTGATCTCCGTGTCCTGGCAGGGCAAGGCCTCGGCCTACTCGCTGACCACGGGAAAGACCCTGTGGACCGTCCCGGTGGGCGTCAAGATGCCCGGCAAGGACGCGATCACGGGCCTCGCGGCGCCCGTCCTGTCGGCGAGCCAGTGGGTCTTGTACTTCGTGGGCCCGACCGGAGACCTGTCCGGCCTCGACGTGCGCACGGGCAAGCAGGTCTGGCGCGGCCACTCCGACACCGGCAGCCAGAAGCCGGAGCCCTCCTTCGGGAATCCGCCCCAGCTCCTGCTCTACGAGGACGTTCTGGTCGCCCGGCACGACAGCAGGATCGTCTCGCTCCTGCCGCGAATCGAGGACTGATCCAAGGACCGTCGGCCGGGGCGGCAACCTGCCCCGGCCGATGGCACCTGCTGCAGCCACACTGCGACCACCCGCCCTCAACCAGAGGTCGGCGAGCCCCGACGGCCCGCTCGGGTGGTTGCCCCGGTGCGCGGCCTCGGGGCCAGCGCCGCGCGCAGCGCCGGGGTGAGGATGTGGCGGGTCTCGGAGGGGGTGAGGG
>NZ_LIQZ01000086.1:64227-64526 GCF_001418655.1 Streptomyces phaeochromogenes | reverse complement strand
CGGCCCGACGGCGGACGGCGGATACGAACTCCGGCTGCGCCTCCCGGTCCAGGACCAGGACACACCATGACGTCAGGGCCGTCCTCAGGCAGCGTGTCTTCAGCCGGCCGTTCTCATGCGGCCGTCCTCACGCGGCCATCATCAGAAGCATCGTCGCCATCGATCCGCCCATTCCGACATGACCGGCCAGGCGTGCGTTCGGCACGGTGAGCACCGAGGGATGGCGTCGGGCGTGACGGTGGCGGGCCCGCGTGCCGTCGGCCACGGCCGGCAGCACCCCGTCCCTGCCGCGCAGGCGG
>NZ_LIQZ01000086.1:37238-64220 GCF_001418655.1 Streptomyces phaeochromogenes | reverse complement strand
CTCCCGCTGAGCCGGCCGCCTCGGCCAGACCGCCGTGACCGTGGGCGCCCACGCTCTCCATGCCGGCCATGCCCGCCATCCCTCCGTGCCCGGAGGAACCGGCCAGCGCGAGAGCGGGTGAGGATGTCGTTCCCGACATGGCCAGCGTCATGAGCACCATCGCGGCACTGCCGATCACGACGTGGCCGCCATGACGCAGGTACTTCAGACCGCCTCGGGCGGCATGCCGTACGGACAGTGCCACGCCTCCGAGACAGAAGGCGCCGAACACCGCGGCCCACCAGGTGCTGTACGTGCCGTAGTGGGCCGCCGTCGGCGGCGCGGCCATCACGGCCATGCCCCCGCCCATCACGGCCTCGGCCGCCGCTTCGAACCGGGCCCAGCCTCTGACGAGAACCGTACGAAGCAGGTTGCCGCCGGCCACGCCGACGCCCAACACCACCAACGTCCAGCCCAGGAGCGGTCCCGTCATGACGCCACCCTTCAGGGGAGCCGGGCCCGTTCTCCGGCTCGCCGTTCGCCGACCCCTACTTGCCCACTTGGTACGTGGCGTTCGGCGATCCGACTCAGAACGGAGGGTCCCCTTCAGTGCCCGTGCCCGCCCGAGGTCTCCTCGGTGGCCTCTTCTGAGGCCTCGCTGTGATCGCCGTCGCCGCCCGACGTCCCACCCGCGTGAACGGTGAACGCGGCGGTCCTGACCACGCCTTGGTGCTTGAAGTCGAGGAAGAGGCGGTACGCGCCCGGGCTCGGCGCGGTGGCCGTGAACGAGATGCCGGGGCCGGACTTGGTCTTTCCGTCGCCGGGTTCGCCGTTGGGGTGGACGTGGAGGTACGCGAGGTCGCCGGAACGCAGGGCGACCAGGTGGCCGTAGGCGCCGAGATAGGGCTGGAGGTCGGTGACGGGCTTGCCGTCCCGTGAGACGTTCAGCTCCAGCTCACCGGCCGCGCCCGGTCGCAGGCCACCCGCCAGCTTGACCTCGTAACCGTCGACCTTGGCCGTCGCGTTCGCTGCCGGCAGCCCCTTCGGCTCGTACGGGCCCGAGGCCGCGAGGTCGGCGCCGAGGGTGAGGTTCTCGGCCCCCTTCTTCGCCGGGGTGAAGTCGGCGAAGACCCGGTAGTCGCCTGCCCGGGGCAGCTCGACGGGGATGCTCCAGGTGCCGTCGGCGGCGCGGGTGGGGTGCACATGGCGGTAGGTGACCAGGTCGCGCGAGGCCACGATGAGGTGGAGTTCCTTCTCGTGTTCGCGCTTGTACGAGGTCACCGCGCGGCCGTTCTCGTCCTGGATGGTGAAGCGCAGGGCGGCGCGCTGCCGGGCTTCGATCCGGGGGGTCTTCAGGTCGAGCGTGTAGCCGTTCTCGGAGATCTGCAGTCCGCCGGCCGGGAGCGCACGGCCCTCCGGCGCCGATTCGTGCTCATCGTGGCCGCCGCCTCCTTCCGGCTCCGGTGACGGTTCGGCGTGGGTGTCGTGGCTCGCGGGCTCGCGGTCCGCGACGACGGGGTCGATGCCCTGGCCCACGCCGTAGGCGGTGCCGAAGGTCGCGGCGAGTGCGGCGGCGAACGCGGTGATCTTCACTCCGGTATGCATGGCCATCTCCTGAGGGACGGGGGCCGATGACTGGGAGGCGAGGCCCCTCCATGCACTTCAACATACCCCTAGGGGGTATAAAGTCAAGGCGACCGAACACCTTGCGCCAGATACCCTACAGGGGTATACAGGTTCTCGACACAGATACCCCCACCCCGTATTCATGACCGACCGGCTGTACTCACCAGGAGGAACCCATGTCCTCGTCCTGCTGCTCCACCGACGGCTCCTGCTCGACCGCCACCACCGACCGCACGACGGTCACCGAGGGCGTCACCGTCACCACGACCTACGCCGTTTCCGGCATGACGTGCGGCCACTGCAAGGCCACGCTCACCAAGGTCATCGGCGAGCTGGACGGCGTGACCGGGGTCGACGTCGACCTCGACACCGGGCGGGTCACCGTCGTCGGCACCGCCGAGCCGGACGACACGCTCATCGCCGAGGTCGTCGACGACGCCGGCTACGAGCTGACCGGCCGGGCCTGACCCCGGGTACTCCCCCGCACCGGCCGGGACCCGCGCATCGCCGGGCTCCGGCCACCCACCCCGTACGAGGAGCAGCCATGACCACCACGACGACCGGCGCCGAGGTAGAGCTCGCCATCGGCGGCATGACCTGCGCCTCGTGCGCGGCGCGTATCGAGAAGAAGCTCAACCGCATGGACGGGGTCACCGCCACCGTCAACTACGCCACCGAGAAGGCCAAGGTCGCCTACGACGGTGACGTCTCCGTCCAGGACCTGATAGCCACCGTCGAGAAGACCGGATACACCGCCCGCAAGCCGGAGCCCGTACACACCCAGCCCGAGGGCGACGACGAATCGGCGGGCGCGGACGACGAACTGCGGCCTCTGCGCGAGCGGTTGATCACCGCGGTGGTGCTGGCCGTTCCCGTCGTCGCGATGGCGATGATCCCGGCCCTGCAGTTCGAGTACTGGCAGTGGCTGTCCCTGACGCTTGCGGCGCCGGTCGTGACGTATGCCGCCTGGCCGTTCCACAAGGCCGCGTTCACCAACGCGCGGCACGGCGCGGCCACCATGGACACGCTGATCTCGGTGGGCACCTCGGCCGCGTTCCTGTGGTCGCTGTGGGCCCTGTTCCTCGGCACCGCGGGCACGCCCGGCATGACGCACCCCTTCGAGCTGACGATCGCCCGCGGCGACGGAGCCGGGAACATCTATCTGGAGGCCGCCGCAGGCGTGACCGCCTTCATCCTGGCCGGCCGGTACTTCGAGGCCCGCTCCAAGCGGAAGGCGGGCGCGGCGCTCAAGGCACTGCTTGAGCTGGGCGCGAAGGACGTCACCCTGCTGCGCCCCGACGGCCGCGAACAGACCGTCCCGACCGCCGAGTTGAAGGTCGGCGACCGCTTCCTCGTACGCCCGGGCGAGAAGATCGCCACGGACGGGACGGTCGTCGAGGGCTCCTCGGCGGTGGACGCCTCGATGCTCACCGGCGAGTCCGTGCCGGTGGAGGTCTCCACGGGCGACCCGGTCACCGGCGCCACGATCAACGCGGGAGGCCGACTGGTCGTCGAGGCCACCCGGGTCGGCGCCGACACCCAACTCGCCCGGATGGCCCGGCTGGTGGAGGACGCGCAGAACGGGAAGGCCGCCGCACAGCGCCTCGCGGACCGCATCTCCGCCGTGTTCGTGCCGGTCGTCATCGCACTCGCGCTCGGCACCCTCGGTTTCTGGCTGGGCAACGGGTCCGGGCTGACGGCGGCGTTCACCGCGGCAGTCGCCGTACTGATCATCGCCTGCCCGTGCGCCCTCGGTCTGGCCACCCCTACCGCGCTGATGGTCGGCACCGGCCGCGGCGCCCAGCTCGGCATCCTGATCAAGGGCCCGGAGGTCCTGGAGTCCACCCGCAAGGTCGACACCATCGTGCTCGACAAGACCGGCACCGTCACCACGGGCCGTATGACCCTGCTGGCCGTGCACACCGCCGACAGCACCGACGAGGCCGAAGTCCTGCGCCTGGCCGGCGCGTTGGAGCACTCCTCCGAGCACCCGATCGCCCGCGCGGTCGCCGACGGGGCGATTGGGAAGCTGGGTTCGCTGCCCACCCCCGAGGACTTCGCGAACGTGCCCGGTCTCGGTGTGCAGGGCATCGTCGACGGTAACGCGGTTCTCGTGGGCCGTGAGCGGCTGCTCTCCGAGTGGGCCATGGAACTGCCCGAGCACCTGACCCGGGCGAAGGCCGAAGCCGAGACAGCCGGACGCACTGCCATCGCAGTCGCCTGGGACGGCGAGGCACGCGCGGTCCTCGAAATCGCCGACGCCGTGAAGGAGACCAGCGCGGAGGCGATCACGCGGCTGCGCGCGCTCGGCCTGACACCGATCCTGCTGACCGGAGACAACCGGGCCGTCGCCGAGTCGGTCGCCCGCGAGGTCGGCATCGCACCCGAGGACGTCATCGCCGAGGTCCTGCCGCAGGACAAGGTCGACGTCGTCAAGCGGCTTCAGGACGAGGGCCGTTCGGTCGCGATGGTCGGCGACGGCGTCAACGACGCCGCCGCCCTCGCCCAGGCCGACCTGGGCCTGGCCATGGGCACGGGCACGGACGCCGCGATCGAGGCCGGCGACCTGACGCTCGTACGAGGTGATCTGCGCGCCGCGGCCGACGCCATCCGCCTCGCCCGTCGCACCCTCGGCACCATCCGGTCCAACCTCTTCTGGGCCTTCGCCTACAACGTGGCCGCCCTGCCGCTCGCCGCGGCCGGTCTGCTCAATCCGATGATCGCAGGAGCGGCCATGGCCTTCTCCTCGGTGTTCGTCGTGGGCAACTCCCTGCGGCTGCGCTCGTTCCGCGCGGCGAACTGACCGGAGGCAGGTGTCGTGCGTTCCTTACGCCCCTGGCTGCTGACATGCTGCCTGCCGTGGTGACCGTCCGAGAGCGATCGTCGGGAAGGGGCCCTTGTGGCGACATCGGACTGGCAACCGGTACTCGTACTCCTCGTACTGATCGTCGCGGCCGTCGTACTCCTCCATGCCCTGTCCGTCGCACTGCGGGCGGTCCGCGAGCCCGTGCACACCGGCCCGTTCAGCGGTGGTCTCGAACCTCAGGAACACCCGCTCTCCCGGTTCCACGTGCGCTGGTACCCCGTCACGATGGTCTTCCTCGCCTTCGACATGGAGATGCTCTTCATGTACCCGTGGACGAAGGTCGTCTCGGCCGTCGGCACCAGCGCGGTCGTCGAGATGTTCCTCTTCCTGGGCATCCTGCTCGCGGGCGTCGCGTACGCCTGGCGCGAGGGGGCGTTCCGGTGGAGCTGAGGCGAGCACTCGTGCGGGCGGCCGTGTCGCGGCCGGGCGTTCTCCTCGCGGTGTACCCCGGTGCCACGCGGCAACGGCTCGCGGTGGAAGCGGAGTTGGCGCGTCGCGGGTGGCCGTGTGTGAGCGGGCCGGCGGAGGCCGATCTGCTGGTCATCGCCGGCGACCACGAGGGTGAGGGCAGGGGCGAGGGTGGGGAGAGCGACTGGGTCGCGGGGCTGTGGCAGGGCATTCCGGCGCCCAAGGTCCGGGTGTGGGTCACTGATCCCGAGCGGGCCGCCGACGCTCTGGACAGCGGGCTGGCGGACCTTGTGCGCGGAGAACACGAGGACGATCACGCCCACGAGGCCCACCACGAGCACCACGAGCACCAACAGGACGGTGGCACGGCGCCGCATTCGGACCACGGCGGTCACGACATGCACGGTGGGCATCACGGTCACGCGGGGCACGCCATGGGCCTCGTCGAGGGACTGCCCATGGCGGACCGGGCCGACGACCGGGACGGTCTGCGGCTCGACGTGCTGCACGTGCCGTTGGGGCCAGTACTCGCCGACTGGCCCGCGGGGCTGATCCTGCACCTGACTCTCCAGGGCGACATCGTTCAGGAGGTCACCGTCGAACCGGTGGCCACTCCCCCGTCCCCGAGTCCGCCTTTCTGGGACGAACCGTGGCTGCGTGCGGCCAGCGGCGAGCACATTTCGCGCGGCGACGCGGCGCGACGACTGTGCGCGGCCCACCTGGACAGCCTGGGCAGGTTCTTCGCCGTGGCCGGTTGGGACGACATGGCCGCGCGCACCCGCCACGTACGGGATCGCGCCCTTGCCGGAGCCACCGCCGCCGAACTCACCTCCCTCGTACGCCCGTTGATCCGTCGGGCCGAGCGCTCGCGGACGCTGCGGTGGCTGACGACAGGCCTCGGAACGCTGCCCGCCGAGCAGGCACGTCAGCGTGGGGTGACAGGTCCGGCCCTGGTCGCGGACGGGGACGCGTACAGCCGCATGCTCGTGTGGCTCGAAGCGGTGGGTCGGAGTGCGGCGACCTGCGATGTCACCGAAGCGCTGGACACCGCCGAGGTCGTAGGACCTCGCGGGAGACTCGACACGCCGGTGCCTCCGTCGAGGGCCCTGCTGGACAGTCTGCCCCGGCTGCTCGAAGGAACGGAGTTCGCCTGTGCGCGGATCATCGTCGCGAGCCTGGATCCGGATCTCGACGAGCTGACTCATGTGCCGGCGCCCGGGACGGTCCACAGCCATGGTTGAGCGCACTCCGCTGTGGGCGGTGTTCGTGCTGCCCGCTCTGCTGGTCGGGGCGGCCCTGGTGACGGCCGGGTTCGACGCCGTGCTCGCGGCCGGGGCCCGGCGCGGGCGGCCCGGATCGCTGCGGGAGACGGCGGTCCGCGCGGTGGAACCCGGCCGCCAGGTCCTCCGGCATCTCGTCCAGCAGCCTCGTCGGACCCGGGCGTCGGACCTGCCCCTGGCCCGGATCGGAGCCGGCCTCCTTCCCGTCGCCGCCGTCCTGGCGGCGGTCGTACTGCCCCTCGGATTCCGGTCGGTGAGTGATCTGCCGGAAGGGATCGTCTGGTTCAACGCGATGGAGGCGTTGGCGTGGGCGGCGGTCTGGCTGGCGGGCTGGGGGCCGAACTCGACGCTCTCGCTCATCGGCGGCTACCGCTTCCTCGCGCAGGGGCTGGCGTACGAGCTGCCGCACATGCTGGCCATCACCACGGCCGCGCTGGGCGCAGAGTCGCTCCGGGTCGGTGAAGTCGTCGACGCCCAGGCCGGGTTGTGGTTCGTGGTGTGGATGCCGGTGGCGTTCGTGATCTATCTGCTGAGCGCGATGGCGATGGCGTTCTGGGGGCCGTTCGACCAGCCCGCCGGTCGGGACGTGGCGGGCGGCGCGGGAGCCGAGCTGTCGGGCGCGGACCGGGTGCTGTTCCTGGGCGGCCGGTGGCTGTTGCTGGTCGTGGCCGCGGCGTTCAGTGTGCCGCTCTTCCTGGGCGGCGGGCACGGGCCGCTGCTGCCCGGCTGGGCCTGGACCGTACTCAAGACGGCCGCCGTCCTGGCCTTCCTGGTGGGGGTCCGGCGCGCGATTCCGACCGTGCGCATGGAGCGCTATCTGGAGCTGGCCTGGGTCGTGCTGACCCCGCTGGCGATCGTGCAGGCGCTGGTCGTGGCCGTGGTGGTGCTGAACCGGTGAGTTCCCTGACGGAAGCGAGGTGACGTAAGCCGATGGATGTCGCGGTCTTCTGGGTGCTGGCCGTCCTTGCGGTGGCCGGCGCGGTGATGGTGTTCCGCTTCGACTCCATGGCGCGGGCGACGTTCTCCCTGCTGGCCTCGCTGCTGTGCGTGGGCGGGCTGGTCGTCCTGCTGGGACTGGACTACCTGGGCATCGTCATCGTGCTGATGATGACGATCGAGATGGCCATCATGGCGGTCTTCATGGTGATGTACATGATGAACCCGGCCGGGCTCATGCCGATGACGATGATCCACAACAAGAAGGGCGCGGCGGTCGTCTGCGGCCTGGTGTTCGCGCTGCTGGCCGCCGGGATCCTGCTCGCACCCTGGCCCGCCCGCCGGGGCAAGGCACCGGCCGATCCGACCATGGAACTCGGCATGTCGCTCATGGGCCCGCAGATGCTCACGATGATGACCCTGGGCATGGCCCTGTTCGCGACGATCGTCGCGACCGTGGTGCTGGCCACCCGCCGGGGACGGTACGACCGGTTCGGCGACGACCTGCGGGCGCGGCGCGCGGACGATCCCGTACGGGGTGGTGTCGGCCGGTGACTCTGGAACTGTTTCTGCTGCTGGCCGCCGCCCTGTTCTGCGTCGGTCTGTTCGGTGCCCTCACCCAGCAGTCCATCGTGATGCTGATGATGGGCCTTGAGCTGATGCTCGGCGGGGTCATCCTGGCCGCCGCGGCAGCGTGGCACTACATCGCTCCGGCGGCGTCCGAGGGACAGGTCCTGATCGTCGTGGCGGTCACGGCGATGGCCCTGGAGATGGCGATCGGGTTCGCCGTCGTCACCGCCCTGTTCCGGTCGCGGGAGATCGACATGACCGACATGGCGGCGGAGTTGAAGGAGTGAGCGCTCTGCTGTGGGCGCTGGTCGCCCTGCCCCTCGGCGCCGGTGTGCTGCTCCTGGTGGTGGGGCGGCGGGCCGATCGTGCGGCACCGGGCGTGGCGCTCGCGGTCTCGGCCACCGCGCTGGGCCTCGCCGTCGCCGCGGCGTTCCGGCACCCGAGCGCGCGGGCACCGTTCCTCGACGGTCTGCCGATGCGACTCACCGTGGACGGTCTGTCGGGGCTGCTGGCGGTCACCGTCACCGCGGTCACCCTCGTCGTACTCCTCTTCAGCGCGGCGGAGTTCGGCTCTGGAGAGGCGCGGGCGCGGTTCTTCGGGCTGATGCTGCTGTTCGCCGGGAGCATGCTCGTCACGGTCACCGCCGCCAACCTCCCGGTGCTGCTGATGGGCTGGGAGGTCATGGGTGCCACCTCCTGGGCGCTGATCGGCTACTGGTGGCGGGACCCGGAGCGTACGAGCGCGGCCGACACCGCGTTCCTCACGACCCGGACCGCGGACCTCGGTCTCTATCTGGCGGCCGGCGCCGCCCTCGCGAGCGGCGGCGGTCGGAACTCGTCGCTCTCGCTCGACGGCCTCGCCCGGGCAGAGGAGCCGTGGCTGTCCTTCATCACCGCGGGCGTGGTCGTCGCCGCCCTCGGCAAGTCGGCCCAACTCCCCTTCAGCTTCTGGCTGTCGAAGGCGATGCGGGGCCCGAGTCCGGTCTCGGCCCTGCTCCACTCGGCGACCATGGTCGTCGCCGGCGCGTACCTGCTGCTGCGGACCGGACCTCTGCTGGACGCCTCCGGCTGGGGCGACGACGTGGTCGCCTGGACGGGTGCGGCCACAGCCGTCCTCCTCGGGCTCGTCGCGGTGGCGCAGACCGACCTCAAACAGCTGCTGGCCGCGTCGAGTTGTGCGCAGATCGGCTTCATGGTCCTGGCGGCCGGGGCGGGCGCGACGACCGGCGGCACGCTTCAACTCGTCGCTCACGCGGCGGCGAAGAGTCTGCTGTTTCTCGCGGCGGGTGCCTGGCTGACCGCGCTGGGCACCCAGCAACTGCCCGCGCTCCTCGGCGCGGCCCGCCATCACCGTACGGTCGGCACGGCCTTCACCGTCGCCGCGCTCTCCCTGGCCGGGCTTCCGCCGCTCTCGCTCTGGGCCGCCAAGGACGTACTGCTCGCCGGTGCCTTGGAGCGCAGTCCGTGGCTGTACGCGGCCGGGCTCGCCGGAGCCCTCCTGTCCGCGGTCTACAGCGCCAAGGCGTTGTGGTTCGTGTGGCGTCCGGCGGTGGCGCGTCCCGATGCCCGGCGCATCCCGGCCGGTGCCGTGTGGCCTCTCGTCCTGTTGGCCGTCGCTTGCGTGGCACTGGTGGTTCCGGCCTTCCCTCCGGTACGCGACAGCGTGAGCCGTGTCCTCGCCGCCTCCGGTCAACCCGCCCCACATACCTGGGAGTTCGTACTCTCCGCCGGTCTGGCTCTCTTGGCCGCCGCGGCAGCCTGGGGCTGGGGCGCACGCCCGCTGCCCCTGGCCGCGCGGGTGAAGTCAGGGCCCGCCGACTGGCTGGGGCTCGAACGCGCGGCTCATGTCATGCTGGTCGCGCCCACGATGCGGCTGGCGCGCGCCGCCGCGGCCTTCGACGACAAGGTGCTGGACCGCGCTGTCGACGGTTCGGCCTCCGCCACCGTCCGGCTCGCCCGCTGGACGAACGACGTCGTGGAACGTTCCCTCGACGGCACGGTCGGTGCGGTCGCCGCCGGAACCCGTGCCCTCGGCCGCTGGGCCCGCCGCCCACAGACCGGACAGCTACACCAGTACCTCGCCCAGGCGGTCGCCGCCTTCACCGTCCTCGCCGTCGTCCTCGTCCTCGTGAGGTGATCCGCTTGCTGACCGCCCTCGTCTTCGCGCCCACGGCCGTCGCGCTGCTGTTGTTCGCGCTGCCCCGCCGTACGGCACCGGCCGTGTTCCGCGCGGTCTGGGTAGCGGCGTCGGCCGTCGAACTGGCCCTGGTCGTCGTGGTGTGGGCAGGGTACGAGCCGGGCGGGGGCATGCAGTTCGAGGAGCGCGCCCGCTGGATTCCGGGCGCGGGGGTCAGTTACCACGTCGGCGTCGACGGCCTGTCTCTTCCACTGCTCGCCCTGACCTGTCTGCTGTTCCTCGCCTGCGCGCTCTACTCGCTGCGCGAGAACCGCCGGATCCGTGAGTTCGCGGCACTTTTCCTCTTCCTTCAGACCACCTGCCTCGGGCTCTTCGTCGCCCTCGACCTGATCCTCTTCTTCGTCTTCTTCGACCTGTCCATCGTGGCGATGTACTTCGTCATCGCCGGATGGGGCCACCGGCAGGCCGCCCGCGCCGCGCTGAAGTTCTTCCTCTACACGTTCATCGGGTCGCTCGCCCTGCTGCTCGGCTTCATCGGCCTGTACCTCGCCGCGTCGCCGCACACCTTCGACATCGTCGAGCTGACCGAGCAGAACCCGCTCGCCGGGCGGTCTGTCTACGGGGCCCTGGTGCTGCTGGCCGTCGTGGTCGGTCTGGCGGTGAAGACCCCGACCGTGCCCTTCCACACCTGGCTGCCGCCGGCCCATGTCGAGGCGCCCGCGGCCGGTTCGGCGATCCTGGCCGGGGTGCTGCTGAAGATGGGCACGTACGGATTCGTACGTATCGCCATGCCGATCCTCCCCGAGGCCTGGCGGGAGTACGCCCTCGTGCTGGTCGTGATCGGCGTGGTCTCGGTCCTCCACGGGGCGCTGGTCGCGCTCGCGCAGACCGACTTCAAGCGGATGGTCGCGTACACCTCCGTGAACCACATGGGATACATCGTGCTGGCCCTCGGCGCTGCCGCCGCGACGGCGGACAGCTCCGAGCAGGCGCGTTCCCTCGCCGTCACCGGAGCCGTGACCCAGATGGTGAGCCACGGGCTGCTGACCGGTGCACTGTTCCTCCTCGCGGGGGTGCTCCACGAACGCGGGCGCACCTACGACATGGGCGCCTACTCCGGACTCGCCGCCGTGGCGCCCGCGTTCGCCGCGATGACGGGCGTCGCGGCCTTCGCCTCGCTCGGGCTGCCGGGCTTCTCCGGCTTCGTCGCCGAGTTCCAGATCTTCACGGGAAGTCTCGGGCCTCAGCCGCTGGCCACGGCGCTGTCGGTGCTCGGCATCGTCCTCACGGCCGGGCTGTTCCTGCGGGCGCTGCGCCAGGTGTTCACGGGGCCGTTGCGGCTGCCCGACGCACCGGGCACACCGCGGGTGTTCCCCGACATGCGGGGGCACGAGAGTCTCTCGGTGGCTCCGTTGCTTGTCCTGGCCGTCGTCCTCGGCGTTGCGCCGCGCTTCCTGCTGGACGTCGTCGAGCCGGCCTCGCGCTCGGTCCTGGAGTTGCTCGCCCGATGACCGAGATGAACGAGAACCCGCTCGATCTGCTGCCCGAAGTGCTGCTGGCGGCCTCGGCCGTACTCGGGCTGCTGCTCGGCTCCTGGCTGCCGCGCGCCCGGCAGTGGGTCGTGGGACTGCTGGCGGTCGTCGCGTGCGTGGCGGGAATCGTCGCGGCGTCGGTCGCGGCCACCGAGCCCTCCACTACGGCCTTCGGCGAGGCCTTCGCCGTCGATCCCGTGACCGGCGCGTCCCGGATCGTCGTCCTCGGCGGCACGCTCCTCGTCCTCGGTGTCTCCTTCCGCCCCCTGCGAGGGGATCCCCGGGAGAGCGAGTTCTACGTCCTGGTCCAACTGGCAGCCCTGGGTGCCCTGATGATGGCCGGGACCCAGGACCTGCTGCTGTTCGCCGCCGCGTATCTCCTGGCGAGCATTCCCGCGTACACGCTCGCCGGGTTCCGCAAGGACGGTCCGGGTACCGAGGCCGCCCTCAAGTTCTACGTGGTCGGCGCCCTGCTCGGCGTGCTTCTGCTGGCCGGTGTCACCGTCCTGTACGCGGCCGGGCGCGCGACCTTGTATCCGATGCTGGGTGACGCGCTGCGCGACGCCCCGGAGCCGCTGGTCGCCGTCGGTGCGATCGGGCTGCTGGCGGGTGTGCTGTTCAAGGCCGGCGGCGTACCGGCGCACTTCTGGGTGCCGGACGCCGTGCAGGGCAGCAGTGCGCCGGTGGCCGCGCTGCTCACCACGCTGCCCAAGATCGGGGCGCTCGCCGCGCTCTTCCGCGTCGGTGACGATGTCTTCGCGGGCAGCCCCCTGCCGTGGCCGGCGTTGATCGCCGTGCTCGCCGCCGCTTCGATGACGCTCGGCAACCTCGGCGCGTTCTTCCAGCAGGACGTCAAGCGTCTGCTCGCCTACTCGACGATCAGTCAGGTCGGCTACCTGCTCATGCCGGTGGCCGTGGTGGACCGCTCGGATCTCGCGCAACAGGCCTTCCTGTACTACCTCGCGGCCTACACGGTCACCAACCTCGGGGCGTTCGCGGTCGTCTGCGCCCTCCCCCAGGCCCACACGCTGGACGACTACCGGGGGCTCGCCAGGGACCGCCCGCTGCTTGCGGCGAGCCTGGTCGTCTGCCTGCTGGGCCTCGTCGGCACCCCGCCCACCGCGGTCTTCCTCGGTAAACTCCAGGCGTTCAGCGCCGTGTTCGACGGTGGTTACGCGTGGCTGGCCGTCCTCGCCGCCGTCAACACCGTGGCGTCCCTCTTCTACTACCTGCGCTGGATCGTGCCCGTGGTCTCACGCGGCGCTTCCCCGGGCCTCGCCGAGGGGGACCGTACGGCACGCGTCGTCGCGTACGCGGCCACGGTCGTCTCCGTCGGGCTCGGTCTGGCGGGAGGACCGGTCCTCGACGCGTTGGCCGGGCCGATGAGTCCCTGACCCGGCCCGGGGGGTGAGCCTGCGGCAGCCGGGCGGCCACAGCGTCGGGCCTTCGGTGAGCTGCCATGCCGACGACCGTGCCGCTCCGATCCGCTCCGATGCGCTTCGGGCGGCGGGGCGGGCGGCCGTCGGCATGACTGCTTCGGCAGCGATCCGGTGTCCCCCGTCAGGGCTTGACCGGCTTCACCTTCCTGTCGACGCCGTTCACCCGCACGGTGACGCTCCCCCGGTTCCGCGCCCGGTCGGCCACGATTCGGTACGACGTGACCTTCCCGTTCCGCCACTCGCAGTCGATCTCGTAGCCGCCGCGGGCGCGGAGCCCGGTGAAGGACCCGTTGGCCTTCCAGCCGTCCGGCAGGGCGGGCAGCAGGTGGATGACGCCGTCGTGGCTCTGCAGGAGCATCTCGGCCACGGCGCCCGTGATGCCGAAGTTGCCGTCCATCTGGAAGGGCGGGTGGTTGCCGAACATGTTGGGCAGCGTGTTGTAGGTCAGCAGTCCGCGCAGCATGATCTGGGCGCGGTGCCCGTCACCGAGACGCGCGAAGAGGGCCGCCCGCCAGGGCCAGGTCCACGAGCGGCGGCTGTCGCCCGACACCGTCCCGGCCGTGAACGGAACGCCTTCCTTCTCACCGCACCGCGCCTTGAGCGAGACGAGGGCGGCGGCCGCGAAGTCGCGTGCCTTCGGGGTGATCTGGCGGCCCGGATAGACCGCGAAGAGGTGCGAGGTGTGGCGGTGGATGTCGGCCGGGTCGTCCAAGTCCTCCTGCCACTCCTGGAGTTGACCCCACTTGCCGATCTTGTTCGGCGCGAGGCGTGCCTGCATGTCCGTGACCTTGGCCCGGTACGCGGGGTCCGCCTTGAGTGCCGCCTCGCAGTCCAGGTAGTTCTGGAACAGGTCCCAGATGATCTGCTGGTCGTACATCACGCCGTCCTCGCGCGGCCCGTGCTCGGGTGACCAGCCGTTCGGTGCGACGAGAAGTCCGTCCTCACGTTCCTTGAGGTGGTCCTCCCAGAACTCGCAGATCTCCTTGATCATCGGGTAGGCGACGGTTCGGAGGTAGCTCAGGTTCTGGGTGAACGCCCAGTGCTCGTACAGGTGTTGGGCGTACCAGGCGCTCGCGACGGTGTTCCACTCCCAGGAGTTGCCGCCGAAGATGCTCTGGCTGGTGCGGGCGGTCCAGCCGCGCGTGTCCTTGCCGAAGGCGTTGCGCGTCGCCACGCGGCTGGGCACCGCCACCTGTTCGATGAACCGGACGAGCGCCTCATGACTCTCCGGCAGGTTCGTCGTCTCGGCGCCCCAGTAGTTCATCTGGATGTTGATGTTGGTGTGGTAGTCGGAGGCCCACGCCGGCTGGTTGCTGTCGTTCCAGAGGCCCTGGAGGTTGGCGGGCAGGCCGTTCGGGCGGGAGGAACTGATCAGCAGATAGCGGCCGTAGTCGAACATGGCCTGTTCAAGTGTCGGGTCCTCGCCGCCCGCCGCGTAACGTTCGAGCCGGGCGTCGGTCGGCAGGGCGACGACGGCGTTGTCGGACGTGCCCCAGGCGACCGAGACCCGGTTCATGAGGGCGCGTATCTCGGCGGTGTGCTCGTCGCGCAGTTTGCTGTAGGACCGGGCGGTCGCCTTGGCGAGCGTCCTGGCGACGATGGGTGCCGGATCGGGTCCGCGCCACCCGGCGGCGGCGTCGAGCTTGTAGTCGGTGCGGGCGTCGAGGAACAGGGTCAGGGTCGTGCAGCCGCTGAACCGGAGCGCCGCCCCGTCGGCGCGGAGTTCGCCGTCTGTGCGCACGGCCCGGACGGTGCATGTGTGCTTGAGTCCGTTGCCCATGACACCGCTGAAGGCGATCCGCCCGGCGCCGGCGTCGACGGTCGTCGGGGCCTCGTCCTGTCCGGACGTCAGCGAGATCGCTCCGGAGAGTTGCCGGGTGCCGTCCGCCGTGTACCGGAAGACCATGACGTCCGCGGACCGGCTGGCGAAGGCCTCGCGCAGGACGCGCTGTCCGGGCGCGCCGAAGCGGGTGGCATGGACGCCGTTCACGAAGTCGAGGCTGCGCTGGTAGTCGACGACCGACCGCTGCGTGCGCGTGTCGAAGCCCGCACCTTCCAGCGCGATCTCCGCGATCTGGAAGCCTCGGGAGGACGCGCCGGGGGTCAGGGTCAGCCGATAGGCGCGGTAGGCCGTGGTGTTGGTGATCCGGAACGTCCGGGTCTTCCCGCGGTCGGCGAACGGCGCTCCGGGGCTCTGCGTGTCGAGGGTCGTCCAGGCACGCCCGTCCTTCGACGCCTCCAGCACCCACCGCCGGGGGTCGTCCCGCGGCCGGTCCGGGGCGGCGGTCAGCGCGTACGAGGTCACGGCGACCGCGCGGGGCAGATCGGCCTGCCATACGACCTTCGGCTCGGCGTCGTCGACCCGCCAGACCGTGGCCGGATCGCCGTCCACCGATCTGGAGATGTCCGTGCCCCGGGACTTGGCTCCGGAACCTGAATCAGCACCGGCGCCCTTGGAGTGCCCGCTCGGTGACGACAGATAGATCGAACCGCCCCCGTAGAGGTCGACGCCGGACAGGCCGATCTCGCTCAACTGGAAGTGACTGACACCTGACTTGGGTACGAAGTCGAAGCGGTAGAAGCGGTGGGCCGCGGTGCCGGTGCCCGTGTCGGCGCAGGTGAACTCCTTCGTCTGGAAGCGGCTCTCGAAGGGCGCGTCCAACGTGCGGCTGTCCAGCGTGGTCCAGGTGGTTCCGTCGGCCGAACCGGAGAACTTCCACTCCTGAGGGTCGCGCTCCGGCACGTCGTTGGCGCTCGTCAGACGGTAGGACGCGACCTCGGCGGGTTCGGGGAGCTCGACCTGCCACTGAACCTTCGAACCGGGCCCGTCGATGCACCACTTGGTGCTCGATTCACCGTCGTACGTCCTGTCGACGCCCTCCGACGAGGAGCTGTTGTACGGTCCTCCCGGGGCCGTGATCTTCGGTCTCGCACGGGGAGCGAAGGTGACGACGACGTCGCCGAAGTTCCGGTACGAGCCGAAGCCGGTCATGCCCGTGTCGAAGTCGCTGTCCGGCTTGCCGGCGAGAGCGTTGTCGTAGTTGTTGACCCCGCCCCACAGGCTCTGTTCGTTGAACTGGATGCGCTCCTCGTAGGGATCGGCGAAGAGCATGGCGCCGAGTCGGCCGTTGCCGATCGGCAGGGCCTGCGACTGCCAGTCCAGGGCGGGCACGGAGTACTTCAGCGCCTTGCGCGACAGGGTCGGCCACTGGACGGCGGCCGGAGCGCCGGTCCCCGCGGCGACGGCCTGGCCCGCGGGGATTCCGCCGGTCAGCTGAGTGATCAGGGGTGCGACGGCGAAGGCTCCGCCGAACTTGAGGACGCTTCGTCGCTGCGGTTGGGATTCATTGATCACGGTGAGGTCTCCCGGCCCATTCATCGGCTCTATCGCAGAGGAGGTCGCAGCCACATCGACACCTGTCGAGGGCGCGATCATCGTCGCCGGGAAATAGATCGGATGTCTAGAGGTGTGCAGCAGTTGACGAAGCGGGTCGTGAAGTAGCGGCCTCGGGCTGGTCCTCCGCCCGCCCGAGGCCGGCAACTCGTCAGTAGACGGTCAGGCCGTAGGCGCTCAGCACCTCCTGGATCGGCTGATAGAAGGTTGTCCCTCCCGAGGTGCAGTTGCCTGAGCCGCCGGAGAGGATGCCGATGACCTTGTCGCCTGCGTAGAGGGGACCGCCGCTGTCACCGGGCTCGGCGCAGATGTTGGTCTGGATCAGCCCGTAGACGATGTCTCCGCTCCCGTAGTTGACGGTCGCGTTGAGCGCGGTGACCCGGCCGCAGCGGACACCGGTGGTCGATCCACGACGGCAGACGCTCTGGCCGACGTAGGCGGTCGCGGTCCCGGTGACGTCGACGGTTCCGATGGTGCCGGGGTGCGGCACGGCCGGGTTGGAGTACCGCACGACACCGAAGTCGTTGCCGGGGAAGCTCGTGCCGGTGGTGGGGCCGACCATCGTGGTGAGGCCGGAACTGGTGTACCAGGTGGGCAGGCCGTCGGTGCAGTGGCCCGCGGTGACGAAGTAGTAGGTGGAGCCGCTCTGCACGTTGACCCCGACCGAACAGCGCCAGCTGGACGCGTAGATGGCGTCGCCGCCCGACAGGAGGGTGCGCAGCCGGCCGTCGACCCGTTCCACGGTGACGGCACCGGCGAAGCGGCCGGTGGCCCGACGGACTGCGGCCAGATCCGCTTCCCCGACCGTGGAGTCGGCGAGCACTCGCAGCTGCCCGGTCCGCTCGTCCACGGCCCAGCTCGTCCCGGCAACTCCCAGGGATCCGACGGCCGAGGCCGCGCCGGACACCGAGGCGGCGGATGGTGCGGCGCCTGCCGTGGGCGCCGCGGTCGCGTTGGTGCCGGACACCGCCAGGGCGGCCACGACGAGCAGGCTCAGCACCGAGGCGGCGAGCCGGGAACGTCTGATGGTGGTACCGCGTGCTGTCATCACCCGAATCTCCCCGAAGACGGTCGGTCAGGTTCAAGCGCGCCCGGCCGGTCGCCGGGCGTGCCGTGCTTCCGTGCCGTGATGTGGTGCCGTGATGCCGGTGCGTGCGCGGTTACGAAGGGCGCGTCTGTGTCCCCGACATCCCGTCGGGGACACGTGATGGCTCGCGGCTGCGGCGGGACACGGCCACGGCGTGACCGACGAGGCCCGGCGGCAGCCGGCCAACGCCTCATTGTCCCCGGCGGTGCCCGGCGGGGGTAGGCCGTCTCCGGCCGTAAAGCCCGCAACTGACCGACCTGGTGGGCGGTTTCGCCCCAGGGGCCCCGGCCTTCGACGCCTGTCCCCGGGTCTGTGGTGCCCGCCGGCACCACAGACCCGGGAGGGTGGATCAGAAGGTCAGCTTCCAGCTGTCGATGTAGCCCGTGTCGACCTGGTAGCGGTCCTGGACGCGGAGCTTCCAGGTGCCGTCGGCCGGTTCGGCGGAGGCGTCGACGGTGTACGTCGCGTGCACGTCGTCGCCGTCGTCGTCGGAGACGTCCTTCAGCGGGTACGTGGTGCCGCCGGGGCCGACCAGATCGATCACCAGGTCGCCGCGGTAGGTGTGGACGATGTCCACCGAGACCTGGAGGGTGCTCGGCGCGTTGCCGGTGCGGCCGGTCACGATGAGCGGGGACTCGACCGGATCGCCCGCGTCGGGGATCCGCACATTGCCCGGGTTGACGAAGAAGTCGCCGCCGGAGGCGATGACGTTCCAGACGAAGCCCGCCTCGGCTCCGGATCCGTCCGCGGCGCTCGCCGTCACGGTCGGGGTGAACTCCCCTGTCTCTGCCGGGATTCCGGAGATCACACCGGTCTCGTGGTCGATGGCCAGTCCGTCGGGCAGGCCGGTGGCCCCGTAGGTGAGACCGCCCGGACGGCTGGTGTCCGCCGTGATCTTCAGCGTGGCGGGCTGGCCGACCGCGGACTCCTGGCCGGCCGGCGCCGTCAGCGCGACGTGGTTGACGAAGCGCGGACCGACGTTCACCGCTGCCCAGGTGTTGCCGACGGCCTCGTACGCCTCGCTGGACCGGCCGAACAGGTCGGCGGCGGCCTGGAGGGTCGCTACGCGGGCGCCCGCGTAGTCGGTGGTGGACGTCATGTACGTGGTCAGCGCCCGGTACCAGACGTTCGTGGCGTTGTGCAGGCCGAGGCCGGGGACCGGCTCGCCGTCGTGGGTCGGGCTGTCGTAGCCGACGCCGTTGACGGTCTTCGCTCCGCTGCCCTCGGCGAGGAGGTAGAAGAAGTGGTTCGCCACGCCGGAGGAGAAGTGCGGGTCGAGCCCTTCGGTCTCGGTGGACCAGTAGTCCTGGGACAGGCCGTCCTTGGAGGGCTTGTCCATGTAACGCAGCGGGGTGCCGTCGCCGTTGATGTCGATCCGCTCGCCGACCTCGTAGTCGGGTACGTCGTTCGGGTTGTTCGTGAAGAACTCCACGGCGGCGGCCATGATGTCGCTGCTGCCCTCGTTCAGACCGCCGGACTCGCCGTTGTAGTAGTACAGGTCCGCCGTGGCGCTGGTGACGCCGTGGGTCATCTCATGGGCGGCGACGTCGAGCGCGGTCAGCGGGTTCGCGTTGTCCTTGCCGTCTCCGTAGAGCATGCAGAAGCAGTCGTCGTCCCAGTAGGCGTTGACAACGTTGTTCCCGAAGTGGACCCGGGAGGACGCGCCGACACCGTCGTTGGCTATGCCGTTGCGGCCGAACTGGTCGTGGTAGAAGTCCCAGGTCTTCTGGGCGCCGTACGCGGCGTCCGCGGCGGCGGTCTCGCGGTTGGCCGGGTCGCCGTCGCCCCAGATGTCGTCGGCCCCGGTGAAGAGCGTGCCTGTGCCACTCGTGGCGCCGCCCAGGTCGTACGTCTTGTGGCCGCCGCGCTGGGTGTCGGTCAGTTCGAAGACGTCTCCGTTACGTGTGCTGCCGAGGTCGACCTCGCCGCTGAACTGGCCTTTGCCCACGCCGGGGTGGATGGTCTCGAACTCCCGGACCTTCTTGCCGCTCTTCGCGTCGGTGACGACATGCACCTCGCGCGGAGAGCCGTCGTCCTCGACGCCGGTGACCACCGACTCCCAGGCGAGGGCGGGTGCGCCGTCGGCCGCCCAGACGACCAGTCGCGGTGCTCCGTCCGCGCGCACCTGCCCGGTGCCGTCGGCCTTGGCGGCGGCGAGCGCCGACTTCTTCGCCGTCGAGGCGGCGACCGTGGCGTCGGTCGTCGGTACGGACACCGGAGCGTCGGTCGCCCTGGTGACGGTCCGGCCGGCGGCGCGCTGATGGACCACCAAGTCACCGCCGAGGACGGGGAGTCCGGCGAAGGTGCGCTCGTAGCGGGTGTGGACGGTGCCGTCGGCGTCCTTGATGACGTCCTTCGGCAGCAACTTCTCCTTGGCGCCCAGTTTCAGGGCACCGGCGGTGGCCTTGGCGGAGTTCGCCGCCGACTTCAGAAGGCCGGCACGCTGGGCGGGGGTGAGCGGGACGGGAGCCGCGCCCGCTCTGGGCTCCGCGGCGATCCGGGCCGGGGCCGCCGGGCCCTGGTTCGGCTGGGCGGATGCTCCGGTCGCCGGAGCGGTCGCCGCGGCGATGAGGGCGGTCACGACGACCAGCGCACCTCCGGCGACGCGCTGCGGGCTACGAGACGGTCCGGGCCTGCGGGGACGTAAGGATCTCGGCACTCCTGCTCCTTCCGGCCGCTCGATGACGGCCGTGGGGGAAGACCGGATGACGGTGTCGGCCATCCGGGGAGAACGTGCGATGAGTGCCGCGCGGCGTGAAGATCTTCACACTGAAAGGTCGTCAGTGTCATGGCCTGAACAGACAGTTGTCCGGAATAGGGTCTTGCCGTTCACGTCCGAACGGGCATGGGACGAGGGCGACATGCGCCTTTACACGACGTAAACAATTGCCCCACAGGTGCCTCCTCGGCCACATCGGTTGCCGGGTTGCACAGAGCGGGAGTAAATCGGCCACGCTCCGAGTCACGCCTCGCAGGGGGCCTTGGTGTCGATGGTGTCGTTGCCGTCCCCGGCCCCCGCACTACGCCCTCGTTCAGGCGTCGTCCCGGCCCGCGAGGACGGTCTCGCGGAACGAGGCCACCACGGGGCGGAGATCGACCCGGTGCCAGGCCGCCCACAGCTGAACAGACCCTCCGTGCCAGGGCAGTTCACGCACCGCGACACCGTCGGTCGTGCCGCGCATCATGCTCTTCTGGATGAGCGCGAGGCCGAGACCGGAGGCGACCAGGCCCAGTGCTGTGAGTGGATCGGCCGCGTCGAGACGGATGTCCGGGGTGAAGCCGGAGGCCACGCACGAGGCGACGAACGTGTCGCGCCAGGCCGGGTCGTGGGAGTCGCCCACCGCGATCCACGGCTGCCCGTCGAGGGCTTCGGGGGTCAACTCCTCCTGCCCCGCGAGGGGATGCTCCGCGGGCAGCGCGAGCAGCAGGGGATCCTGCAGCAATGGGGCCGTGTTCAGGTCCGGGTCGTCCTCGGACGGCGGCGTGCGCACCAGAGCGATGTCCAGGCTGCGCTGGCGCAGTCCCTCGAACTGCTCGGCCGACTCCTGGTCGTAAAGCGCGACGTGAATGCCGGGGCGTTGATCGCGCAGGGTGCGCAGGGCGGTGGGCAGGACGCCCGTGTGCATGGCGTCGGCCACGTAGCCGATGCACAGGCCGCCCTCCTCGCCGCGGCCGAGCCGTCGGCCGAGGTTCTCCAGCCGGTCCGCGTGGCGCAGCAGGGCGTGCGCCTCGGTCAGGAAGACCCGGCCGTCGGAGGTCAGCCGGATGCGCTGCTGGCTGCGTTCGAAAAGGGTCAGGCCCAGGTTCTTCTCCAGCTGGGCGATCTGCCGACTGAGGGGCGACTGGGAGATGTGCAGCTGCTCGGCGGCGCGGCCGACGTGTTCGGCCTCGGCGACGGCGACGAAGTAGCGGAGTTGACGCAGGTCAAGCATGTAGGACCTCGGAGGACTCAAGTATGTCGAAGCAAGTCTTGGACAGTCTCATCCATGGATCCTAACCTCGAACACGCAAGGCCGACGGATCGCACATTGAGTGACGAATCCGCCGCAATCGGTATCACCCTCGCTATCGCAAGGATCCCCCCATGAGCATCAAGCCCCTCCTGCCCGGCACCCTCGGCTTCGGCACCGCCCCCCTCGGCAACATGTTCCGCGCCATCCCGGACGAGGAGGCCGCGGCCACCGTCGAAGCCGCCTGGGACCAGGGCATCCGCTACTTCGACACCGCGCCCTTCTACGGTGCAGGCCTCTCCGAGATCCGGCTCGGCGACGTACTCGCGCAGCACCCGCGCGACGAGTTCGTCCTCAGCACGAAGGTCGGCCGCGTGATCTTCGACGAGATCGAGGACCCGGCCGTACGCGACCTCGGCGAGAAGGGCGGCCTCTTCGAACACGGGCGCCCGAACAAGATGGTCAACGACTACACCGCCGACGCCACCCTCCGCTCCATCGAGGACAGCCTCAAGCGCCTGCGGACGGACCGCCTCGACATCGTGTGGGTGCACGACGTCGCCCAGGACTTCTACGGGGACGAGTGGCTGGCCGCCTACGAGACCGCCCGCACCGGCGCGTTCCGCGTACTGCAGAAGCTGCGTGAAGAGGGCGTCATCAAGGGCTGGGGCCTTGGCGTGAACCGCGTTGAGCCCCTGGAGCTCACCCTCGACCTGGACGAGCCGAAGCCCGACGCCTTCCTCCTCGCGGGCCGCTACACCCTCCTCGACCACGACCGGGCCCTGCAGCGGCTGCTGCCTGCCGCTGCCGCCCAGGACGTCGACATCGTGGTCGGCGGCCCGTACAGCTCGGGCATCCTCGCCGGAGGAACGCACTTCGAGTACCAGCAGGCGCCCGCGCACATCATCGACAAGGTGGAGCGGATCAAGGCGCTCGCCGAGCGGCACGGGGTCGGCATCAAGTCCGCCGCGCTGCAGTTCTCCCTCGCCCACCCGGCGACGGCGGCCGTCATCCCCGGCGCGACCAAGCCCAGCCGCATCGCCGAGGACGTCGCCGCTCTCGGCGAGACGATCCCGGCCGCGTTCTGGACGGACCTGCGCGAGGAGCGGCTGATAGCGCAGGACGCTCCGGTACCCGCCACCGCCTGACCCGGCCGCCTCGCACGCTCCACGCCCACCACACCCGCACACCCGCAGGAGGATCCCGTGGCCACGACCGCCGCATCCCTCGACATCCCCGCCTCGCCCGACCGCGTCTGGCAGCTCATCGGCGGCTTCGACTCACTGCCCGACTGGCTCCCGTACATCCCCGCCAGCGAACTCAGCGACGGCGGACGGGTCCGCAGTCTCCGCAACGAGGACGGCGGTGTGATCGTCGAGCGTCTCGAAGCCTTCGACGACAAGGCCCGCACCTACAGCTACTCCATCCTCCAGGCGCCCTTCCCCGTCACCGGCTACCTCTCCACCCTCACGGTGCACGAGGTCCCCGGGCAGGACACGTCCCGCGTGGAGTGGTCCGGCACCTTCACACCGGACGGCGTCGGCGACGACGAGGCCATCGCCCTCTTCCACGGCATCTACGCGGACGGCCTCGCCGCGCTGAACCAGACACTCACCATGCCCAACCGGTCCGCGGCACCGCGCGGCTAACCAGAGGTGGGGTGAGGCCGACCGCGCAGCCACGCGGTCGCCTCTCGCGGGGAACGCAGGTGGATGACGTTCAGCGGCGCGAAGCGCGGGTCGGTCGTGCGGCGGTCGATCTCGGCGCGCCGACCCGCGTGCTCGGTCCAGGACGACCATGCCGGGTGGTCGCCGCTGAACCAGGAGGACAGGGTCTCCACATTGCCGCCGAAGACCCGCTCGCGCAGCAGGGTCCGTCGCAGGGATCTGCGCAGTACGCGCGGCATGACGACGGCTCTGGGGTAGTCGAGCCAGATCACGGTGTCGGCGCCGGTCCACAACAGGTCGCGGACCTCGGGGTGGCCGAAGGAGTCGAAGATCCAGGCGGGGGTGGCGGCGATCTTCGCGACCTGTTGGTGAAAGCCGGGGTCGACCGTCCAGCCGGGGCCGGTGAACACGAGCGCGTCCATCTCGTGGAACGGCAGCTGGAGCCGGGCGGAGAGGGCCTGCGCCATGGTGGTTTTTCCGGCTCCGGTGATGCCGGCGACGAGGATGCGTTGCACGCACGGATGCTACGGGCGCCGGTCGGCGTTCAGCGAGGCAGTTTCCGCTGCGCCTCATGGCGACTCGGGCGCTCGATGGCCTGCTCGGGGGCGCCCTGCGGGAGCCTCAAGCCTTTCTTGACCTTGACGCAACGGCAGGGTTTCTACTGAGCCGTACGGATCGGAGCGATCACTGCGCTCGTCGCAGCGATCCCCTGGAGAGGACACCGAGATGGCCGAGATGACCACCACCACCGAGAAGAACCTGGCTCTGCTGCGCACGGCCTACAAGACGCTGGAGCGCGGCGAGCTGGACGCGTGTGTCGAGTTGCTGACGGAGAACTTCATCGCCAACGTCCCCGGCGTACCCGACCCGCTGCACGGCCCGCAGATCTGGCGGCTGGGGGCTCAGGCCATGTGGGAGGGCTTCCCGGACCTGCAGATCAGCGTCGAGGACATGTTCGGCGCCGGCGACAAGGTGGCCGTACGGGTCCACTTCCGCGGCACGCACCGGGGCACCTTCCAGGGGATCCCGGCGACGGACCGACAGGTCAGCTTCCGGAGCGTCGAGCTCTACCGCATCGAAGGCGACAAGATCGCCGAGGAGTGGGTCGCCCCGGACATGATCAGCCTCATGCAGCAGATCTCACCCACGCCGGCCGACCACTGAAGCCAGGCCACTCTTTGAGGTCGGCGAGTTCGGCCAGCTCAGCGAGGTCGGCGTCAAAATGGCTGGGCCGGGCAGAGGCCGCGCTCAATGGCGTACGGGGGTCTGCGCGGGCGTCTCGTCGTCCTGCGCCACCTGGCCGCCCGGGTGGCGCAGGGCGCAGAGGAAGCCGATGCCGAGTGCTACGGCCATGCCGTAGAACACCCACTGGTTGGCCTCGGCGAAGTCCATGCGGATCGAGGACATCGCATCGCGCATGGTCGTCGCGACCGGGCCGTCTCCGGTGGGGGTGCGGGCGTCCGCCTGGCCCGTGATCGACTGCGTCACGTCCCCGGCCACGGAGTCGACCTCGTCCGCCGGTACCCCGCGGGCCCGGAGGGTGCTCTCCACGTTGTCCGTCATGGTGTGCGTCAGCATGGTGCCGAAGACGGCGAGTCCGATGCTGGCCGCGTAGTTGCGGACGGTCTGGGTGATGCCCGTGACCTCGCCGTAGGAGGCGTCGATCGCCCGGTTCACGGCGTCCGTCGAGGCCGGGGCGAGGATGAACCCGATGCCCGCGCCGGCGAGGGCGACGTACGGCCACTGGTTGTGCATGGACAGGTCGGTCAGTTTGCCGGCCCAGAGCGCGAACCCGACGGCGCCCACCACACAGCCGATCTTCAATGCGGGGCGGGCTCCCCGCTTGTCGAGGATGCGACCGCCCCACTGGGAGGCGATGGCGAACCCCACGAAGAAGTACAGCAGGTACAGGGCGGCCTGGTTGGCCGAGGCGCTGAGGGAGACCTGGGCGTAGACCGAGGCGAAGAAGAACACGGGGACGAACGCCAGCATCGCGAAGAAGAGGACCAGCGAGTCCACCGTGAAGGCGCGGTCGCGGAAGACCGACAGGTTGATCAGGGGGTGGCGGGTCCGCAGTTCGTAGCGGCAGAAGACGTACAGAACCGCGAGGCCGCCCACGACGCAGGCCCACGTCGCCCAGCTGTCCCAGCCCCAGGCCGACGCCTGCTGGAAGCCGAGCACGCTCGTGCCCATGCCGACGGCGACCAGCACAGCGCCCTTGACGTCCAGCGGTTCGTCGCGTCGCCGGTCGGAGATGTGGGCGAGCGCGGTGAGGATCAGCGCGACGACGGCGACGGGGACGTTGACCCAGAAGATCGCCCGCCAGGTCCAGGTGGTCAGCCAGCCGCCGAGCAGCGGTCCCACGGCGGTGAGGGCACCGGTGAGGCCGAAGAACAGGGCCAGGGCGCGCCCCCGCCGCTCGATCGGGAACACCGCCACGACGACCGCGAGCGCGGCGGGGAAGAGCAGCGCGGCGCCGAGGCCCTGGGTCGCGCGGAAGGCGACGAGCCACGTCAGTGCGTAGTCCCCGTCGGGTACGCAGCCGCACAGCGCGGAGGAGATGACGAAGATCAGGGTGCCTGCCACGACGACCCGACGTGGTCCCCACAGGTCGGCCAGGCGTCCGCCGACGGCGAAGAACGCGGCCAGGGACAGCAGATAGGCGTTGACCACCCACTGCATGCCGGAGGCGGAAAGGCCGAGTTCGGAGACGATGTCGGGCGCCGCGATCGACACGATCGTCTGGTCGATGAACGTCATCGCCACCGCGAACATCATCGCCGCGAGCGCCAGCGGCTGGGAGGCCGCGCGTCCGGCACCTGATGTGTTCTCGTTTCGTTGCGCGTGCGTACGGCTCACCTGGTCAGTCTGCGTCCGAACCGGTGCCGCCGCACCCGGAGCGCATCCCGACACCACCCGTGCGGGGTTCCGGATGGCACCACCCGTACCCGTACGGGGTTCCGGACGGATGGGAGCCGATCGCCCCCGCCGGAGACCCGAGCCGCGCCGCTGGTGGGCTCTCTCGGCCGAGGGCCCAACACAGCATCCCCGTAAGGGTGTTCCAGAAGGTGGAAAATCGTCATACAGCTTGAAGGGGCGTTGTATATCGGATCATCCTTGGCGCCATGAGTCTCGCCTCCGCCTCGTTCGACGTGCCCGCAACGGACCAATACGCCCATGACTGGGCGTTGGTCGACGTGGAAACCTCAGGGCTCGTGGCCCGGCGGGACCGGGTGCTGTCCGTCGCCGTGGTGACGATCGGTCCGGACGGCGAGCAGACCGCGGAGTTCTCGACGCTGCTCAATCCGGGGTGCGATCCGGGGCCGGTGCATGTGCACGGGCTGACCGCCGAGCGGTTGCAGGGCGCGCCCACCTTCGACCAGGTCGCCGGCCGGATCGGGGCAATGCTCCAGGACCGCGTTCTGGTCGCCCACAACGCCCAGTTCGACTACGACTTCCTGGCCCACGAGTTCGCCCGAGCGCGAATGTGGCTGCCGGTGTCCCAACGCCTGTGCACGCTGGCCCTGAACCGCCAGGTGGATCCGCCTACGGACGACATGAAACTCGGCACCCTCGCCGCTCACTACGGCGTTCCCCAGCAGCACGCGCACGACGCGCTGGACGACACCCGGGTGCTGGCCGGGATCCTGCGGGCCTCGCTGCGCCAGGCGGCACAGCTCGATCTGCCCTTGCCACTCGTGGCCTGCCCACCCCGTGCGGAGTCCCGTTTCACGCCTCAGCCGCCCAAGACCCCCTGCGCCTACCGCAACCCGGGGCGGCTGACTCCCGGCGGGCCGCTCCGGCAGGGGATGAAGATCGCGATCACCGGGGACACGGCGCACGCCCGGGCGGAGCTGGTCGGACGTGCGGTTGCCGCCGGGCTGAACATGATGGCCTCCGTGAGCCGGCACACCAGCGTGCTGGTCACCAACGAGCCGGCGCGCGATTCGGCGAAGGCCCGACGCGCACTCGCCGAAGGCGTGCCGGTCATCGACGAGCACACCTTCCTGCGGCTGCTGGCCGACGTACGGGCCGGGACGGCCCACGAGGCGACGGCCGCACCCGCCGTGATGACCGCCCCGGCGGCACCGGCCCCGGCGACGGCACCCGC
>NZ_LIQZ01000086.1:29647-37204 GCF_001418655.1 Streptomyces phaeochromogenes | reverse complement strand
CTCCGGCTCCGGCTCCGGCTCAAGTACAGGTCACCGAGCCCGAATCCACCACAACACCGGTCCCGGAAGAGCCCGTCCTGCCGTCGCCCTCCCCCGGCGCAGCCGTCCCCGTCCCGCGCCAACCCACCGACTCGGTCGGCTCCTTGGACAAACCGCTGACGGGTCACCGGGTACTGGTGCTCGGCGGTGTCCACGCCGACGCCGTGGCGGCCCGTACCCGTGTCGTCGAACTGGGCGGATCCGCGGCCATCAACCTGTCGGCCAGCGTCACCGACGTCGTCCTGCTCGCCCGCGGGGAGCAGGACCGCCGCATGAGCCGCATCACCGCCCTTGAACTCCCCGTGCACGACGGGCACTGGCTCACCGCGCCGGCCGCCGTCGACCGGGGCACGGCGGCCGTACGGGCCCAAGAACCGCAGGTGTTGCCGAGGGGCGGCGTCACCGATCTGCCCGTGCCGCAGGGCAGATCAGCGCCCGACTGGTACATCACGGCCAGCTGGGCTCCGCAGGCAGATTGCGAGATCGACGTCGTCGCGTTCCTCCTCGACGAGGACGAACAGGTCACCTTCGACGAGGAGTTCATCTTCTACGGTGCCCCGGAGAGCCCAGCCGGCACCGTGCGGCTCCTCACCGGCGGACCCGCCGAACAGACCATCGCCGTCGACGTGGCGTCCCTGCCGCCCGCGACCCGCAAGGTCGTCGTCGCCGCGGCCATCGACGGTGTCACCACCTTCGGGACGGTCGGCGCGATCCAGATCGGTGCGGCCGCCGGCAACAGCGGCGCACCCATCGCCCGGGCAACCCTGGACGCCGCCACGACCGAACGCACCATGCTCCTCGCGGAGATCTACCGCAGAGGTCCCCTCTGGCGCCTGCGCACCATCGGCCAGGGCTACGACCACGGCCTCGACGCCCTCGCCCGCGGATACGGGGTCGACGTCGCCGACTGAACGAGGTGCCAACGGCGGTGCCTGAGGGGTGCTTGCCCGGAGGTGCACCGACCGGGCTGACCCGTTCTCCTCGCCGTGGGCGGTCCTCAAGGACCTCGTACGGGAGCCGAGCCGGGCCAGGCTGCTGCTCATGGCCGACATCTTCTGCTTCGCCGGCATGTGGGCAGCACTGCGCTCACTGACCACCCCGTACGGCACCGAGGTCCTCGGCATGACCCGCGGCGCGGCCGGCGGCATCGCCCTGCCAGGCGCGATCGCCTTCCTCATCTGTGTCGTCCCGCTGGCCTACCTCTCGCACCGGCTCGGCGAGCTCCGCATGATCCGCTACGGCATCGCGCTGTTCGTCGCGGGCCTGCTCGTCGGCTTCGCCGAACCCACCCCGGCCTTCACCGCCGCGTCCGTGGCCGTCGCCTCGATCGGCTACGCCGTCTTCTCCGTCAACGGGCTGGTCGCCCTGTGGGCTCTGCGCCCAACAACCGTGTCCTGGGCGCCTACACCGGTCTGTACACGGTGGCCTCGGCCTCCGGCATGGCGCTCGGCCCCGCCCTGCTCGGCGCCACCGTCGACCTCACCGGCTGGCGCTACATGTTCCTCAACGCCGCCGTGTTCGGCGCGGTCACCTTCGCCGTCTTCACCCTCGTGGCCCGCCGCGCCGGGCAGCCGCTCGCAACTGCTTCCTGACCTTCACCCGCACAACAGAAAGCCACCCCGATGGACATACGTATCCTCGCCCCGACCGGAGCCCTCGGTGCTGGCTTCGACACAGCCGCCCTCGACCGCGGTGTGGCCGCCCGCCCGCACGTGATCGCCTGCGACGCCGGCTCCACCGGCTCCGGCCCCGCGGCGCTCGGTTCCGGGACCCCCAAGCTCTCCGCCCAGGCCGTCACACGCGACCTGCGCCTGCTCCTCCGGGCCCGCGACACCCTTCAAGTGCCGCTGATCATCGGCTCGTGCGGCACCAGCGGACGCGACGACGGCGTCGACCGGGTCGCCGGCCTGGCCCGAACCATCGCCGCCGAGGACAACCTGCACTTCAGACTCGGCCTCATCTACAGCGACCAACCGGCGGAGCGCCTCCAGCACCTGTACGACGAGGGCCGCATCCGGCCTCTGGCCAACGCCACCGCCATCGAACGGAAGTTGTTCGAGCGCAGCCACACCGTCGCCATGATGGGCGTCGAGCCCATCCAGGAACTCCTGCGCGACGGCTACGACGTCATCCTGGCCGGACGGGCCGGCGACACCGCCCTGTTCGCCGCCCTCGCCCATCTGAACGGCGCCGACCCCGGCCTCACCTGGCACATGGCCAAGACCATCGAATGCGGCGCCGCCTGCGCGATCCCGCCCGATGCCAACGGACTCCTGGTGACCCTGCGCGACGACCACTTCGACGTCACCACGCTGGCCGACGGCAGTCGCCTCACCCCTCGTTCGGTCGCCGCCCACACGCTGTACGAGAACGCCGACCCGTTCCACATCGCCGAGCCCTCCGGCACCCTCGACACCACCCACGCCACCTACGAGGCCGTCGACGAACGGACCGTACGCGTCCGTGGCTCCCGCTACATCGAGGCCGACGGCTACACCAACAAACTCGAAGGCGCCGAACTCGTCGGCTACCAGACCGTCATCATCGGCGGCGTCCGCGACAGGGTCGTCATCGAGCGCCTCCCCGAGCTCCTGCCCATGGCCAAGAAGTACTTCGACGCCAAGATCCTCGACGTCTTCAGCGGCCAGGTCGACCCGGACAGCATCGACATCAACTACCGTCTCTACGGCACCGGGACGGTCCTGGCCGGCACCGAGCCCACTCCCCTGCAGCCCCAGGAACTCGGCGTACTGATCACCGTCACCGCGCCCGACCAGGGCACCGCCCACGCGATCTCCACGTTCGTCGCCCACGCCTCCTCGCACCTGCCCATCCCCGAGTAGGAAGGCCTGGTCTCCACGCTCGCCTACCCCTATTCACCACCCGAGACGGACCGCGGCCCGCTCTACCGCTTCACCCTCACGCTCGACTTCATGTGTCACGACCAGCACGCCTACGAGGCACTCACCAGCACCGGAATCCTCAACCGGACCCTGTTCGCCGGGCTGTTCAACACCAGCGAGAACGAGATCCTTGTGGTCAACCACCCCCACGCCCTCGCGGTCAAAGTCTCCTTGCCCCGCCCCTCCGTACAGGGCGACCAGCACGACAGCGACTGCTACGCCGGCCAGCAGTACGCCCCACGGATGGAACTCCAACTGCCAGAACTACCGTGCGCCTGAGCATCGCCAGACCTCCCATGAGCCTGCGCATCGGAGGAAACGACACCACTCCGACACCGGGACACCACCCTGCGCACTGCGACGAGCCGCAGCCTGCCGGACGGTGCGTCAGATCACGGCGAGCCGGTCCACCAGCAGCTCCACCCTCCGCTCGGCGTCCCCCGGCGGAAGCCGTCCCGCCCGGGTCAGGGTCGCCAGCCCGTGCAGGGCCGCCCAGAACACCTCGGTGAACAGCGCCGGGTGGACGCCGTCCCCGGCGACCGCGCCGAGGTTCTCCAGCAGGGCGGCGAAGGCGTCCTTCAGAGGCTCCGGGGTTTCCTCCAGCGCGAACGCCAGCCCGCCGTCGAGCTGGAACATGGCCTCGTAGACCGCCGGGTTGCGTTCGGCGAAGTCGAGGTAGACGCGGGCGAGGGCGGCGACCCGGGCGCGCGGGCCGTCCGCGGCGGCGGCCGCTGCCCGCAGCGCCACGGCCATCTCGGCGGCGCCCTCAAGAGCGACCGCGCCGATGATCTCGCGCTTGCCACGAAAGTGGCTGTAGAGGACGGGCTGGCTGTACTCGATGCGCTCGGCGAGCCGACGGGTGGTGACCGCGTCCCAGCCCTGCTGCTCGGCGAGTTCGCGGGCCGTCGCCAAGATGAGGCGCTCGCGGCCCGCCCGCTCGCGCTCCTTGCGTTCCTGTACCGACATGAAGCGATCCTAGCACCGCTAGACAATCGAGCGGCAGAAGGTCTAGCGTTGACCCATCACCTAGCGACGCTAGATTCAAGGAGGGGTCATCAATGCTCAACGCACTAGAGGTCTTCACCACCGTGGCCGTCGGCGTGATGGTGGGGGTGGAGTTCTCCGTCGCCTTCTTCGTCAACCCGATCCTCGACGGCCTCCCCGGCGACAACGGCCTGCGCGGCCGTACCCACGGGGCCCGGCTGCTCGGCGCCGTGATGCCGTTCTGGTACGTCGGCTCGCTCGCCCTCGCCGCGGTCTGGGCCATCGCCGGCCGGCACGACCCCGGCGCCGGTCTCGTCGTCACCGCCGCCGCACTGCTGATCCTCAGCGTGGTCATGTCGGTCCTGCTGCTCGTCCCGATCAACAACCGGGTCAAGACGTGGACCGCCGACGGCCTCCCCGCCGACTGGAAGCAGCAGATGAACCGCTGGGACCGCTTCCACTACGTCCGCGTCGCCGTCATCATCGCCGCCTTCACCTCGCTGGCCGCCGCCCTCCAGGTCTGATGCCAGGTCCGCCGCGCAGCGCGGCCGGCAGATCAGCACCAAGGCTCTGGCACGCCCAGGAGCGTCCGCGCACGTGACCTTCGCTGCCACAAGGTCGATACTTCCGACAGAAGCGCTCACTCCGACCAGCAGGAACACAGGCAATATGCTCGCCTGTTCGGCTCACCAGGAGGTACCCATGAAGATGCTCATCAACGTCGCGGAAACCGTTGTCGCGGACGCGCTGCGGGGCATGGCGGCTGCCCATCCCGAGCTGATCGTGGATGTCGAGAACCGGGTGATCGTACGGCGGGACGCTCCGGTGCCCGGGAAGGTGGGCCTGGTTTCGGGTGGCGGTTCGGGGCACGAGCCGCTGCACGGCGGGTTCGTGGGCCCCGGGATGCTGTCGGCGGCCTGCCCCGGCGAGGTGTTCACGAGTCCGGTGCCGGACCAGATGGTGCGGGCGGCAGCCGCCGTGGACAGCGGCGCCGGCGTGCTGTTCATCGTGAAGAACTACACCGGTGACGTGCTCAACTTCGACATGGCGGCGGAGCTGGCCGAGGACGAGGGCATCCAGATCGCCAAGGTCCTCGTCAACGACGACGTGGCCGTGACCGACAGCCTCTACACCGCCGGCCGCCGTGGCACCGGCGCGACGCTGTTCGTGGAGAAGATCGCGGGCGCGGCGGCCGAGGAGGGTCAGCCGCTGGAGCGGGTTCAGGCGCTCGCCCGGCAGGTCAACGAGAACTCGCGCAGTTTCGGCGTCGCGCTCAGCGCCTGCACGACTCCGGCCAAGGGCAGCCCCACCTTCGATCTGCCGCCCGGGGAACTTGAGTTGGGCGTCGGCATCCACGGCGAGCCCGGCCGGGAGCGGCGGGCCATGATGACCTCGCGGGAGATCGCCGACTTCTCGGTGAACGCGATCCTGGAGGACATGAGCCCCCGTAACCCCGTCCTGGTCCTGGTGAACGGCATGGGCGCCACGCCGCTCCTGGAGCTGTACGGCTTCAACGCCGAGGTGCAGCGGGTGCTGACCGAGCGCGGGGTCCCGGTGGCGCGCACGCTCGTCGGCGACTACGTCACGTCGCTCGACATGGCCGGCGCCTCGGTGACCCTGTGCCAGGTCGACGAGGAGCTGCTGCGGCTGTGGGACGCGCCGGTGCGTACGGCGGGCCTGCGCTGGGGCATGTGACGCTCCCCCGGCCAGTGCCGGTGCGACCGGTCAACTCCCTTACCAAGCAAGGAGATCCAGTGCTCGACGCCGACTTCTTCCGCCGTTGGATGACGGCGACCGCCGCGTCCGTGGACCGAGAGGCGGAACGGCTGACCGCCCTCGACTCGCCGATCGGCGACGCAGACCACGGCAGCAACCTGCAGCGCGGCTTCAGGGCCGTGGCGGCCACCCTGGAGAAGGAGGCGCCGGAGACGCCCGGCGCCGTCCTGATGCTCGCCGGACGACAGTTGATCTCGACGGTGGGCGGCGCGTCCGGGCCGCTGTACGGGACGCTGCTGCGCCGCACGGGCAAGGCGCTCGGCGACGCGGCCGAGGTCGACCAGCAGGAGCTCGCTCGGGCGCTGCGCACCGGTGTGGACGCCGTGATGCAGCTCGGCGGGGCCGCGCCCGGCGACAAGACCATGATCGACACGCTGGTGCCCGCGGTCGACGCGCTCGGAGGGTCCTTCGCGGCGGCACGGACGGCCGCCGAGGAGGGCGCCCTCTCGACCACGCCGTTGCAGGCCCGCAAGGGCCGGGCGAGCTACCTGGGCGAGCGCAGCATCGGACACCAGGACCCCGGTGCCACCTCCTCGGCCCTCCTGATCGCGGCGCTCGCGGAGACGGCAGGTGAGTGACGTGCCGGGCACGACAGGAGGCGGGGAGAAGCTGGTGGGCATCGTGCTCGTGTCGCACAGCGCGGCGGTGGCCGCCTCGGTCGCCGAACTGGCGACGGGGCTCGCGGGCGGCGGTACGACCGCTCCGGTGGCACCCGCGGGCGGCATCGAGGGCGGCGGCTTCGGCACCAGCTCCGAGCTGATCTCCGCCGCAGCCGCAGCCGTGGACCGGGGTGCCGGTGTCGCCGTCCTCGCCGACCTGGGCAGCGCGGTCCTCACCGTGAAGGCGCTGCTGGCCGAGGGCGACGAACTCCCGGCGGGCACCCGCCTGGTGGACGCCCCCTTCGTCGAGGGCGCGGTGGCGGCGGTGGTCACGGCCTCCACGGGAGCCGACCTGGCGGCGGTGGAGGCAGCCGCCGCAGACGCGTACGGCTATCGGAAGGTGTGAGACGGGCGCCCTGAGGGGGCCTTGTTCCGGCGGATGAACTCCCGGGCCAGTCGCTCGCCCTCGGCGACGGCCGCCCGGGCGTTCTCGATGGGAGACACGCCGGAGCCCTCGAAGAAGATGTACGTGACCCCGGAGGCGGCCCCGCCGCCCTGCGGGTCGGGGCGGATGCCGAGGCCGCGGGCCGTGGCGTACGACGCCTCGCCGATGAGCCCCTCGGGGCCGAGGTCGCCGACGACCGCGTACTGCACACGGTCGCCGTGGATCACGGCGGCGACCGTGCCGCTGCGGACGCCGTGTTCCTCGTGGTCCCAGATGTGGCTGGCGGCGGGCACGACGACGTACGGAAGGGTCGCGGCGTCGAGCTGGTTCCCGTCGGACTGCTGGAAGGCGGTGGCGTCGGCGAAGAGCGGGTCGGTGCTCTCGTTGCAGTACGGGCCGCGGCGGCCGTCGCAGTCGATGTCCAGGTCCGCCTTCCAGAAGACCGCGCCGCGCTTTCCGCAGACGGGGATGTCCGCCGGCGCCCCGTCGTCGGTCCGGTAGCGGCCGTGGGAGACGGGCACGCAGCCACGCACGGCGGCCAGCAGGTCGGCGGCCCTGACACCCCCCGCGGATCCGGCACTCCCCGGGGGTCCCGCGTTCCCCGCGCGCTCGTGCACGGCATCGGGCAAGGGGGCGACGTCGGAGATCGTGGTGGGGGCGAGCAGGGCAGCGCCGGCCGCGGCCAGCGTCAGCGACTGGGCACGCACGATAAGAGACCCTCTCCTGGGCGGGCACTGACGAACACTCAGCCCAATCTGGTGGGGGTTCGATCATGTGGCCACCGTTGGGGGGCCGTACGGAGCACGCCCGG
>NZ_LIQZ01000086.1:846-29591 GCF_001418655.1 Streptomyces phaeochromogenes | reverse complement strand
GCGGGATCAGCGACGACAGCGTTCCGCACCGTGGGCATGAACTTCCCTACGACAAGGGCGAGTTCAGCCGCGAAGAACATCAGCATACGTAACGTCCGATCGATATCGCGAACACGGCCCTCTTGATGTGGTCACGCCGACCAGGTCATATTGGTCCGGACCATTCCCGTCGAGGGAGGGCAGGGCTGTGCGACGCGTACTCCTGCGAGCCGCGATGGTCTGCGGCGCGTTGCTCATGGTGGTGTCCTGCGGCTGGGGCGGCGAGGGCCCGGGCACCGACCGGCCGCCCGCGGCCCCGGCGGGCATCACCGCGGCGGCGGGCAGCTCCACCAGCGTGCACGTCATGTGGAACCGGGCCTCCGGGAAACCCGAGGTCGCCCATTACGAGGTGTATCGCGGCACCACGATGGTGAAGAAAGTGCCGGGTTCGGACCACATGGTCGACATCACCAGGCTCAAGCCTTCGACCAGGTACGCCTTCTCCGTACGGGCACGGGACGCCGACGGGCGGCTCGGACCGCCCAGCCAGCGGGTGTCGGCCACCACTCCGGCCGCGACCGCCGCCGACGGACGGGCCCCGAGCACCCCGGAGCGCCCCCGCGGCAAGGCCGCCGGGAGCCGGGCCGCCCAGTTGTCCTGGGACAGGTCCACGGACAACCGGGGTGTGGCCTCGTATGACATCTATCAGGGCGACTCGAAGATCCACAGTGTGGGCGGCGCACAGTCGGCGACCGTGGTCACGGGGCTGCGGCCGGGCACGCGGTACTCCTTCACTGTCCGGGCGCGGGACGCGGCGGACAACCTCTCGCCCGCGAGCGCGGCCGTACGGATCACGACTCCCGCCGGTTCGGGGGACGGGAAGGACACCGGCCTGGCGCCGACCGGCTTCCGGGCCTCGACGCATCGCACCGACGGGGCGTACTACCTCGACCTCTCCTGGATTCCCCCGGACGCCGAGACGATCGACGGGGTGATCACGGAGTACCAGATCCAGCTCGACCGGCAGCCCGCCACCTCGCTCGTCTGGGGCGGGACGGCACCGCGCGACAAGGCGACGTACAGCTTCTACGTGGGCCGGGAGGCCGGGGTCACCCAGCGGGTGCGGATCAGGGCGAAGCTGCCCGACGGGACATGGAGCGGCTTCTCGGCGGAGCGGACGGTGACGACGGGAGCGGCGCGGCCGTAGGGCCGGGCGATGGAACCGTACGGCGGGGGCGGCGGGTGCCCGAGAGCGCTCCGGCCATAGGTCGAGCCTAGGATTCTCCCTATGCCCCATAGGGAATCCAATGGCACCGCCGCGTCCGCCGCCCCGCTCGATCTCTCGCTGCTGCGGACCTTTCTCGCCGTGCACCGGGCGGGTTCGTTCACGGCGGCGGCGCGGCTGCTGGGGCTTTCGCAGCCGACGGTGACCACGCAGATCCGGTCACTGGAGGACCAGTTGGGGCGTGAGCTGTTCGAGCGGCGGCCACGCGGTGTGGTGTCGACCTCGGTCGCGGACGAGCTGGCCGCGCGGGTCACGGCGCCGCTGGACGCGCTCGCGACGGTCACGGACCGCGGCGGGTTCGGTGCGGACGTGGTGCCGGAGCCGGTCCATGTGGCGGGTCCGGCGGAGCTGCTGTGCACGCGGGTGCTGCCCGCTCTGGCCCCGCTGACCGGGCAGGGGGTGCGGCTGCGGATCACCACCGGGCTGACCGACGGTCTGCTGGAGGGGCTGCGCGGCGGCCGGTTCGACCTGGCGATCGCCACGTCACGGCCGCGCGGGCGCACACTGAGCGCGGTGCCGCTGGCCGACGAGGAGTTCGTCCTCGTGGCCGCGCCCGCGTGGGCCGGGCGGATCGGCCGGGACCGGGTCGCCGCCGAGGGGCCCGCCGTGCTGCACGGGGCGCCGCTGATCTCGTACGCCGAGGATCTGCCCATCGCGCGGCGCTACTGGCGGCACGTCTTCGGCGTACGGCTGACCGGGCGGGCGGCGATCACGGTGCCGGATCTGCGCGGAGTCCTCGCGGCGGTGGTGGCGGGCGCCGGGATCTCGGTGCTCCCCCGCTATCTGTGCCTCGACGAACTGGCCTCCGGCGCGCTGGTCTCCCTGCTGGACCCGGAGGACCCGCCGATCAACACCGCGTATCTGGCGCGGCGCCCGGGGGTGTCGGACAACCCGCATGTCGCGCTCGTCGCGGAGCGGATCCTGGCGGCCGGCCGGACCTGGTGACGGCCCGCGGAAAGTAACCGGCCGCTCCGGTGGTACGCCACCGGCGGTCGGCCGGACGAAGGAATTCGTCACCTGCCCGGTCCCGGCCCGCGTGCGGAACCGGTGATCCTCGCATTGGCTCGGTCCGAAGGCGCACGGGCGTTCCCAATCCTCGGCGGCGCATGGGATGTACCGCCAACCGTGCTGTCGGAGGGCAGTTCTATGCGTATGACCCAGATGCTCGTCCGCTCCGGCCTGACCGTGGCCGCCGCCGCGCTGCCGCTGACCCTCACCGCCACGGAGGCGGTCGCGGTGAACACGGCCATCAACGTGACCACCAGCGGCACGACGGTGCAGGTGACCACCACCGACTGTGCCACCAGGTCCAACGGCTCCATGGGGAATGCCTCACTGCTGTCCAGCGGTCAGGCCAACTTCGCACAGGGGCGCCAGGTGACCTTGTCCGGGACCAGCACCAGCCAGGCCGCGGCCTGGTCCAGCGTCACCACCGGCACCTACACCGTCATCGTGGTCTGCGCCGACGGCACCACGGCGGGCACCCAGTCCGTCACCGTCTCCCCCGTCTCCAGCCCCACGATCTCCGCGACCGCGACGGCCACGGCGACCTCGTCGGCATCACCGTCGCGCGGAGTCATGGGCGGTATGGGCGGCGGTACGAAGGACTACGGCGCCGCCACCTACGCGGCGGGCGGCGTCCTCGTGGCTGCGGGTGTCGGGGCCACGGTCTGGGTCCTGCGCCGACGCGCCAAGCCGCACCGGCTGTGAGAACGGCGGCGGTCCGGAACCCCGAACTCGAAGCCCGGAACCGGGTCCCGACGGGGAGGCCGGGCCGCCGCCGACCTCCGGACACCCGGCCCGTCAGGGCGCCGGGTCCTCCGCGGGCAACCGCCCGAACTCCTCCAGCGCGTGCGTCAGCCAGCGGGTCCAGAAGGTCTCCAGGTCGATCCCGGCCCGCAGGACGAGGTGCTGAAGGCGGTCCTGCGGCGCGTCCTTGCCGGGCGGGAAGTCGCGTTCCTGGATCTCCTCGTACTCCGCCAACTGCCGCTGGTGCAGGTCGAGATGGCGCCGCAGGTCCGCCTCGATGCCTTCCGTGCCGACCACCGCCGCGGCCCGCAGCCGCAGCAGCATCGTGTCGCGCAGCGGCTTCGGGTCCTGGGACGCGGCGGTCCACCTGGCCAGTTCGGCGCGGCCCGCGGGCAGGACCTCGTACCGCTTCTTCTGCCCCCGGGCCGGCTGCTGTGTCGGGAGGGCCCTGATGTGTCCCTCGGCCTCCAGTTTTCCCAGCTCGCGATAGATCTGCTGATGCGTCGCCGACCAGAAGTAGCCGATCGACCTGTCGAAGCGACGGGTCAGCTCAAGCCCCGACGACGGCTTTTCGAGCAGGGCGGTGAGGATCGCGTGCGGGAGTGACATGGAGTCATCCTAGGGACGGGCCGTACGCTCCCGGCCGCTGCCGGACTACAGGGCCGCCGCCAGCTCCGTGCCCTGCTTGATGGCCCGCTTGGCGTCCAGTTCGGCCGCCACGTCGGCGCCGCCGATGAGGTGCACGCTGCGGCCGTCGGCGCGCAGCGCCTCGTACAGGTCGCGGCGCGGTTCCTGTCCCGTGCAGAGCACGATCGTGTCGACGGGGAGGACGGAAGCCTGACCATCGACGGTCACGTGCAGGCCGGCGTCGTCGATGCGGTCGTACTGGACGCCGGGGACCATGGTGACGCCGCGGTGCTTGAGCTCGGTGCGGTGGATCCAGCCGGTGGTCTTGCCGAGCCCTCCGCCGACCTTGGACGTCTTGCGCTGCAGGAGGTGGACGGTGCGCGGCGGGGCGGGCCGCTCGGGGGTGCCGAGGCCGCCGGGCGCCCGGTAGTCCATGTCGACGCCCCAGTGCCGGAAGTACGTGGCCGGGTCCTCGCTGGCCTTGTCGCCGCCGTCGGTCAGGTACTCGGCGACGTCGAAGCCGATGCCGCCCGCGCCGAGGATCGCGACACGGTCGCCGACGGGCGCGCCGTCGCGCAGCACGTCGAGGTAGCCGACGACGCTGGGGTGGTCGACGCCCGGGATCTCGGGGATGCGCGGGCCGACTCCCGTGGCGACCACAACCTCGTCGTACGCGGAGACGTCGTCGGCGGTGACAGGGGTGTTCAACCGCACGTCCACGCCGTGCAGTTCGAGCTGCGTGCGGAAGTAGCGGATCGTCTCGTCGAACTCCTGCTTGCCGGGGACCCGTCGGGCCACGTTGAGCTGACCGCCGATCTCGTGCGCGGCGTCGTAGAGGGTGACGTCGTGGCCTCGCTCGGCGGCGCTGACCGCGCAGGCGAGTCCGGCCGGGCCCGCACCGACCACGGCAACCTGCTTGCGCCGCCTGGTCGGTGAGAGGACGAGCTCGGTCTCGTGGCAGGCCCGGGGGTTCACCAGGCACGACGTGATCTTGCCGCTGAAGGTGTGGTCCAGGCAGGCCTGGTTGCAGCCGATGCAGGTGTTGATGGCCTCGGGGCGCCCGGCCTCCGCCTTGGCGACGAAGTCCGGGTCGGCGAGCATCGGGCGGGCCAGCGACACCATGTCCGCGTGGCCTTCGGCGAGCAACTCCTCGGCGAGTTCAGGGGTGTTGATGCGGTTGGTCGTCACCAGCGGGATCGACACGGAACCCATGACCTTCTTGGTCACCCAGGCGTAGGCGCCCCGCGGCACCGAGGTCGCGATGGTCGGGATCCGCGCCTCGTGCCAGCCGATACCGGTGTTGATGATGGTCGCCCCGGCCGCCTCGACGGCCTTGGCGAGCGTGATCACCTCGTCGAACGAGGATCCGCCCGGGACCAGGTCCAGCATCGACAGCCGGTAGATGATGATGAAGTCCTCGCCGACCGCCTCCCGCACCCGGCGGACGATCTCGACGGGGAACCGCATGCGGTTCTCGTACGAACCGCCCCAGCGGTCCTCGCGTTTGTTGGTCTGTGCGGCGATGAACTCGTTGATGAGGTAGCCCTCTGAGCCCATGATCTCGACGCCGTCGTAGCCGGCCTGCCGCGCGAGACGGGCGGCCCTGGCGTAGTCGTCGATGGTCCGCTCGACCTCGTCGTCGGTGAGCGCGTGCGGCGGGTACGGGCTGATCGGCGCCTGGAGCGCGCTGGGGGCGACCAGGTCCTGGTGGTAGGCGTACCGCCCGAAGTGGAGGATCTGCATCGCGATCCTCCCGCCCTCGCGGTGCACCGCGGCGGTGATCCCGCGGTGCTGTTCGGCCTCCGCCTCGGTGGTGAGCTTGGCCCCGCCCTCGTACGGGCGGCCCGCATCGTTGGGGGCGATGCCGCCGGTGACGATGAGGCCGACACCGCCGCGCGCCCGGGCGGCGTAGAACTCCGCCATGCGCTCGAAGCCCCGCTCGGCCTCTTCCAGGCCAACGTGCATCGAGCCCATGAGCACGCGGTTCGCCAACGTGGTGAAGCCCAGGTCGAGCGGTTTCAGCAGATGCGGGTAACGGCTCATGGGCCCCTCCGTACGCGGTGTCGTCATGTCTTTGTAGACGACGGAGAGGCCATTGTGCAACTAGTTGCACAATGGCGTGCCACACAGGGCGCGGGCGATCCGCACCCGCAATCCCGCGGCCCCTAGCTCCCCTTCAGGCCGATCACGACGTTCGCGTAGAGCTCCTCCGAGACCTCCAGCCGCGGTATCAGCCCGGCATCGGCGAGGATCTCGACAGCCAGGCCCGCCTGGCGCTCACTCGTCTCGACGAGCAGACTCCCGCCGGGCGCGAGCCACCGCGGCGCCTCCCCGGCGACACGACGCAGGACATCGAGCCCGTCCCCACCCCCGTCGAGAGCCACCAGAGGCTCATGGTCACGGGCCTCGGGCGGCAGCAGTCCGACCTCGCCGGTGGGCACGTACGGCACGTTGGCGGCCAGAATGCCGATGCGCCCGCGAAGGGCACGCGGCAACGCCTCGAAGAGATCCCCCTCGTGGACACGAGCCCCCGCACCCACGTTCCGTCGAGCGCACCGCACGGCGGCGGGATCGACATCGGCGGCGTGCAGTTCGGCGCCGGGAAGCGCGGCGGCGAGCGCCGCACCCACCGCGCCGGAGCCGCAGCACAGGTCCACGACGACGGGGGCCTCGGTGGCGAGCGCGACGGCCTGTTCGACCAGGAACTCGGTGCGTCGGCGGGGCACGAAGACACCGGGTTCCACGGCTATGCGAAGGCCTCTGAACTCGGCCCAGCCCAGGACGTGTTCGAGCGGCAGGCCCGCGACGCGGCGGTCCACCATCACGGTGAGTTCGGCGGGCGTACGAGCGGCGGAGAGGATCAGACGCGCCTCGTCCTCGGCGAAGACACAGCCCGCGGAGCGGAGCGCGGTGACGACATGTGCGTAAGAAGGTGGCATGGAAGCCGAGAGCCTTTCGGGAAGCCGAAGGGCGCCCTCCAGGTCACCTGATGACGGTGAGGCCCTGAGGCGAGAGCACCCGAGCTGACACAGCGGTAATGGGGCTCACCTCCTCGGTCCGTTCGCGGCTGGGGCGGTCCTCAGCCGGACGGCAACATTACACGGCGCCGACTCCGGTCGGGACCCGGTCCTCGCCCCTCTCCTCCTCGCACCCGAGACACCGCCAGGCGCAGCACCCGAGGCGCCTCTAGTTGCATGAGGCAACCACTTAGTTGTACGGTGCAACCAGAAGAGGAAGGAAGAAACCGTGAACGCAGCCGACGTGTCCATCGAGACCATCCACCACGAGCTGACGGCCTTCGCCCGCCGCGCCCGGGCCTCGGCGGGACGTCTGCACCCCGAGCTGTCCCTGGTCTCGTACACGCTGCTCGGCCATCTCGAAGACGTCGGTGGCTGCCGGGCCACCGACCTGGCCGCGCACTACGCCCTGGACAAGTCGACGGTCAGCCGCCAGGTCTCGGCCCTCGAACGCGCCGGGCTGGTCGAGCGCCGCGCCGATGCGCAGGACCAGCGCGTCCAGGTGCTCCACCTCACCCCCGCCGGCAAGGAGATCCTCGCCCAGGTGACCGCGAGCCGCCGGGTGGCGTTCCGCGAGCGGCTGGCGGGCTGGCCCGAGGAGGACCTGGAGCGGTTCGCCGGGTATCTGCTGCGGTACAACGCGGCGGCGGGCGGAGTGATGTTCAGGGCCGCGCCCGCGAGCGACTGAGGCACGTCGGACGCGCGAGCGGGCCGGTGGCGAGCCTCGCGACCCGCCACCCACCTATGAGACCCCCAACGTCTCCCGGTCGCCCAGCAGTTCAGGCACCCGCGCCCCCACGAACCTCGTCCTGCGCCGCAACCGGAAACCCATCGCCTCGTAGAGCCGGATCGCGGTGGTGTTGCCGGCCGCGGCGTGCAGGAACGGGGTCTCGCCCCGGGCGCGTATGCCGTGGGCGACCGCCAGGGTCAGCCGGGTCGCCAGGCCCTCGCCGCGGAAGTCCGGATCGGTGCAGACCGCGCTGATCTCGGTCCAGCCCGGTGGATGCAGCCGCTCCCCCGCCATGGCGATCAGGTTCCCGTTCCGGCGGATCCCGAGGTACGTGCCGAGTTCGACGGTCCGGGGCAGGAACGGGCCCGGTCTGGTGCGCTCGACCAGGTCCAGCATTTCCGGTACGTCGTCGGGGCCGAGCCGTACGGCCTCCGGTTCGGGCGCGGTGGCCAGGCCGTCGTCCACGAGTTGTACGCCGTCCAGGCTGAACGTCACGTCCCAGCCGTCCGGGATGCCGCCGTCGAAGGCGGGCAGCCCCAGCTCCTCGCCGGGGCCGACGAGCGCCGCGAGGTCGGCCCAGTCGTCGGCGTCCGGCTCGTCGGGCAGCGCCAGCCAGGGCGACACGTCGACGGGGTAGCGCAGCACGCGGCCTCGGTGCTCGGCGAAGTGGGCGTGCGGGCCGGTCAGCGAGCCGAGCGCGGGGTTGTCCAGCGGATGGCGGGCACCGCTGCTCATATGGCGACCTCGATCACGACCTTGCCACGCGTGTGGCCCTCCTCGACGGTCCGCAGCGCCTCCCCGGCCCGTTCGAGGGGAAAGGTCTGCGTCACCAAGGGGTCCAGCTTGCCGTCGGCCACCAGCCGGGCCACCTGGTCGAGCACCGCGGCGGTACGGGCCCGCGCGACGGGCGAGCCGCCGAGGCGCACCACGATGTCCTTGCCGCCCGCGGTGATCAGCTTGGTCCGGTCCGCGACCAGCTCGGCCGCTGCTTCGAGGACCTCACCGCCGACCACGTCGTAGACGGCGTCCACGCCGTCGGGCGCCACGGCGCGCACACCGCTGACGAAGTCGGGGCCCGACGGCACATGAACGGCACCGAGCGACTCGACCAGGTCCTTCTTGCCCGCGCTCGCGACACCGATGACGTTCAGTCCCTCGGCGCGCGCGATCTGCAGGACCGAGACGCCCACACCGCCGCCCGCGCCCGTGACCAGCAGGGTCGAACCGGCCGGAAGGTCCAGCTGGCGGATTCCGTCGTACGCGGTCGCCGCCGCGACGGGCAGGGCCGCGGCGTCCGCGAAGGAGACACCGGCGGGCTTGTGGGCGGTGACCGCCACGGGGAGCAGCACGTACTGGGCGAACGCCCCGGCGACCGGGTTGCCGAAGACCTCGTCCCCGGCCGCGAAGCCCGTGACGCCCTCGCCGACCTCCTCGACGACTCCGGCGGCCTCGTTGCCGAACACGGCGGGCAGCGCACGCGGCTGCTGGCCGGGGCGCTGGTAGCCGGTGCGCTGCTTGGAGTCGACGGGGTTCACGCCCGCCGCCCGCACGGCGACCAGCAGCTGGCCGGGTCCGGGGCTCGGGCGGTCCTGGTCGACGAGTGCTTCGGTCTCGGGGCCGCCGTACTGGGTGAAGACGTACGCCTTGGGCATTGCTCCGTCACTCTCCTTCGCACCGGGGTGTCAGTAGCGGCAAGGAAGATCACGGGGTTGCTATTCCCGGGCCGCCGGACTGTTCATGCGGCCGCAATGATCCAGGGAAGGGGCTTCCGGCCGGGCCCGGTACCGTGGAGGGCGTACGCAACGATCAAGGGCCGCCGTCCGGCCGGCCTGGAGGCACCTCCCACATGAACGTCACCCGAGGCTTCACCGGGCGCCCGCGCGTCCGGAACGACGGGCTCCCGCCCGGCCAGTACGACGCGGGCGACGACTGGCCCGTCCTGTCCGCGGAGGTCACACCGGACCTGACGCCCGCGGAGTGGACGTTCACCGTCGACGGCCTGGTCGCCGAACCGCGCACCTGGACCTGGGACGAGGCGCACGCGCTGCCGCCGTCCGCGTACGAGGGCGACATCCACTGTGTGACGAGCTGGTCGAAGTTCGGGGTGCGCTTCGGAGGTGTGTCGCTGGACGCGTTCCTCGACGCGGTCCGCCCGGCGCCGGAGGCCACGCACGTCGTCGCGTACTCGCACACCGGCTACACCACGAACCTCCCCCTCGCGGATGTCACCGGCGGGCGCGCCTGGATCGTGTGGGAGTACGGGGACGGGCCGCTGCCCGCCGAGCACGGTGGTCCGGCGCGGCTGATCGTGCCGCATCTGTACTTCTGGAAGAGCGCCAAGTGGATCGCGGGCCTCAGGCTCCTGGACCACGACGAGCCGGGCTTCTGGGAGCAGAACGGCTACCACCACCGCGGCAACCCCTGGGAAGAGCAGCGCTACTCCGGTGACTGAGACCGCCATGTCCGTTACGGACTCCACGCCGTCGGCGGGCTTCACGCCGCCGACCCGCTTCGCCGTGCCGGGGCGGATCGCCGTGAGCAACCGCGCGGCGGCCACCTGGCAGCGCGCCACCCTCACCGAGGTCCGCCGGGAGACCCCGCACGCGGCGACCTTCCGGTTCGCCGTGCCGGACTGGGAGGGCCATCTGCCCGGGCAGCACCTGATGCTGCGGCTCCGGGCGGGGGACGGCTATGTCGCCCAGCGGCACTACTCGATCGCCTCGCCGCCCGACGACACCGGGCACATCGAGCTCACCCTCGACCATGTCGACGGCGGTGAGGTGTCCGGCTGGTTCCACACGGTCGCCAAGCCCGGCGACGAGGTGGAGGTGCGCGGCCCGCTCAGCGGCTTCTTCGCCTGGCCGGGCGACCGGCCCGCCCTGCTCGTCGGCGCGGGCTCCGGCGTCGTACCGCTGATGTCGATGGTCCGCCACCATCGCGCGCGGGGGCTGTCGGTGCCGCTGCGGCTGCTGGTGTCGGCTCGCGGTCCCGAGGAACTGATCTACGCGTCGGAGTACGGCGCCGAGACCGCACCCGTGTTCACCCGCACCGCGCCGGAGGGCGTGCCGGTGGGACGTGTGTCGGCCGCACATGTGGCGGCGCTCCTGGCCGACCGGCCCGAAGGTGGGTGGGAGGCCTATGTGTGCGGTTCGAACGGGTTCGCCGAGCATGCCTCGCGGCTGCTGGTGGACGCCGGCCAGCCGGTGGACCGTATCCGGATCGAGCGCTTCGGCTGATCGGCCCGAGACGTGTGGCCGGCCCGACGCGCGCGGTCGGCCTCTCTCAGGGATGGGGCACGACGGCGACCGGGCATGTGGAGTGGTGGACCAGGGAGCGCGCCGCGCGGCCCAGGCCCGGGCCGGCCGAGGCGCGGCGGCCGATGACCAGCAGCCCCGCCCGGGCGGACGCCTGCAGCAGATGGTGCCCGGCGTGCCCGTGGGCCACGCGCTCGGTGACCTCGGTCTCCGGGTACTTGTGGCGCCACGGTCGCAGAGTCACCGCCAGGGAACGGCATTTGGCGTCCTCCTGCTCGGCCGTGTCACCGGGCGTCCGACCGCCGTCGAGGTAGCCCCGCCGCGGGGCCGGCGTCCAGGCGTGCACGACGTGCAGCGGTGCCGAACGGACCGTGGCGGTGTCGAAGGCGTGGCCGATGAGGTCGTCGGCGGGGTGGGCGAGGTCGAGACCGAGCACCACCGGCAGGTACGGGGCCCTGGCCGGCGGGGTGGTCCCGTCGACCGGCATCCGCTCGTCCTCGGGGAGTTCGCCCGCGCGCACCAGCACCACCGGGCGTTCGGCCCGTGCGGCCACGGCGAGCGCGACCGAGCCGACCAGGAATCCGGCGAAACCGCTGAAGCCCCGCGAGCCCAGGACCAGGGTCTCCGACTCCGCGGCGGCGGTGACCAGCGCCGGGACGGCAGGTGTGTCGGTGCGGCGGGCGATGATGTCCAACGCCGGGTGGCCGTACGAGAGTTGGACGGCGGCCCGGTCGAGGGTGGTGCGGACGGGCGCGCCGCCCGGGGGCCGTGCGGGTGCGGCGGGTTCGTCCCCGGCGTGCAGCAGCCGCAGGGCGACCCCGCGTCGCTCGGCCTCGCGGGCCGCCCAGTCGGCGGCGTCGAGACTCGCGCGGGAGCCGTCGATGCCGACGGTGACGGTCCGGGTGTCCTTGTTCATGGCTCGTACCTTTCGAAGCTCATGCCTCCTGCCTTTCGCCCGTGTGTCTCGGGGTACCCCTCTCGCGTGTCTCGCGGATGCCCTCGCGGTGATCGCCACCCCGGTCGCACACACGACTTCCCGGTCACACACACGACGCGGGTTCCACACCGGGCGCGGATCAGTCGTGGGCGGCTGGCGAAGACGCCCGACCAAGAGGACGGTGGAAGGTGGGCGGGGTACGCCGGTGAGGGTGTGACGAGAGGCGGTAACGGTCACGAGCGGTGTCGGGAGGCGCGAGCGGTCGAGCGGTGAGGAGGCCGGGAGATGCGGACGCGGATTCGGGGCTGGCGTTGGCGGCGCAATCCGCTGCGGCGCCGCTCGGACGTGGTGGAGGCGTGGACCGCGCTGTGTGTCGCGGTCCTGCTGTGCGTCGGCGGCCCGCTGGCCGGGATCGCCGCTGGCTGGTGGGCGTACGACGGAGCGCGGACCAGGGCCGAGGAACAGCGCGCCCAACGGCACCGGGTGCCCGCCGAGGTCACCGAGCACGCGCCCGCCGCGGTGCCGACCTCCGAGGGCGAAGCCCAGCCGACCTACCGGGTGACCGTCCGCTGGACCGAACCGGGCGAGCAGCCGCGTACGGACAAGGCCCGGGTACCCGCCGGGACCCGCAGCGGCGACCGCACGTACATCTGGCTGGACGACCGGGGCCGGGTCGTCCCCGCCCCCGCGGACGGCACCGCCGTGTGGCAGCACACGCTGTCGGCGGGCGCCTGCGGCACGGCTCTGTTCGCGGGCGGTGTCCTGGCCGGGTACGCCGTCGTACGGCGGGTCGCCGCACGTCATCGCCTCGCCGAGTGGGAACAGGAGTGGGCGTACACGGGGCCCGAGTGGCGGCGTCACTGCACCTGAGCGGATCCGCACCGGCTGGTGCCGGGTGTGCCGGTGCCCGGTGAGCCGGTGCCAGTGGCCGTACCCAGTGGGTGGCGCCCGGTGATCGAAAAGCGTCAGGCGTCAGCCGAGGCGCTGCATGCTCCGTGCGATGCGCCCGTGCTCCCGCAGCGCGTCACGCAGTCCGGGCAGTACCGGCTCGCCCCGGTCGACGAGGACTCGGCCGCCGACCACCGTGGTCCAGGCGCGGCCGGGCCCGCAGCGCAGCCAGGCCTCGACGGGGTCGCTCAGCGCGCCCGCGAGCGCGACCTCGTGCAGGTCCCAGACGACCAGGTCGGCGCAGGCGCCCGGCCGCAGATGCCCCAACTCGTCCGCGCGGCCCAGGCATTGGGCGGAGCCGCGGGTCGCGATGTCGAGAGCGTCACGGGCGGTCATCGCGCCGGGCCCGCCCCGATAGCGGCCGAGCAGGAGCGCGCCGCGGGTCTCCATCCACAGCGAGGCGTGGTCCGTGGAGGCGGAGCCGTCGCAGCCGATACCGACCGGCAGGCCCAGCTCGCGCATCTCCCGCACGCGGGCGGTGCCGCCGCCGATGAGCATGTTGGAGCTGGGGCAGTGCGCCACCCCGACCCCGGCTCCGGCGAGGCGCCGCAGTTCGGCGTCGTTCGGGTAGATGCAGTGCGCGACCCAGCTGCGGTCGCTCAGCCAGCCCGTGTCCTCGAAGTACTCGACGGGCCGGCAGCCGTACGTCTCCAGGCAGTACGTGTCCTCGTCGCGGTCCTCGGCGAGATGCGTGTGCAGTCGTACGTCGTACCGTTCGGCGAGTTCCGCGGTCGCCGTCATCAGTTCCTTGGTGACCGAGAACGGCGAGCAGGGGGCGAGCGCGACCCGGACGAGCGCGCCCGGCTGCGGGTCGTGGTGGGCCTTGATCAGCCGCTCGCTGTCGGCAAGGACCTCGTCCTCGGTCTGCGTAACACTCCTCGGCGGCAGTCCCCCGTCCTCCACGGACCGGGTCATCGAGCCGCGGGTGGCGTGGAAGCGGAACCCGATGTCCCGCGCGGCACGGATCTCGGCGTCCACGAGACGCGGGCGCGGATGTACGTAGAGGTGGTCCGAGGAGGTCGTACAGCCGCCCATCAGCAGCTCGGTCATGCCGACGTACGCCGACACGTAGACGGCCTCCTCGTCGAGGGCGGCCCACAGCGGGTACAGCGTGGTGAGCCAGTCGAAGAGGGAGCCGTTCACCGCGGGCGCGTAGGAGCGGGTGAGGTTCTGGTAGATGTGGTGGTGCGTGTTGATCAGTCCGGGGGTGACGATCCGGCCGGCCGCGGACACCTCCGAGCGGGCCTCCGGCTCGGCCCCGGGACCGCCGACGGCGGCGACCCGGCCGTGCGTGACGGCCACCCAGCCGCCCGGGATCTCCCGTTCCCCGTCCACGACGAGCAGTTCGGCGTCCTTGACCAGCAGGTCCACGGCAGGCGGCATGGCGTCATCGTAGCCAGGACGGGCCGGCCCGCGGAGGAGGTCTGGCGGCCCTCCGGCCACCCCCGTACGGTGTGATCATCCGCACCCTTATTCGTAGCAAAGGCGGTCTTCCATGGCCTTGTTCGACCTTCCTCTCGATCAGCTCCGGACCTATCGCAGCGCGTCCGTGGAGCCCGAGGACTTCGACGCCTTCTGGGGCAAGACACTCCAGGAGGCGCGCGAGCACGGTCTGGACGCCCGCTTCGAACCCGTCGAGGCGCATCTGAAGAACGTGAAGGTCTTCGACGTCACGTTCGCCGGGTTCGGCGGCCACCCGGTGAAGGGCTGGCTGACGCTTCCGGCCTGGGCGAACACACCGTTGCCGACGGTCGTCGAGTACATCGGCTACGGCGGCGGACGCGGCCTCGCGCATACGCATCTGCTGTGGGCCTCGGCGGGCTTCGCGCACTTCGTGATGGACACGCGGGGGCAGGGCGGCGCCTGGGGCGGCGGCGGTGACACGCCGGACCCGGTGGGCAGCGCGCCCGCGTATCCCGGGTTCATGACGCGGGGCGTCGACGCTCCCGAGAACTACTACTACCGGCGGGTGTTCACCGACGGGGTACGGGCCGTGGAGGCGGCCCGCTCGCACGAGTTCGTCGACTCCGAGCGCGTCGCCGTGGTCGGTTCGAGCCAGGGCGGCGGCATCTCGATTGCGGTGGGCGGACTGGTTCCGGACCTCTCGGCGGTCGCGCCCGACGTGCCGTTCCTGTGCGACTACCCGCGCGCGACGACGCTCACGGACCGCGATCCGTACCGGGAGATCGGCAACTACCTCAAGACGCACCGCGGTCGCACCGAGCAGGTCCTGCGCACGCTCTCCTACTTCGACGGCGTGCACTTCGCCGCACGCGGCCGGGCACCCGCCCTGTTCTCCGCGGCTCTGGAGGACCAGACCTGCCCGCCGTCGACGGTCTTCGCGGCCTTCAACGCGTGGGGACACGACGACAAGGCGATCGAGGTGTACGACTTCAACGACCACGAGGGCGGCGGCCCGTTCCAGGAGGCCGTGAAGCTGGCCTGGCTGCCCCAGCGCTTCTGAGGCGGCCGGAATGGAGGCGCGCGAGGCGGCCGAGCGGTTCGTCCGGGTGTGGGAGCGGGCCTGGGCGCAGCACGACGTGGACGCGCTGCTGGCGCTGTACGCCGAGGGGTGCGTCCACCGGTCGATGCCGTTCCGCGAGCCGCATCGCGGGCGGGACGAACTCGCCGCGTATCTTCGCTGGTCGTTCGCCGACGAGCGGGTTGTCGATGTGCGGTTCGGGGCGCCGGTGATCGGCGAACACGGTGTGGCTGTCGCCGAGTTCAGGGTCTTCGCCGAGGAGGGCGAGGGTCCGTCGACGCTGGCCGGGTGTGTCTTCGTGCGCTTCGACGCGGAGGGCCTCGCCGTGGAGGCGCGGGACTACTGGCACTCCGTGCCGGGGCATCAGGAGCCGGCGGGGTCGCTGTTTCTTGGCTGAACGCCCCTGGCCCCCCGGGAGGGGAAGAGGGGCGCCGGGCCGTTGGAGGGCTGCGGACCTGCTGTGGGGCCGGCCGCGCCCTCGCGGCGGAGCCGCACATCGATACAGCCCCGCGCCCCTGAAGGGCCGGTGATCGGCCGGTGCCTTGCAGGTCTCGGTCGGCTTCTGTTGCGCGTGTTGCCCAGACCCTTCCGGCCGGTCCGACCAGTCGGTATGTTCGGGTGGCCAGGGTGTACTCGTGCACCCCGGCCACCCGGCGGACGACGGAGGAGCCATGTCCCAGGTTCAGGGTCGGTGCGAGACGCGCTTCGAGGCGGTGCGGGCCGCGTTCGAGGAGAACTTCCGGGAGCGCGACGAGCTGGGCGCGGCCGTGGCCGTCACGGTGGACGGCGAGACCGTGGTCGACCTGTGGGGCGGCTGGGCGGACTCCGCCCGGACACGCGCGTGGGAGCGGGACACACTGGTCAACGTGTGGTCGACCACGAAGGGTCCGACAGCGCTGTGTGCGCACATCCTGGCCGACCGCGGGCTGCTCGACCTGGACGCGCCGGTGGCCACGTACTGGCCGGAGTTCGCGGCGGCGGGCAAGGAGTCGGTGCTCGTACGGCATCTGCTGTCGCACCGGGCGGGTCTGGCCGGTCTGCGGGAGCCGCACTCGCTCGAGCAGTCCCTCGACTGGGAGCTGACCACGAAGCGGCTCGCGGCGACGGAGCCCTGGTGGGAGCCGGGGACGGCCTCGGGCTACCACGCCTTCACGTACGGCTTCCTGGTCGGTGAAGTGGTGCGGCGCGTCTCGGGGTTGCTGCCGGGCGCGTTCCTGGAGCGGGAGGTGACCGGGCCGCTCGGCATCGACTTCACCATCGGGCTGCCGGAGAAGGAGGCCGGGCGCGCGGCCGAGCTGGTGCATCCGCCGGCCGCCTCGTCCAGTGAACAAGCCGCGATCTTCAGCCAGTTGACGCCGGTGGCGTTGGCCGCCCTGGCCAATCCCTTGCTGGGCGCGGCCGAGGCCAACACCGCGGCGTGGCGGGCCGCGGAGATGCCGGCCGCCAACGGACACGGCACCGCCCGCGCGGTCGCCGCGCTGTACGGGATCTTCGCCGGGCGCGGGTCGTACGGCTCGCAGCGTGTCCTCTCCGCGGAGGCCGCCGAGCGGGTCCGTGAGGGACAGGGCGCATGCCGGGACCTGGTCCTCGGGGCCGGTTTCGAAAGCGAGACGGAGATCGGCCTGGGCCTCTGGCTCAGCGGCCCGGGCCGCTCCTACGGCCCGAATCCGAGGGCTGTCGGACATGACGGCTTCGGCGGTTCCTGTGGTCTCGCCGACCCGGAGACGGGCGTCTCGCTGGGCTATGTCATGAACCGCATGGGCCCGCACATCGCCGACGACCCACGCAAGATGGCACTCGTCGACGCCCTCTACACCGCACTCTGAACACCCCGCGAATTCGGCCCCTCGCTCCCGTCACAGGACTGCGCTTCTCCCGAAGTACAGGCGTACGACGGAGCCCGTGGGGTCCAGCGTCTGAGTGGCCAGGTCGCTCAACTGCCGTACCACCCACATCCCGTGGCCATTCGCGGCACTCGGGTCGGGTGGCAGATGTCCCGGGAACTGCGGGGGCGGGGGCGGTGCCGATGGCGCGGCCGGCGTGCCGGGGTCGGAGATCTCGCAGATCACGTACTCGGAGTCGCTGCGCAGCCGCAGGACACCCCGGCCGCCTCCGTGGCGCACGGAGTTGACCACCGTCTCGTGCACCGCGGTCACGATGTCGTGCGTCAACTGCTCGGACACCCCCAGGCCACGGGCGTACGCGGAGACCGCGCGCCGCACGTGTGCCGACCGGCCCCGCGCGAAGGGAACGTCGTCGCGTCCCGCTGGGAGTACCGGCGGCCGAGTCGTGTCGCACTCGGCGTAGAAGTCGGCCGGGTCCACATAGCGACCGCAGTGTGCCGACTGCCTTGGACCCAGGGCGAGTTCGGGGTGGGTGCGGACCGCCGATCGGATGATGCCGACCGGGAGGGCGCGGGTGTCGTAGGGGCAGAGGATCCAGTGGCCGGTGCCCGCGAAGGCGATGTTGAGCAGGGACTCGTAGCGCATCCACTCCCGGACCTCCAAGGCCGTACGGTCCGACCAGACGGGCTCGCCGATGACCCGGATCCCGCGCGGGCGGCCGGTCGCGTCCGTGTAGTGCGCGGCGCAGTAGGCGTTGTAGCGGCCCAGGGTGCGGGAGGGACTGCCGTACCAGTCGTTCGCGTCGACGAACTCGACCTCCTCGGAGCGATCGCCGAGCGCCTCGTCGAGGAGGCCGATGTTGTGGGACGCGACGACGGCGAGGACGGTGTCGCCGGCGTCCAGGCCGTCGCGGGCGAAGGTGAGCGTCCCGTCGAGGAACTCGTCGTCCGAGCCGTAGCAAAGCGCCTGGTGGACGAACCGCGTACGGCTCACGGGCGCCGCTCCTTCCGCCAGGTCCTCTTACAGATCCGACTGCTCTACGACCAGCCCGGGCACCCGGTCCCAGCCGGTGACCCGCATCAGCCGCTGGATGTGCGGGGCGACGCCGTGCAGGACGAGGGTGCCGCCGGACGCGGACAGGGCGCCGCCCGCGAAGACCAGCAGGCGCAGCGCGCCGACGTCGATGAAACGCAGGTCGCGCAGGTCGATCCGGGTGCGCACCCCGTTCACCGGGCGGGCGCGGGCGCGGGCCGTCTCGGCGTGCAGGGCGCGGGCCAGGGCGGTCACGTTCGTGTCGTCGACCTCTCCGGCGAGCGCGAGACCTGGCGGGGCGAAGGTGCGGGTGATGGAGAGCAGTTCGTCGTGCCAGACGAGGTCGGCGGCGACCCGGCCGTGGTGCAGTCCGTCGAGAGGGGCCAGCTCGCCCTCGTCGAAGACACGGCGGTCGTACTGGCAGATGCCGAGGACCGGCAGGGACGCGAAGACGGGTTCGAGGAGGAGTTCGCTGTCGTGCAGCGTCTTGAGGCCCTTGCCCGCCTGGCCGCGCATGATCTCCATGCTGACGCGCAGGCCGAGGTAGCCGTCACCGACCGCGCGGCGCGTCTCGCGGCGGATCACCTCGTCCAGGTCCCACAGGCCGTCGGGGGTCGCGAGGTGCGGGTCCACGCTCAGCCGTCCGGCGGCGAGTTCGTCGTCGACGGCGCAGCCGCGGGACTCCAGGAAGGTGAGGGCGAGGTCGGCCGGCAGATCGGCCGGGCCCAGCACCAGCCCGCGGTGGCCGCTGGCCAGCCCGTCCAGGAGGAACGCGGCGACCACGGTCTCGCGCTCCTCGTCCGCTTCGTAGCCCAGGAGCAGATGGTCCCCGGCGCGCATCTCTCCGACTGCTCTGGGTGCGGGCACGGTGTCCATCCCCCGCACCTCCCAAGGTCACCACTCGGCGTGCCGGGACGCATCCACGCTACGCCCAATACGGCCTCGGCGTGAGGGCGACGGCCCGAATACCGGTCACCCGGACAGGTGTCGGACACGGGCGTTCCCGGGCGTTAGGGTGACCGCCATCGGTCGGGTGAGGGGGGAGCGATGGCGGCCTCGGTGCGCAACGGCAGGACCGGCAATCTCCCCGCCGAACCCAACACCTTCATCGGCCGCAAATCCGAACTGGCCGAAATATCAGCCCTGTTGGGGACCGCGCGGCTCGTCACCCTCACCGGCCCCGGAGGCGTCGGCAAGTCACGGCTGGCGCTGCGGGCCGCGCACGCCGTGAGGGCCGCCTTCCCCGGCGGCGTGTGGCTGGTGGAACTGTCCGACCTCAAGAACCCCGACCTCCTCACGAACGCCCTGGCCGAGGCGACCCGGCTGACCGAGCAGACTCTGCGCCCGCTCCTGGAGGCCGTCTACGAGCATCTCGACGACGGTCCGCTGCTGCTCCTCCTGGACACCTGCGATCACGTACTGGACGAGTGCGCGCGTGTCGTCCAGGAACTCCTCGCACACGTACCGGAGTTACGTGTTCTGGCCACCAGCCGGCAGCCACTGGGCGTGGCCGGCGAGCATCTGCTGTCCGTGACCCCGCTGCCACTCGGCGAACGCGACGACGCGGTGGCGCTGTTCGCGGCCCGCGCGGCAGCCGCCGTGCCGTCGTTCGCTCTGACCGACGCCAACCGGGCCGGCGTGGCGGCGGTCTGCGCCCGCCTCGACGGGATCCCGCTGGCCCTGGAACTGGCCGCGGTGCGGCTGCGCGGCTTCGCCCTCGACCGGCTCCTGGCAGGCCTCGACTCCCGGTTCGACCTGCTCGTCTCCCCCGCCCGGCCGCGGCTCGCGCGGCACCAGACGCTGCGTACGGCGATCGGCTGGAGCCATGAGCTGTGCACCCCGCTGGAGCGGCTGCTGTGGGCCCGCCTTTCGGTGTTCGCGGGCGGCTGGGACGTGGAGGCGGCCGAATTCGTGTGCCACGGCGGGCCGTTGGACGCCGAGGAGATCCTGGCGCTGCTCGCGTCGCTCACCGAGAAGTCGATCGTGACGCGCGAGGGCGACGGTGTGGCCGGGCGCTACCGCATGCTCGACACGGTCCGCACCTTCGGCGCCGAATGGCTCGAAGGCCTCGGCGAGCAGGACGCCGTACGCGGCCGTCACCGTGACTACTTCCGCTGGATCGCTCGCCAGGGCCAGGCCGAGTGGCTGGGCCCGGGCCAGCGGATGTGGGCCGAGCGGCTGAGCGTGGAGCACGCCAACCTGCGGGTCGCTCTGGAGGAGTGCCTGATGGCACCGGAGCCCGAGTCGGCGCTCGAACTCGCGGGCACGCTCTGGTACTTCTGGTTCGCCTGCGGCTTCGCCGAGGAGGGCCGCGGCCATCTGGAGCGCGCGCTGCGGCGGGCGCACGACGGCGGCCCCGAGCACACGCTGGCGACCTGGGCACACCGGCTGGTCACCGTGGTGCCGGACGACCTGGACGCCGCCGAGTCGGTGAGCGCGGCATATGTGTGGCTCGCCGAGGAACGCCAACTTCCCGTGCCCGCACTGCCGTTGACCGGGGCGAGTCTCGCGGTGCGCGGCGAGTCGGCACGGTCCGCGCTGCTGTACGGCAGCAGCACGCAGGGGCCCGGCGGCGGGGGCGGAGCGGAGTTCTTCCAGCTCCTCACGCTGGCGCTGCAGGCGTATCTCCTGGCGGGCCAGGGCGCGTTCGAGCGGTGTGCGGCGGTGGCCGAGCGCCTGCGCGCCGACTGCGCCAAGCGCGGTGAACTGTGGATGAGGGCCTGGGGCGACTTCTTCGTCGCCCTCGCCGGGATCGGGCTCGGACGGCCGGACGACGCGCTGGTCTCCGCGCGCGAGGCCCTGGCCGCCAAGTGGCGCGTCCACGACCGGCTCGGCGCCGCGGCCGTCGCCGACCTCCTGGTCGCCGCGGAGGCCTCCCGCGGCGAGCCCGAACGCGCCGCCCGCCTCCTGGGCGCGGGCACCCGCCTCTGGCACGCGGCCGGACTCCCCCAGCTCGGCGACAGCGGGACGACCGTCTTCCGCCGGGAGTACGCACGCCACCTCCGCAAGGCCCTCGGCGACACCGTCTTCGCCGAAGCGGTGAGCGAGGGACGGGAGTTGAGCCCGGAGGCGGCGATCCGGCTCGCACTGGACGGCGTCCTCGACGAACCGGATCTCTGAGCGGCACCGGAACTCTGAGAGACACCCGGACCCGGGCCTCCGAGAGACAACGGTCCGAGAATGCCGTCACGTGACGGATGGCAGGCGTGCCGTGCCGGACTAACGTCGAAGGCACGTCCGAAACGGCCGCCGAGATGCCGAACCGGGCCCACTCGCTCACCATCGACAAGGGGCCACCTGCAGAGATCCAGAACGTGCGAAAGGAAAGGCACCCCCATGGGAACCTTCACCACCAGCGACGGAACCGAGATCTTCTACAAGGACTGGGGCACCGGACGGCCGGTCGTCTTCAGTCACGGCTGGCCCCTCAACGCGGACGCCTGGGACGGACAGGCCCGGCTGGTCGCCGGCAACGGCTTCCGTGCCGTCGCCCACGACCGTCGTGGTCACGGCCGCTCCGGTCAGCCGTGGCAGGGCAACCACATGGACCAGTACGCGGACGACCTGGCCGAGCTTCTCGACGAGCTCAACCTCACCGACGTGGTTCTGGTCGGCCACTCGACGGGCGGCGGCGAGGTGACCCGGTACGTCGGGCGCCACGGCACCGCGCGGGTCGCCAAGGTCGTGCTGCTGGGAGCCGTACCACCGCTGATGCTCAAGACGGACACCAACCCCGAGGGCAGCCCGCGGGAGGTCTTCGACGGCATCCGGGCCGGCGTCGAGGCGGACCGCTCGCAGTTCTACTGGGATCTCAGCGAGGCCTTCTACGGCTTCAACCGGCCCGGTGCCACGGTCTCGGAGGGCCTGCGCCGCTCGTTCTGGCTGTGGAGCATGCAGGTCGGGCTGAAGGCCGCGTACGACTGTGTCGAGCAGTTCTCCGAGCAGGACTTCACCGAGGACCTGGGGCGCATCGACGTACCGACGCTGGTCGCACACGGCGACGACGACCAGATCGTGCCCATCGCGGCTGCCGCCCCCAAGACGGCGCAGCTCGTCAAGGACGCCACCTTGAAGGTGTACCCGGGGGCTCCGCACGGCCTGGTCGGCGAGTACGAGAAGGCCTTCAACGCGGACCTGCTCGACTTCATCAGGAGCTGAGGCGGGTTCGTCGGGAGCCGAGGCCCGCGGTGATCGCTTCGCGGGCCCGGCTCAGAGCCAGCCGTTGCGCCGGAAGCCCCGGTGGATGACGAAGCAGAGGGTGGCGATGACGCCGAGGACCAGGGGGTAGCCGTACGTCCAGCGCAGTTCGGGCATGTGGTCGAAGTTCATGCCGTAGAGACCGCAGATCATGGTGGGGACCGCGACGATGGCGGCCCAGGCCGTGATCTTGCGCATGTCCTCGTTCTGGGCGACCGTGACCTGCGCGAGGTGGGCCTGGAGGATCGAGTCGAGCAGCCCGTCGAAGGCGTTGATCTGCTCGGTGGCACGGGCGAGATGGTCGGCGACGTCGCGGAAGTACGGCTGGATGTCCGGGGAGAGGGCCGCCGGCGGCTCGTGGGCGAGGATCTGCAGGGGACGGGCCAACGGGACCACGGCCCGTTTGAGCTCCAGGAGTTCCCGCTTGAGCTGGTAGATCTGTCCGGCGTCGCCGCGCGCGGTGTGCTCGGCGAAGACGGCGGTCTCGACGGCCTCTATGTCGTTCTGTACGGCGTCCGTGACCTCCAGATAGTCGTCGACCACGTGGTCCGCGATGGCGTGCAGGACGGCGGAAGGCCCCTTCGCGAGCTGGTCCGGCAGGCTCTCCAGGGCTTCGCGGAGCGGGCCCAGGGAGCCGTGGCTGCCGTGCCGGATGGTGATCACGAAGTCGCGGCCGATGAAGACCATCAGCTCGCCGGTGTCCACCACCTCGCTCGTCGCGGTGAGCCGCTCGTGCTCGACGTAGCGCACGGTCTTGAAGACGGCGAACAGCGTGTCGTCGTACCGCTCGACCTTCGGCCGCTGATGGGCGTGCACGGCGTCCTCGACGGCCAGCGGGTGGAGGCCGAAGAGCTTGGCGAGGCCCGCGAACTCCTCGTCCGTGGGCTCGTGCAGTCCGATCCAGACGAAGCCGCCCCGGCCCTTGCGGGCCCGCCGGATCGCCTCGTCCGGTGCCCAGTCGCCGGGCTGCCGTCCGCCCTCGCGGTAGACCACGCAGTTCACCACCGCGCTGCCGAGCGGGGAACGGGCGGGATGGCTGAGGTCCACGGTGCGGCGGTAGGCGCGGCGCACCGCTCTGCTCAGGTTGCTGATCATGGGCACGGGTCGGTCTCCTTCGGTGACCGGGTCAGTGTGCCACCGAATTCCGTTCGCTCCGCGTATGGGTCACCGGGCCGCTGACCGGGATGAACACCTCCGGGCGAGGACGGGCCGTCACCCGCCCGGTGGTGGGTCCCCGCCTACAGGCCGACGTCCCGGCTGCGGATGTCCTCCAGCGACTCCCGGCGGACCAGGAGCCGGGCGTGACCGCGGTCGACGGCGACCACGGGCGGGCGTCCGACGAGGTTGTAGCCCGAGGCCATGGAGAGGTGGTACGCACCGGCCACCGGCACGGCCAGCAGGTCGCCCGGGTGCACGTCACCGGGCAGCCGGACGTCCGAGGCGAGGATGTCGCCCGCCTCGCAGTGCCGGCCGACCACGGTCACCGGGGCCGGCTCCGCGGTGGAGTGGCGTCCGATCAGCCGGGGCGCGTACCGCACTCCGTACAGCGCGGGGCGCGGGTTGTCGCTCATCCCGCCGTCCACGGCCACGAAGGTGTGCTCGGCGGTCCGCTTCACCGCGAGCACGTGATAGAGCGCGAGGCCCGCCGGTCCGGCGATGGCGCGCCCGGGCTCGATCAGCAGCCGCGGCACCGGCAGCCCGGCGGCGGCGCAGCTCTCGACGAGTTCGGCGCGCACCCTGCGGGCCAGCGTGGTGAGGTCGAGTGCCTCCTCCCCCGGCCGGTAGGCGATGCCGTGACCGCCGCCCAGGTCCAGTTCGGGCAGTACGACACCGTGGGCGTCGCGCAGTCGGGCCATCAGCCCCACCATGCGTCGTACGGCCGCGAGATACGGCTTGACGCTGGTGATCTGCGATCCCAAGTGGCAGTGCAGGCCGGTGAGTTGCAGTTGCGGCTGGTCGAGGATGCGGGCGATGGCGTGCTGGGCGTAGCCGTCGGTGAGGGTCAGGCCGAACTTCTGGTCGTCCGTGCCCGTCCGGATCTTCTCGTGGCCGCCGGCGCTGATGCCGGGGACGACCCGCACCATCACCTTCTGGTGTCCGCCGGGGCCGACCGCCGCCGCGAGCCGTGCGATCTCCGAGGGGCTGTCGATCACTATGCGTCCGACGCCCAGGCGCAGCGCGCTCTCCAGGTCGTGCGGCGACTTGGCGTTGCCGTGCAACACGATCCGCTCGGGCGGGAAGCCGGTGGTGACGGCGAGTTCCAGCTCACCGGCGGAGCACACGTCCAGGCCGAGGCCCTCCTCCTCGACCCAGTGGGCCATGGCACGGCACAGGAACGCCTTGGCGGCGTAGAGGACTTCGGCCTCGGGGAAGGCGTCCCGGTAGGTGCGGCAGCGTGCGCGGACCTCGCCCTCGTCGAGCACGTAGACGGGAGTGCCGAAGCGGTCGGCGATCTCAGTGAGGGGTACGCCGCCGACGGTGAGGTCTCCCCGGTCGTGCCGGGCGGTGGAGGCGGGCCACACCGACAGGTCGTCGGAGGCGCGGGTGGTGACGGCGGGCTCGTGCAGAGTGGTCATCGCGGGTTCCCTTTCCGGCCTCAGACGGTCCGTACGGCCCGTACGGCGCGGGTGTTCGCCCCGCTCGCGCGCGGCACCTCGGCGGCCCGCGGCTCCCATGCGCGGGGCGCTGGTCCGGCCGGGGGTGCGGAGAACTGGGGGTCCACGGTGACCGTGGTGACGCCGAGCGGTTGGGTGAGGGCGCGGAGCACGGGCTCGGCGAGCCGGATCCAGGCCTGTCCGTCGCCGAGGGTGGCGGTCAACCGGTCCCTGCTGGTGAAGCCGACGGCGGTCCGGGCTCCGAGGGGTGTGCGGAACAGCCGGGTCGAGCATCCTGCTGGTCCCGGCCGGACGGGTACGTACAGGGGCCCGGCCGGGAACCGTTCTGAGGGCTCGGGGTCTTCGGCGCACACGAGGTCTGTCATGGGATGTCTCCTGGAGGATCCGGGTGGTGGGACGTGATGCCGCCCCGGCGCGGGGAGGCGAACCCGGGGCGTGCCACGAAGGTATGCCCCCTCCCGCCGGCTTCCCCGGCCGCCGACGCGCTTCATGACGGGATGCTGACGGCAAACCGCCACGGACTGACGGGACGCTGACGAGACGGCCCCCGGAGTAGGGCCTTCGTCCCTGTTCTTCGGGCCGCCCGGCGCCGGTGGCGGCCACGAGGCCACGACCACGGCCGCGGAAACGGCGAGGTCCCGCCGACCGTCGGGTCGGCGGGACCTGGGACGGGCGTCCGGGCCCGATTTCCTGCGGGTGGCCGGCTCAGCCCTGTGTCTCGGTGATGTTGACCATCCAGGGGATGCCGAACCTGTCCGTACACATGCCGAACACGTCGCCCCACATCTGCTTCTCCAGCGGCACCGCCACCGTGCCGTCGGCGGACAGCTTCTCCCAGTAGCCGCGCAGTTCGGCTTCGTCGTCACCGCTGAGGCTCACCGAGAAGTTGCCGCCCGGGGTGTACTTCATGCCCGGCGGGGTGTCGGCGCCCATCAGCGTGAACCCGCTCGGGGTCTCCAGCATGCCGTGCATGATCTTGTCCGCTTCGGGGCTGTCCGCCATACCGGACTCCCCGAAGGTGTTCAGCGCCAGGGTGCCGCCGAGGACCTCCTTGTAGAACTCCAACGCCTGCCGGGCGTCACCGTCGAAGCTGATGTACGGATTGAGGCGCGAGGCCATGAAAACCTCCCAGATCGGGCCAAACAATCAGATCTGCGCAGACTAGCGCGGGCCACTGACAACAGCCCGTCGTGACTGATGGGGGCGGCACGAAGGACAGGTGAACCCTGGGGGCCCGGCCCCGGCTCTTACGCCATCCGTAGCGATCTCGCCGGACCTGACGCCGTCCTGACGCCCTGCCGGGCAGGGCTCCCCGGGTTCGGACCGCTCCCGCGTTTACGCTCGCGCCGTGTTCAACGTGACCGGTCTGCTGAAACGCCTGGTGATCGGCCGGGCCAGGCGCAGCGAAGAGCTCCAGGGCACGCTGCTGCCCAAACGGCTCGCCCTGCCGATCTTCGCCTCCGACCCGCTGTCGTCGGTGGCGTACGCGACGCAGGAGATCCTGCTCGTGCTCACCCTCGGCGGGCTGGCGTACCTGCACTTCACGCCATGGATCGCGGTGGCGGTCGTGTCGCTGATGACGGTGGTGGTGCTCTCGTACCGCCAGGTGGTGTACGCCTACCCGAGCGGCGGTGGCTCGTACGAGGTGGTCTCCACGAATCTCGGCCCGTCGGCCGGTCTCGTGGTGGCGGCCTCGCTGCTCGTCGACTATGTGATGACGGTGGCCGTCTCCGTCGCCTCGGGGGTCGACAACATCATCTCGGCGATCCCCCAACTGGCCGAGTACCGCGTCCCGTTGGCACTGGCCTTCGTGGCGGTCCTGACCGCCATGAACCTGCGTGGCACCCGCGAGTCCGGGAACGCCTTCGCGGCGCCGACGTACCTGTTCATCGGCGGCGTACTGATCATGGTCGGGACCGGTCTGGTCCGCTATCTGCTCGGTGACGCGCCGGTCGCCGAGAGCGCGAAGTACGGCGTGACACCGGAGCCCGGGGACGTGAATCTCGCCGGGCTGGCACTGCTGATGCTGGTCCTGCGGGCCTTCTCGTCCGGCTGTACGGCGCTGACGGGCGTGGAGGCGATCTCCAACGGCGTACCGGCGTTCCGCAAACCCAAGTCGCAGAACGCGGCGGCCACGATGGTCGCGATGGGGGCCATCGCGATCGTCATGTTCGTCGGTGTCACGACACTCGCGATCGTCTCCAAGGTGCACATCACCGATGACGCCTGCCGGCTCACCGGCCTGGACGGCAACTGCGAGGACCATACGCAGCGCACGGTCATCGCACAGATCGCAGCCGCCGTGTTCGGCGGTGAGAACAGTGTCGGTTTCTACTTCATCCAGGCGGCCACCGCGCTGGTGCTGGTCCTCGCCGCGAACACCGCGTTCAACGGCTTCCCGCTGCTCTCCTCGATCCTCGCCCAGCACCGCTATCTGCCGCGTCAGCTGCACAACCGCGGCGACCGGCTCGCCTTCTCCAACGGCATCATGGCGCTCGCGGTCGTCGCCGGTCTGCTGCTGTGGGGCTTCCGGGCGAATGTCACGAACCTCATCCACCTCTACATCCTGGGCGTGTTCACCTCGTTCACGCTGTCGCAGACGGGCATGGTCCGGCACTGGAACGGCGAGCTGCGCGCCACGACCGACCCGGCGCTGCGGCGCCGCCACCACTCGGCGCGCGTGATCAACGCGCTGGGCGCGGTGGTCACCGGCCTCGTCCTGGTGATCGTGCTCGCCACGAAGTTCCTGCAGGGCGCGTGGCTCGCGGTGCTCGCCGCGATCGTGCTGTGGGTGATGATGCGGGGCATCCGCCGGCACTACGACGCCACCTCCGCGGAGCTCGCCGTGACGGACCCGCGCGAGGAACTCGTCCCGCCCTCAAGGGTGTTGGGCATCGTGCTGGTCTCGACACTGCACAAGCCGACGCTGCGGGCACTGTCGTACGCACGTGCCCTGCGGCCCGACCGGCTGGAGGCGCTGACGGTGTCGGTGGACCGCGACGAGGCACTCGCGCTGCGGGAGCGCTGGGAGGAGTACGGCATCGACGTGCCCCTCAAGGTCGTCGACTCGCCCTATCGCGAGGTGACGCGGCCGGTGGTCGGGTATGTGCGTTCGCTGCGGCGGGAGAGCCCGCGGGACGTCGTGGCGGTGTTCATCCCCGAGTACGTCGTCGGTCACTGGTGGGAGAACCTGCTGCACAACCAGTCCGCACTCTGGCTGAAGAGCCGTCTGCTGTTCACGCCCGGTGTGATGGTCATCAGCGTTCCCTGGCAGCTGAGCTCCTCGGCACACGCCGACCGGCCCACCGCCCGGGCACCGGGCTCGGTCCGCCGCGGCGAGCCCGCCTACCCGAAGGCACGCAAGGACAGCGACCTGAGCCGGCACTGACCGGCATCCCCCGCACCGGCCGCCCCACACCCGCATCCCCGCACCCGCATCTCCGCACCCGCGAAATGAGAACCACACAGTGACGGGTGGTTGCATTCCGGACGGGCGCCGTACGACACGCGTCAATTTCACCGGCCGGAGAGTCAGCGAAGCATCAAGTCGCTCCCACCGCGTGACGCGCGTGCCTACCGTCGCCGCCATGTCTCGACGTATCGAGGGGCCCGCGTCCGGTCGTTTCCCCGATGTGCCGGCGTACGACGACGGCACCTGGGTCCACGACCGCGCGTGGGCGGGCGAGGCGCGCTCGGCCGTGGGCTGTGCCGCGCTGATGCTGGGGCTGTTGCTGGTGTTCGACGCGGGCTCGGGACGCCTCACGGCGTTGCGGTTCCTGCTGTGGGGGACGCTGGCCTTCGCCCTGTTCGCCGTGCTGCTGCCCGCCCGCGTGTCGGCGTGCGAGGACGAGCTCGTGTGCCAGGGCCTGTTCGGGCACCGGTCCGTGTACACGGACCGGCTCGTGGCGGTGTGCCGCTCGGACGGAGTGGCCCAACGTCTCGTCCTGCGCGACGAGTTCGGCGGACGCGTCGAGTTCGATCCCCGGGTCCTGGTCGCCAACCCCGCGCTGTGGCGGCTCCTGGACGAGGGCGCGCGGGCCTCGGCGGCG
>NZ_LIQZ01000086.1:232-803 GCF_001418655.1 Streptomyces phaeochromogenes | reverse complement strand
CGCGGCTACTCCGCACTCCCCGGCTTCGTCGCCACCACCATCCGGCAGCGGGGGCTGCCGTCATTCCTGCGCCCGAACTCGGGGAGGGCGTACAGCTCCACCGAGAAGCCCGCGCGGGCGAGTTCCCGTCGTACGTCGCCGAGACGGAAATCCCGGTAGTACATGACGAACGGGGGACGCCACACGGCGTTCCGTACGCGCATCGCCGCGTCGAAGCCGAGCAGGGCCCAGTAGCCGCGCGAACCGGGGCGGGCGGGGGCCCCGATCGGGAAGGCGAACCGTCCGCCGGGCCGGAGCACCGAGTGGACCTGAGCGAACAGCCCCGGCAGCTCCCCGGGCAGGAAGTGCCCGAACGCCCCGAAGCTCACCACCAGGTCGAAGGCCGGCCCGAACGGCAGGTCGCGGGCGTCACCGCGTACCCACGCGGTCGGCGGCCCGCCCGGGCGCACCGCCCGTTCCCGCGCCACGGCGAGCATGCCGGTGCTGATGTCGACGCCGGTGACCTGCTCCCGGCACACCGTCCGCAATACGTCCATGCCCGCGCCGGTGCCACAGCACAGGTCGAGTCCGC
>NZ_LIQZ01000086.1:0-151 GCF_001418655.1 Streptomyces phaeochromogenes | reverse complement strand
GCCCACACGGCGGAGCCGCACGATGACGCGGCCTCGCGCCCCTTTGGGGCTCTGCCGAATACTCGCCCTATGAACTCCTTCCGTCCCGCGCCCGCCTGGCTGGCCGATGCCGTGTTCTACCAGATCTATCCGCAGTCGTTCGCGGACTCGA
>NZ_LIQZ01000085.1 GCF_001418655.1 Streptomyces phaeochromogenes | reverse complement strand
GGACCGTCCCGTCGACGGGACACCGTGAGTTCTGGAGTGGCTTGGCCAGCCCCGGCATCCTGTTGTCTTGACCGGCCGATCCACACCTGTGAAGGTGGAATTGATCTACGAATTCCTTTGGTTCCTGGGCCTGTTCGCTGAGGAGATGATCCGTGTGCGTTCGCTCGGTGCGTCGTCTGCGCAAAGAGGGTTGTGGCTGGCGCAGAGAATGTCTCCCGAAACGCTGAACCATGCCCTGTTCATGTGGGATGTGGACGGTGAGCTGGACGTGGCGGTCATGGAATCCGCATTCCGTCACGTGCTGGGTGAGGCGGAAATACTGCGGGTGAACTTTGTCGACGACGACGGTGAACTGCGGCAGATTCCCCGGGAATTGGGGGACTGGCGGCCGTTCGTCATGGATTTCAGCGACACGGCCGATCCCGAGCAGGCGGCCCGTGAGGCGCTGGCCGACATGGTGGGGAAGCCGTTCGACCTGGAGCGCGATCTGCTGCTCCGACTGGGCGTGGTCAAGCTCGCGGCGACCCGCTCTCTCGTGGTGATCGCCTACCACCACCTGGTGTCGGACGGGTACGGCGCGGGAGGTCTGTTGTCGCGGCGCCTTGCCGAGGTGTACACGGCGTTGGCGCGGGGCTCGCAGGCAGCGGACCTGCCGCACCCGTGGGATGCCGAGTCGTTCGCAGCCGAGGCGGCGGAGTACCGAGCCTCGGAGACGTTCGCCGATGACACGGAGTTCTGGCGCACCTACCTGGCGGACGCTCCGGCGCCCGCCCAGGTTCCGCGTGTCGCTCTGTCGGACGCGAAGAGGTCCGCGCTCTCCGAACCGATGGGCAGCGCCGACCGGTGGTCGCAGTTGGCCGACTCCATCGGCATGGTGAGCCGCACACTGACCGTTCCGCGTGCCGAGGCGGACGCCTGGACCGAGACCGCGAAGTCCATGGGTGTATGGATGTCGTCGCTGCTCGCCGCGGCCGCGGCGGTGTTCTTCCGGCACCGCTGCGATCGTCCGGAGCTCCTCTTCTCGCTGGCCGTGGCCAATCGCGTCGGCGTGGCGAGCAGGTCGCCGGGTCTGGCGGTGAACGTGGTGCCGGTGAGGGTGGGGGTTCCGCTTCACGCGACCTTCACCGAGATTGCCGACGCGATCGTCGACGAGACGTATGAGATCTTCGGTCACACCGCCTGCCACTACTCGGACATCCAGCGTGCCGGCGGAACGGTCATGAGTGGTCGCGGCAGTTTCGGTGTCGCTCTCAACGTCGTCGAGTTCGCGGAACAGCTCCACTTCGCCGACAGCCCGGCGCGCCATCTCGGTGCGACGACCGGGGCCTTCGACGAGCTGGCGATCGGCGTCTACACCGACGGGAGCGTCGACAGTGACCTGTTCATCCGGCTCGATGCCCCGGTGGTCCTGTACTCCCGCGCGGAGTTGCGCTTCATCGGCGAGGAGTTGATCGCGTACATCCGGGCCGTGATGGCCGACGGTTCGCGACCGGTCGGTGCGCTGGACGTGGTCGGCGGCGCCGAGCGGGACCGGGTGCTGACAGCGCCGAACAGCACGGATGTGCCGCTGCCGGGGGTGACGGTTCCGGAACTGTTCGCCCGCCAGGTGGAGCGGTCACCCGATGCCCTCGCGGTGGTGTCCGGGGACTCGGCGGTCTCGTACCGGGAGTTGGACGATCGGTCGAGCCGGCTGGCCGAGGCGCTGCGTCGTCGGCATGTCGGACCCGAGACGGTCGTGGCAGTGGCGATGCCTCGATCGGTGGACCTGGCCGTCGCCCTGCTGGGGGTGGTGAAGGCGGGCGGAGCCTACCTGCCGATCGACCCGACGTTCCCGGTGGAGCGGATCAGATCGGTGCTCGGCGACTCTTCGGTGGGCGTACTGCTCACCGACGCGGCGTCAGCCGGAGTGCTCTCCGCAGATCTGGATGTTCCAGCGATTCTGTTCGACGACATCGGGTCGGACACCGCCGACGATGACAGCGACGGTGCGCGGGAGGCTCCGGTCCCGTTGCACCGGGACAACCTGCTGGCCGTGATGTACGGATCGGGGTCGACCGGTGCGGCCACGGGAGTCGCCGTGACGCACCGGAACATGGAGCGGTTCGTCATTGACCGCCAATGGCACGAAGGCGGCCACAGCACCGTGCTGTGGCATTCGCCGCACACCTCCGATGCGCTCGCTCTCGAATTGTGGGTGCCTTTGTTGAACGGCGGCCGGGTGGTCGTGGCCCCGGGCGAGCCGGACATCGAAGCGCTGGCCGAGTTGCGAGCGGTGAACGAGATCTCCACGACGTGGCTTTCCCCGGGCCTGTTCTCGGCGATCGCGGCAGAATGTCCCAAGTCCGTTGCCGGGCTGCGTGAAGTGTGGACCGGTGGTGACCGCGTGTCCGAGGCCGCGGTGCGACGGATACGGGAGGCCTGCCCCGAACTGACCATCGTGTGCGGTCACGGTCCGACGGAAACGACCGTGTTCGCCGCATCCCACCGCCTGGCCGCGGACGAACCCGTGTACCACGCGGGCGCCGTCGGGCGCCCGATGGACAACACCGCCCTCTACGTGCTCGGGCCGGGGCTTGCGCCGGTCCCCGTGGGTGTGACCGGAGAGCTGTACGTGGCCGGGCAAGGCGTGGCACGCGGTTATCCCGGTCGGCCCGGTCCGACCGCGGAGCGGTTCGTACCCTGCCCGTTCGGCCCGGCCGGCGGGCTCATGCACCGGACCGGGGACCGGGTGCGATGGGGCACCGACGGCTGCCTCGAGTACGTGGGCCGGGACGACGCCCAGGCAGAGATACGTGGCGTACGGGTCGAACCGGCCGAGATCGAGGACGTATTTTCCGAGCACCCTGGGCTGGCACAGTCGGTGGTGGTCGCGAGGAAGGACGACTCAGGGCAACAGCGGCTGGTGGCCTATGTGGTCCCGGTCGGAGGCCGCGACCGCGGGACTGTCCCTCCGGTCGAGGAACTACGCCGGTTCGGCGCGGAGCAGTTGCCGGAGTTCATGGTGCCGTCGGTATTCGTGGTGCAGGAACGCTTGCCGGTGACGGCCGGCGGGAGGCTGGACCGGGCGTCGCTGCCGGAGCCCGCGTTCGACGACAGGCAGTACCGGGCACCGCGCAACCACACCGAGCGGGTTCTGGCAGAGGCGTTCGCCGACGTGCTCGATCTGGACCGGGTGGGCATCGACGAGGACTTCTTCGACCGCGGTGGCAACTCGCTGCGGGCGATCCGGCTGGTCGGCCTGATCAGGGCGGAGCTGAAGCTGGAGGTGTCCATCCGCACGTTGTTCGCGGCACGCACCATCGCCGGTCTGTCGGACAGGTGGAAGGACCTCGCCCAGTCGAGCAGGCCGGCTCTGCGCAGGAGGACGAAGGACGGCGAAGCCCTCTGAGCTTCGGTGAAAGAGGAAAGCAGGCCTTACGTGTGCATTCATGTCCTGTCGGCAGGACATGAATGCGCGACCCACACGGATACACTGCTACATCGGAATGCGTCGGCTGGGGCCGGCGTACTTGAATGGTTCATCTTGCCGGGGCTACGTTGGCGGCGCGACCGATGGAAATGCCAGCCTCCCGGACGCGGGTCATTCCTGCAGCGGAAGATTACCGGTCGAAGACGCGAGTACGGTCCGTGCGGTCATGCCAGCGGGAGAATTATCTATGAGTAATCGTGAACACGAGATCTACGACGTGGTCGGCATTGGGTTCGGACCGTCCAATCTGTCGCTTGCCATCGCCCTGGAAGAGCACGGCGCGAGTGGCCTGAAGAATGAGATCAGCAGCCTTTTCTTCGAGCGTCAGTCCTCTTTCGGCTGGCACCGCAACATGCTGCTGCCGTCGGCGACCATGCAGATATCGTTTCTCAAGGACCTGGCTACCTTCCGCAATCCGACGTCGAGTTTCAGTTTCATCGCGTACCTGCATGAGGCGGGGCGGCTTTCGCAGTTCGTCAACAACCAGGACTTCTTTCCCACGCGCCAGGAGTTCCACCAGTACCTGGAGTGGGCGCAGGCACGGGTGGCCGACCGCATCGTGTACGGCTCCGACGTGACGTCGATCCGGCGGTCGACGGGCGCCGGTCCGGAGCTGTCGGACAGCCTGCTGCTGGAGGTGGCGGATGCCACCGGCCGGGTCGGCCGCGTCGTCGAGGCCCGGAACGTGGTCATCTCGACAGGCCTGGTCCCGAGCATGCCCGAGGGGATCGAGCGCGACGAACGGGTGTGGCACAGCTCCGAGTTCCTGGAGAAGTACCGCCGGACAGATCCCGGGGAACTGCGCCGGGTGGCGGTGGCCGGAGCGGGCCAGAGCGCCGCGGAGATCGCCAGGTTCCTGTACGACGAGCTTCCACACGCCGAGGTGTGTGCGGTCATCCCGTCCTACGGCTACTCCGTCGCGGACGACACCCCCTTCGCCAATCAGATCTTCGACCTGGGAGCCGTCGACGACTACTACTTCGGCACCGAGCAGACGAGGGAGGCGTTCTGGCGGTACCACAGCAACACGAACTATTCGGTCGTCGACGACGAGGTGATCCGGGATCTGTACCGAAGGTCGTACGACGACGACGTCCGGGGGGTCAAGCGCCTCGAGATCCTCAACCTGACCAGGGTCACCGGCGTGAAGCGTGCCGGCGCCGAGACCCTTGTCTCCCTCCAGGAGGGATCCGACGGCGAGGTTCGTGAACTCGACTTCGATCTACTCGTCTGCGCGACCGGCTACAACGCGATGGAGCCCACGGACCTGCTCGGTGATCTCGACCGTCACTGCCTGCGCGACGAGGCCGGCCGGTACCGGGTGGAGCGGGACTACCGCATCGTCACCGCCCCCGAAATGCGGTGTGGCATCTATCTTCAGGGCGGTACCGAGCACACCCACGGCCTGACCTCCTCGCTGCTGTCGAACATCGCGGTACGAAGCGGCGAGATAGTCGACTCTGTCGTCGCCCGGCGCGCAGGGCGGAACGACGGGAGCACAGTCCTCGCCGAGGTCGGAGGCGACATCTGTTGAACGTCCGCAGAGCCCGTGACACCCGGTCTCGCCCATGGCACTGATGATTCCTTCCGTTGTTGAAAGGGCGCCTTTCGATGAGTAATCCGGTCGAAGAGCGGTGGATACGCCGCTACCGCGATGACGACGGATGCGGGACGAAGCTCGTCTGCTTCCCTGCCGCCGGCGCCGGGGCGAGCGCATATCGCACCTGGTCCTCGGGACTGCCTTCGGACATCGGCGTGCTCGCCGTCCGATACCCGGGCCGGGAGGACCGGTTCGGCGATCCGTTCCCGCCCCGGCTGGAAGCCCTTGCGGACGACATCGCCGACGCGCTCGGCGAGCTCACGCGGCATCGGCTGGTGCTGTTCGGCCACAGCATGGGGGCTTCGTTGGCGCACGAGGTGGCGCTGCGCTTCCAGGAACGGGGCTGTCCGCCGACCGCCTTGTGCGTGTCCGGCAGACGGCCGACGCACGCGCTGGCCGGCCGGCAGATGATCTCCGGCACGGACGAGGAGATCATCGCGCATGTCGTCGGCTTCGACGCGAGCCGTGCCGCGGTCTTCGCCGACGCGGACCTCAGGGAGATCGTGCTCCCCGCGGTCCGTGCGGACTACCACCTGGTGGACGACTACTCCGGTGGCCGCCGACCTCTGCTCGACTGCCCGGTGTACGGCTACACCGGTGACGAGGATTCCGAAGTGACCCCGGAGCAGATGAGCCGCTGGGCGGAATTGACACGCGGTGCCTTCCGGCTCCGGGTGCTGCCCGGTGGGCATTTCTACCTCAGAGGTGAGGAGGTCGCGCTGCTGGCAGACTTGAGTGACGTACTGGGCGATATCAAATTCCGTACGAAGACCACCCTATGACGTGGCCCCATGCCATCGGGAAAATTCTTCTGGTGCTGCGGGGAACAGGCGTTTATGTGTCCGCAGAAATATGCGGTCGCATGAACCAGGTAAATCACACTTTGCGTCACCCTCGGCGAGTGCTCGTGGTAGCCTGATTTTCGGCGGCCAAATGCGAGATTTCATCACTGTGTATTTGCAGGGTGTCTCATGGCCGATCTGTCCTTCAGTCGCGGGCTGGGACCAGAAAAACTCGGTGGATTACTTCTCCCTGATTTTTGGAGCCGAATCCAGCAATGCCTAATTGGCGAACTCACCTGCTGAGCTTCCTTGGCCTAGGGATGGCAGATGGCAAGTAAATCGACAGCACTGACTGTGCCCCGCCCGCTCCCCTCGCTATGGGGCGGGTCGGCGGATCCGCCGTGCCTGCTCGAGGCGCTGGCCATGACCGCGGCGACACGGCCGGACGACGTCGCGGTCCGCGGCGAGGACCACGTGCTGACATACCGCGACCTGACCAGGTGGACCAAGAGCATCGCCGCGGTACTGGTGGATCACGGAATCCGACCGGGCGACCGGGTGGCCATCACCGGTTCGCGAAGCGCCGCGATCGTGGCGGCGATGCTCGCCACGGTGTACATCGGTGCGACATATGTTCCGCTGGACGCCGGCTACCCGGTGAAGCGCCTTGAGCACATGAAGACCGACAGCGGTGCCAAGATGCTGCTGTTCGCTGACCAGGAGCCCGCGTTCGCGACTGGTGTGCAGTCCTTGCGCATACCGCCGGCGCCCGGTCGGCCGACTGAGAGCACGCCCGGCGACGAGGTCGTGCCGCGGCACTCATGCCAGGCGGACCTGCCCGTCTATGTCATCTACACCTCCGGATCCACAGGCCTGCCCAAGGGGGTCGTGCTGCCGCACCGCTCCATCGACAACATGGCGGAATGGCAGCGGAGCCATTCGGTGCGACCGGACCTGCGCACTGCCCAGTTCACGCCGCTCAACTTCGATGTGTGGTTCCAGGAAGTCCTCGGCACGCTGTGCGGCGGGGGAACTCTGGTGATCATGCCCGAGCCACTGCGCCGTGACGCGATCGCTCTTCTCGACTGGCTGGCAGACAATCGGATCGAGCGTCTGTTCTTGCCGTACGTGGCGCTGAACATGCTCACCGTCGCCGCTGCCGCCGCCGATTCACTCGACGACCTCGCCCTCCAAGAGGTGAACCTCGGCGGCGAGCAGCTGGTCTGCACCCCGGCCGTAAGAGACTTCTTCAGGCGCCTGCCGGGCTGCCGACTGAACATCCACTACGGCCAGAGCGAGTCCGCCATGGTCACCGCGCACACGCTGCCCGGGCCGCCGGAACACTGGCCGACGTTGCCGCCGATCGGCCGCCCGCTACCGGGCTGCGAGGTGATCGTTGATCCGATCGACCAGAGCGAGCCGGCGGTGGGGGAGCTCCTGGTGACCGGCCTGCCCCTATCGACGGGCTATCTCAACCAGCCCGGCCTCAACGCGGCGCGGTACATCCCACTGGACCTCACCCGCCACGGCCACAACCGGGCCTTCCGTACCGGAGACCTGGTGCGTGTCGAGGACGACGTCATCCACTACGTCAGCCGTGCCGACAACGAAGTGAAGATCCGCGGAGTCCGGGTGAATCCGCTGGAGGTGGACGCATGCCTGCTGGAGCAGCCAGGCGTCGCGGAAGCGGTATGCGTTCCGATCGAGATCGCCGAGGGTTCCCGGCAGTTGCGAGCCGCTGTCACTGTCGACGGAGAGAAGGCCGCCTTTGACGTCGCCCGAGCGATGGCCGCACTGACCGAGCTACTGCCGGGGCCATCGGTGCCCGTCTCCATAACGGTCCTGCCGGAACTGCCCCGGACACCGAGCGGCAAGGCAGACCGTAAGGCGGTCGCCCAGACGCTTGTGGGCATTCACCTGCAAGGCCATGGGCAGTCCGGCCGCTGACGCAGAGGAGCGACTTGGTCATGCGAGGTAAGCGAACCCTCCTGGTCCTCGACCACGACCACCCCGGCCGGCGGCCGGAAGCCGACATCGGCGACCTGGGCCTGGACGGATTCGATCGCCGCTACCTGCTCAGTCACCTCTTGCCCGGCGAGACGAGGTGCTCGCCGATGCACGCGAGCTGACCAGGCGCTGCGGGCCGGCCGCCCGCGGTGCCGTGGCGATGCCATCTCCTCGGGTTTTCGTCGAAGGTGCGGACAAAACGCTAGCGCAGACAGGGGTTTGAAATGGAAGGCGACTTCGAGACGGAGACAGAACGTCGGCTCGCGATGATCTGGGCCGATGTCCTCAAGCTTGACAAGGTCGGGCGCGACCAGGACTTCTTCGGCCTCGGCGGGGACTCGCTGCTGGCCACCAAGGTGGTGCTGGAGGCCCGCCGCGTCTGGAGCATCGATTTCACGGTGCGCGTTCTGATCGATGCTCCGGTCCTCGCCGACCTGGCCGAACGCATAGACCAGTGGGCACAGGATTCGGGGCGGGAGGTCCAGAATGCTCATTAAGAACATCCCGATAAGGACCGTGACCGGGAACAGCAATCAAGAGCGCAAGAAGGTTGTGCTTGTCGAGATTCCCACCTACGAGAACATCCTGCCGCTTGCGTCTGGATACATCCAGGCGTGCGCGCAGGAGGATGTCGAGGTAGGGGCGGCTCATACCTTCGAAATAGTTTCCTACCCGGTGACCGACGACCGGCACAAGCTGCTGGAGGAACTGGCCGGGAAGTATGCGCAGATCTACACGTTCAGCTGTTACATCTGGAACATGAAGCTGGTCAGCTGGCTGCTGAAGGAGCTGCGGGAGCGCCAGCCGGACGCCCATTACCTGCTGGGCGGGCCGCAGGTGATGAATCACGCCGCAACCTACCTGGCGGATGCGCCGGAGAACGTCTATGTGTGCAACGGGGAGGGGGAGAGGACGTCAGTGGAGCTGCTCAGGCAGCTCAGTACGCCAACACCTGATCTGCACCAGGTTCCCGGTCTCAGCTTTTGGTCCGGCGGCGAACTCGTCACCACGGAAGCTGCGCCGCGGATCAGTAATCTCATGGAAATTCCTTCCCCCTTCCTCACGGGCGTCTTCGACGGCCAGGAGTTCAGTATGGGGATCTTGGAGACGAACCGTGGGTGCCCCTTCCGCTGCACCTTCTGCTACTGGGGAGCGGCCACCAATTCGAAGGTGATCAAGTTCGAGGAGGAGCGGATCAGGGCCGAGCTCGACTGGATCGCTGACAACGGGCTCTCCGGGATCTTCATCGCCGACGCGAACTGGGGGCAGTCGCCCCGTGACGTGGCGATGACCGAGCACATCGTGGCGCGCAAAAAGGAAGTCGGCTACCCGCTGGTCGTGTATATGGCTGCCACCAAGAACCGGCCGGAGCGCATGGCGCAGATAACCGAGATTTTCGTGCGCGGTGACCTCATGGTGACTCAGCCCATCTCGCTTCAGACGCTGAATCCTGAGTCGCTCAAACTGGTGGACCGGGCCAACATCCGCGAAGAGACCTTCGTCGAGCTGCAGCGTACGCTCAGGGAAAAGCAGATCAGTTCCTATGTGGAACTGATCTGGCCCCTTCCGGGGGAGACCTTCGAATCGTTCAAGGACGGCTTGACGAAGCTGGCGCGGTCCTACGCAGACACCGTCATCGTCTATCCGCAGCTTCTCCTGCACAACACACCCATGTACAACCAGGTGGAACTCTACGGCCTGACGACGGAGTCCGTGCCGAGCGACGTGTCCGAGGCGGAGGTCGTGGTCGCCACGAACTGGGTGTCGAAGGAGGAATGCCGCGAGGCGTACTGGCTGTACAACGCAATGCACACCACGTACAACATGCGCGGCCTGTTCCTGCTCTCCGGCTATCTCGACGCGGCCGGCATCATTTCCTACGGCGATTTGTTCGCCGGCGTCTCGCGCTACTTCCAACAGCGGGCTGATTCCGAGGTGCTCCAGCTCATCACCGAGTCGTTGGCCAACCTGACCAACTATGACGTGCTCCTCAGCGGAAAAATCGGGCACATGATCCTCAGCACCCATCGTGAGGAATTCGACAAGGTGCTGGCCGACTACGTCACATCCCAGGAGTGGTGGTCGGACCCGATGGCCAGGCAGGCGTTCGAGATGGACCTCATCGCACGGCCCTACATCTACCGCGAAGCGGTGAGTGTGCCGGACTACGAGTTCACGGAGATCACCGTGCACGGCCTGGGCGATGCCGAGACCTTCATCGTGGAGGTCTCCGCGGAGTTGGCTCGGCTGCTGACGGAGCGCGAGATGCTCGACGCCGACGCGCAGGGAGACGCCGAGTCCGGACGGGTCATGGTGCGCGTCAACCATCATGCTCGGCAGAAGATGCCCTACATGCCGCAGCGGAGCCTTGAGCACAATGCCAACTACTGCCACGGCACCGTACTGCGCTTCCGTGAGATCTTGCCCTTCGTCGAGGTCCACTCCCCCCATGCCGTGGAGGCTCCGGCCGCTGATTGACCGTCCCCCGGGCCGACAAGCCTGATGTACGCCTGCGAGCTGAGGCCGGCGGACGTCGACGTGGTGGTCGAGCAACTCGTGCAGCGGGCGGGCGAGTTGCGGGCCGGCAGGATGCACTCCCACGCCCTGGAGGTGCTGGACCAGCATCAAGTCCTGGATCGCTTCCTGGCGGTCGGCGAACTGACGCGAGTGGGCCACTTCTGCCGGCTTCTGCCCGCACGCGCTCGGCGGCGGGAGCTCGGCCGTATTCGATCACGCGGCGGAGGTCCTCTGCGCCATAGCCACTTCGTTCGCCGCCCGTCGGCAGTGACAGGAAAGGATGCCGCCACGTGGAGCTGTCCCGATCCGGAATCAAAATGGCCAGTCTGTCAGGGCTTCGGCTCATCATGGACGACATCGCCGCCACCACTGGCTCCGCCACCGGAAAGGAGTGGCTCAACCTCGGCATAGGAAATCCGGCGGCCATACCCGAGGTCATGGACACCTGGCAGCGGATGACCGCCGAGGCTCTGGCCGCCTCCTTCGGGGATGTCAGCTGCCGGTACGGACCATCTCGCGGGCTGCCAGAACTCGTTGACACGATCGCCGACTACTTCAACAGGCGCTACGGCTGGGGTGTGGGGCCGCGCAACATCGTGGTGGGGCCCGGCAGCCAAATGCTCTGCTTCATCGCCGCGGCGCTTTTCACCGGGCCGGGCGCGACCAGCGACACCAGGCTGGTCCTGCCGATGACCCCGGACTACACCGGCTACCAGGGCCTTTCTCTGACGCCGGACGGAATCACGGGAGTTGAGCCCCTCCTGCGGCTCCAGGGTGAGCGATCCTTCCACTACCTGTTCGATCTGCTCGCCCTTGAGAGGCTGTCGGACGTCGGGCTCATGCTGCTGTCCAGCCCGAGCAACCCAGCCGGCCGGTGCGCGTCGCGTGACGAGATCCAGCGGCTCATCTCGGCTGCCAAAGGCCACGACGTACCGCTCGTCGTCGACAACGCCTACGGTGCCCCGTTCCCAGGCATCGGCGGACTGTCCATGGCGCCGGTGCGGGACGAACGCGTCATCAACGTCTTCTCCGTCTCGAAGGCCGGACTTCCGGGGGAACGCCTGGGCTTCGCCATCGCCGATGAGCAGTACATCGATCCGATCGTCTCGTTCCTGTCCAACTCGGCGCTGCACGCACCCCAGTTGGTCCAGTCGGCGCTGGCCCACGCGCTGCAGTCCGACGTCCTCGACACGCTCGTCGCATCGGTCATCGGCCCCTTCTACGCCGAGCGCAGGAAGTTCGTCGAGTCGCTGCTGGCGGGGGCACTGCCGGAGGACATCGCCTGGCACCTACACGCCGCCGAAGGAGGGATGTTCTGCTGGGTCTGGGTGGACGAGGAGTGGTTCGACGACCTGCGCCTGTACGAGACGCTCAAGGGCAGGGGCGTTTTCGTCGTACCGGGAAGGCACTTCTTCACCGACGCCGAGCACAGCCAGAGCCTCGGACGCCACCCCCAGCAGTGCTTCCGCATCAGCATCACCCCCGACCCGGACACCATCGTCGCCGGCGTCGAGGTGATCGCGGCAGCGCTGAGCGACATGCGCGCCGGAAGCATCCGGAGACTCCGATAGCCGTTGCAGGCAAGGAGAATGCCCATCTCGATGTGCCGTGAGCCCGACTTTCATATGCTCAGGTGATGACGCTCATCGACCAGTACCGCACCTGGACGTCGAGCATGAACTCCGGGAATGGCACATCGCGTCCGCCCGATATCGGTGGCGCCGGCGAGAGCAGGAGCCGTGCGAGCGGCAGCGTCACGACGACGTGCCGACCGAGCAGACCCGGAAGATCCACATGAATCCGGCCGGACCTACGGCTCGCTGCGCGTGCACGCCGTCATGAGACACGAGGGCCTGGCGGTGGGCCGCAAGGGCGTTGGGCGGCTGATGGGCGAGACCTTGACGGGCGGCCTCACCCCCCCCGCCGCAGGAGCTTCGCCTGCGGCGATCCCGGACACGTTCTCCCGCCGGGCGGCCCCATTGCGGCGATCTTCCAATGAGGTTGGTTCGCCCATGTTGTGGGGTGGGCTGTCGCCTGGCCCACATGGCCTTCGGCTACGCGTTCTTCACCGTCCTCGGTGATTCGCGTGGTGGCCGGCGAAGTGACTTCGGCGACTGCTGCCCGACACGCCTGTCGAAGGTGAGGAGCTGTCGCGTCGCCTGGCGGTCGCGCGCGGCGTACAAACGCGCGTACAGCCGCTGATGCGTGCAGTGGGGCCGGTCCGATCCCGGAACCGGCCCCCACGACCGGGAGGAAGTCGCGCGCCGCGTTGCTACGGCACTTGCTGTGCAGTGGTGCGCGACGACACAGAGGTGAGCCCGCGCAGGCACCGGAAGGTGTACGCGGCGGAGACCAGGGCCATGTGGTGGTACCACCCGGGGAACGAGCGTCCCTCGAAATCCAGCAGCCCGAAGTCCTGTTCCATGGAACCGACCACGGCCGCCGTCCCCCCGTGCAGCGCGGCGATCGAGCCGACCTCCGCGACGGTGTGGTGGGCGAGGCTGGTGAGCCATAGTGGGGCCGGGGCGCGGTTGGGGCGCACTTCGGTGAAGAGCCGGTAGAGAGGGCCGGGGGAGCGCCCGAGGGAGCCGGCCTGCAGACGAACGAGTGACGTCTGTACGGGTGTGATGTGCTGCTGTCCGTCCGGCAGGGGAACGACAGCCGTCTCCGGGCTCTGCGTGAGGATCAGGGTCCTTGCGCTCACTGGTGACGGGGCGCCCTCGCCGGCGGGCACTACCGCCAAGTGAGGTGGCACAGCGATGACGAAGTCGCGGCGGCGCTTGGCGAGTCCGTGCAGCAGGTACCCCACGTCGGGTTCGTCGCTCATGTCGACGAGGACGACCGAGGACGTGGAGTTCGTGCGGGCCGACAGGCGGTCGACGAGTCGGAGTGTGTGCGACCAAAGCGGCCGGTGCTGCTCGGAGTCCGGTATTCGTGCCTCCTTGCACCGCTGCGAGTCCTGCGTCCAGGTCGTCGGCAAGTACAGGCACCAGTCGACGGGAACCTGAGCGGTGCCCACGCACAGGAAAGAGCCCAGTCCCAGCTGGCAGTTGAGCGTACGGCCCGAGGACAGGTCGAAGTAGCGGTGGACGCCCACCGAACGGTCACCGCGCTTGGGCAGGACAGCCCGGCCGATGGACCAGACAGGATCGGGCCGATGGTCCGCCACCCAGTGAGTGAGCTCCTCCATGACCTCGTCGAAGTTCCACGGGCTGAGACTGACGAACTGTCGCAGTGATTGCACGGCGGACGGGTCGTCGGAGACCGCGGTGGCGAGTCGGCGCACGGACTTCTTGCCGGACGTGACGAGCAGCCCTTTCAGATAGGCGTGTGCCCAGTTGCGTTGATCGACTCGCCGTAAGCCTTTGAAGATCGTTCTGCAGTAGCGATCCAGCGTTAATTCGAAACCGTTGGTGTAAGTCGCATCTCGCGAGGTCGATGATCTCTCCGACTGGACCGTATTCATGCCGCAATAACTCCCCCGGCGTTACTGAGCGTTGGCGGGAGTCTAGTGCGCGCTCCAGTGTGGCGCCACGTTCTGAGGTTGGCTGATTTGTCTTGGCGTCTCCAATGGCACATCGGCGCCGGGCGTGAAGCCACGCGAGGATGGCTGGATTCCGCCCACACCTTCTCGGATGGGTACTTGCCGCTGTCATGGTCCGCACGGATGGGGTGCTGTCATTGCAAGGCTACGACCTGCAAGGATGCCAGACGCGTATGTCTTGACGAGGTCATTGAGGTTGGCGCTCGGGGCGGGGCGTGATCTGGTGCGGCGTCTGACCTAGATGCCGTGAGCGCTGCGTGCGTACTCCAAATCACGCCATTCAGCGGATTGGGCCGCTAAGATTTCGTTAAACGCCCGAACTCTGCAAAGTAGTGTTCGATTGAGCCAAGATTCTTGAACTTGGCATCGTTGTCGGGATCTACTCGGTGCGCGGCGGTTGGTCATCTCGATCTCAACGCGGGACCGTGCAATGCCCGGTTCTTTGAGGTTGCCCGTAGCTATCTGCGGGTGGTGGTCACCGCTCGGTCCGTATGTGCAAACAACGGGGGTGAACGCTTTCTGTATTCAATAGGGAGCCACCGCGAACCCGCCCGGTTTATACGCGCGTTGCCACGGAGGCGTGATGGCGAATCAGGTCGACGACTACAGAGACTCCAAGGCGCTCATATTCGGCAAGACCGCAGAAGCCGCACCGAAAGCGCGAAGAGCCGGCGGGGCGGAACCGCGGTGCGATCAGGTACTCACCACGAAGGTGGGGCTGCACATACCCGTAGGACTCGCTTTCGAGGACTGGGAACGCGCCGGGCGTCAGCTCTCCGGGCTGCTCAACTCGTCGTCCTGGTGGCTCGGGGACTGGCTCATCTACGGCAAGGACCAATACGCCGACCGCTACGAGCGCGGAATCCGTGCGGCTGGCCTCCAGTACCAGACGCTGCGCAACTACGCCTGGGTTTCCCGGCGGTTCGAACTTCACAGGCGGCGGCCCGCGCTCAGCTTCCAGCACCATGCCGAGCTGGCGTCGCTCCCTGTCGAAGAGCAGGAAGCCTGGCTCGATCGTGCCGAACGGATGAAGTGGAACACCAAGCAACTGCGCAACGCCATCAGGGCGGAGCGCGCGGGCACCTCGCAGCAGTCGAGTGCCGTGGCGGCGACGCGCCGGCTTGCCGTGCCCGACAACCGGCTCCAGTGGTGGCACAAGGCAGCGGCCCATGCCGGCACTGAGCTGGGGGAGTGGGTGACGGCCACGCTCGATGCCGCCGCCAGCCAGTTACTGAACGAGGCCGACCGGCACTTGCCTCTCGAGTGACCTGCCACCGGCCTGTACGACGGTCGCGTTGGAGGCAGGCGGAGGTGTCTGTCCGGCGCGGTGAGGGTTGTGGGGTCCGTACACCGAGGGGTGCGGACCCCGCGTCACGGGAAAGCTGTCATGACAGGCGGTTCATGAGATCCGCTGTCTGCGCGTGGCGGGTGCATCCGCGCCCGGCAAACGACTGCACCACCCGCTCGCGAATCTCGGGGCGCTGTTCCTGGCTGAGCTTGAACATTCCCTCGGCCCTGGTCACTCGGACACGGAAAGCGCCCACACCAGGCACTATCTTGCGGAAATAGCCGATGGATTCGCTCATGTCCCAGCTGTCGCCGAATTCCTTCTCCAACGCCTGCACCGTCGCCTGTACGACGCCCAGCGTCTCCTCCGTCGACTCGATCTTTTCGACGACTCCGTGTACGTGCACCGAGGTGAAATTCCAGGTCGGGGCGGCCGGAGTAATGTCATAGACAGTAGGCGAGACATAGGCGTGCGGACCGGTGAATGTCAGCAGGATGGCTGTCCCGGTGTTCAGCGCCGCCCAGTGCGGATTGGCTCGGTTCATGTGACCGAGCAAGGGCACGTCGGCCAAGTTCCCGGCGGGTAGTCCCTCCCACTGAGGGTCGGTGATGACCGGAAGGTGGGTGGCGAACGGTCCGTCAGTGGGAGTTCCGTTGCTTGCCATCAGCGCCAGAGGGTTCCCGCGCATCAGATCGACCATCCATGAAACGTCCGGTTCCCGGTAGTTGCTGGGGACGAACATACAGCACTCACCTTTCACGGTGTGACGAGAACGGGGACTTTGCGGCGTCGAGGCCATGAGGCGTTGCGAGAATGTGGAGAATAGTCGACGAAACCGTCGGGCTGTCCTGTCGACGAGACACCCGGGCCCTCCATCATGGCCCGCTGATGTCCCCGGGGCAATGAAGGCGGGAACTGCTGCCTGCAGAAAGCTTGATGGATACGGAAAGAAGGCCGATGGCCGCATGGATTGAAATTCATGGCGAGTTTCTGCGTGGTAGCAGGGGTATCTGCAAAAGAGCCTCGGTCGGCCTCGGGGATCTTTCCTGGAAAAACGAGCAGGTGGTCGACTCGTGTCCGCCGCACTGGCATCCTCGGCGATCACAGCTGAGGCGTGAGCCACTGGCTTCCCCTGCCGTTTGCCGTTCGCTGGCGTGATATCGCGGCTCCAGCGTCCTCGTGCTCGAGGTGGAGCGGCTGCTTCTATGGCCGGCGGTCCGCCGACGTGGGCCACGCAGCAGGGCATTGGAAGCAGGGTCCATACATCGGTACGGGTGTTGCGGGCCAATGCCCCTGTCGCAAGTCTTGCTGGAGCAACGATCGCGGGAGTAGACGCGACGGTTCCTGGAGATGCGGCAGGGGCGCAACCACCACCGACGACACCACACGAAGACGGCGTACAGACGACTCCCAGGAGCGCGGAATGACGATACGGAAGAGAACAAGGGCCGGCGTGGCCGGTCTTGCGGCGGGTGCGATGGCGGTCACCGCTTTCACCACCGGTCCCGGCCAGGCGTCGCGGGACACGGTCCCTGCGGCGGTCCACCACCAAGCGACTCAGCGCGCGATGGACGCGGCCGTGAAGGCCGGTGTCCCCGGCATCACCGCCCAAGCCCGTGATGCCAACGGAGTCTGGAAGTCGGCATCGGGTGTGAGCAATCTGAAAACAGGTGAGTCGCGAGGCAAGAACGACCGGTTCCGCGCCGGCAATATCACCAATACATTCGTGGCAACCGTCCTCCTTCAGATGGAGGCGGAGAAGAGACTCAGTCTCGACGACACCGTGGAGCGCCGTCTGCCCGGCTTGGTGACGGGCAACGGCAACGATGGCCGCAAGATCACCGTGCGGCAGCTTCTGAACCACACCAGCGGCCTGTTCGAATATCTGGCCGACAAGGAGTACAGCGAGACGTACATGGAGGGCGACGGCTACCTCCAGCACCGGTACGACACTCTGACGCCCGAGAAGCGTGTGCGAGTGGCGCTCTCCCACGAGCCGTTGTTCGATCCCGGTGCCAGGCACTCGTTCTCCAGTACCAATGACATCCTGGCCGCACTGATCGTCGAGAAGATCGGCGGCAGATCGTACGAGGACGAGGTGCGCGACCGCATCATCGAACCCCTGGGGCTCAAGGCGACGTCCAACCCCGGGAACGGCATTCGCCTGCCCCGGCCGAGCAGCCGCGGCTACTCCAAGCTCTTCACGTCGCAGCCGGATCGGATCGACGACGTGACCGAGATGAACGGGTCGCAGGGCTGGGGGAGCAGCGACATCATCTCCAGCGCGGGGGATCTGAACCGGTTCTACGGCGCCCTGATGCGCGGGAAACTGCTGCCGCCGCGGCAGCTGAAGGCGATGAAGACGACCGTCGACAACCCCGATTTCCCCGGCGCGTCCTACGGGCTCGGCATCGAGCGGTTCGAACTGAGCTGCGGCACGACCCTGTGGTACCACGACGGAGGCATGATCGGCTGGCTGACACTGGCCGCCACCACTGAGGACGGCCGTCACCAATTTGCGTTCGACTACAACGCCAACTGGGGAGCGGAGACCATCCTCCCCATTGTGAACGCCGAGTACTGCGCCCCGGCTCCCCAACGCTCGGCCCGGACCGTCCCTTGATCGGCTCGCCCGGCCGGAGCAGGTGAGCGCTCAGAGGCGTTGTCCGCCGATGGTGTCCTGCCCTCGCCAGGGTGCGGGAGCGCCGCTCGTGACCGACCGGGCCCTACGACACCTACGCCGAGCCCACGCATGCTCGCTGCAACGTTCGTGTCCTGCGCGAGCTGCAGGCCGTCCTTGACCAGCACGAGCGGTCTGGCGGTATCGGCGAATGGTGCTGGGCGGCGCAGGCCGCCGACGCCCTGGGCACAACGAAACGCCTGATAGATGTCTTGCTCGCGACACACCCTGGAGGGCGTCGATCCGGAGCAGACGGCCGCGGCCAAGTACGCCTTGTGGTTTGTCGCCTGACGTGGCCTCAAAGTGTTCGCCGGGCAGAGCCGGCAGCCTGGACAAAGGCCACAACGCGTTGGCTTGTCGGCTGCCGGCCCAACACGGCGATCGCCCGGGTTCACCATCGACGCGCGGGTCCGGTTGATGGCGACGCAGCCGAGCGTGACACCTGGATGATCCAGATTCGGCAGAGGATCACGGGCTGCCTGCGCACTCCGACCCGAGCCGAGCAGGTCCCGCTATCCGTCCCTACCGGGCCATCACCGCCAATAACGGCATCGGCTGCGTCGAATGGCATAGCACCCGCGACCACCACACATGAACCGATCTCAGGAGGGCTCCCGCCTGGAGAAGTCAGCTCACCTTGGGCGCAGAGTCGAGCCGCACCGCAACGGACAGATAGCTCGATGCGAAGGAGAAGTAGCGAAACTTGACGTCGAACGCGTCGACGAACTCCATGAAGGCGCGGTACTCGTGCTGGCGCCATCCGGGGTAGTTGAGGAATTCGTCGAACACGATTATCGAACCCGCCCGCATCCGTGAGGCAAGTCCGAAGAGCGCCGTGCGGGCGCTGGAGTACAGGTCCGAGTCAATGTGCAGGAGAGCAACGGGAGCATCGGTGCCGGCCAGGTACTTCGGCACCGTGTCCTCGAACAGGCCGACGTGCAGCTTTGAATTGGACGGAAGGCGAGTCGGCAGCTTCCCCTGCGCGCTGTACGTGCCCGTCGGGCTGTCGTGGGTCCAGTCCTCGGGCAACCCCTTGAACGAGTCGAACCCGTGCACAGTAAGCTCCTTGAACTCGTCACAGAGTATGGCCAAGGTCTGCCCTTCCATAACACCGAACTCGAGCACGTCGCCGTCCATCGCCACCGAGCAGCAGGCATGGCGAAGGAGGTTCTCCCGGCCTCCGAGATTCTGTGCCGACGCGAAGTTCTCTTCCAGGAAGCGGGCGGCTTCCACTACTGACACGATCTTCGCCATTCGCGCGTAGTCAGTCAGCAGGCTTGTGATGTCCGTGCCGCGAAGGTCTGGTAGCAGGCCACTAAGCTCTGGTAGCACTGGCGACAGACCTTTGGCCACGTCGTTGTCCATGTCACTCCTCGACTCGATTCACTGAATGAGACGGTACAGATGACCGTTCCGCGTGACAATGGCGAGCAAGCAGTGGTTCGTATTCAAGAGGAATCTCCAACTTTCCCGTCCCCCGGCGGGACGGTCCAAATCGCACTCGGTGTCAATAACTTGACGGTGAACGCCCCTCTGTAGCGCTTGATTGCGATATCTGCCGCCCTAAGATTCAGCCACCAGCTCGCTACCGAGATTGAAATGCCTTCTTACGGTTGGGTGAGAATGATGCCGGTCTCGGAGATGATTGTATTCAGTATGCGGGGCGATATTGCATGCGTTTGAGTTGGCCTTTGATGACCAGAGTGAGCTGCTGGTTGAGGCCGTCGACGTGCTGGGACTGATCATCGGCATTGTCGTCGTGGCCGCGTCGGCACACGACAGCACAGCCCTGCCCGACCAGGCGGCCGAGCGGTGCGGGAACCTCTTGGAGAAGGCCCTGGTGGACCAGGAGTTCCAGGACGAGGTCATCATTCGCTGCGCGCTGCAGGACATCACCGTCAGGGTCGTCCGCCGCAACCCGGACGACCAAGGCAAGGGCTTCGTCCCACAGCCCAAGAGATGCGTGGTCGAGCAGGTCAACGGCACGTTGAGGCTGCACCGGCACCTGGCCCGCGAATACGACCGCCGGCCCGACAGCTCTGCCTCACCCGTCTATTGGGACTCCACCGCGAACATGGCCCGCCCCCTCATCACGCCCGCTCCGGCCTGGCGCGCCACTCTCCAGGCGGCCGCGTGAACATCACCGAACTCATCAAAGACCTCCAGACCCGCCACGACGAGGCTTGCTCACCCGACCCGGACGAGGCATCCACCAGAAACTGACTCAACCCCTCCCTCTGACTGGACCTTGGGAACCCGCTTTCTCGCGGTAGGTAGGCGCATGAAGCTCACGGCCTGCCCGGGCGCTGGCCGGACCATCAGGACGCGCAGGCCTTGGTGATCTGTCCGGTCGCGCTCATGACCGGTGAGAGGTCGGGGGTCCTGTCGTCGTTGTCCACGGCCTCCTGCACGTTGTCCAAGGCTTCCTCCATGTCGTCGACGGCTTCGAGTACGTCCTTGTCGTCGTGCTTGTCGCGGAGGTCGTCGAGATTTTCTCTGACCCTCTCGATCGACTGGTCGGCATTCTCCGGATACAGGGCCGCGTCCTTTACGGCTTCTCCGAGAATGCCGACGCTCTCAGCCAGCGCATCAGCTGCCCGTACACAATCCACCGCATCATCCGGGTCACATCCAACAAGACCGAGCATCGCTGGGGCGCTGATCAGAGCGGCGCTGATGACGATGAAGACGCGGCGGCGACGTACGACCATGAGAGGTTCCTCCCTGATGCGGTGGATGAACGCACGCATATCCCTGGGCTCTCGCACTCCTGGGAACGCCAGCCACCGCCCCCATGGTTGCCTGCGTCTTCCCAACTCCGCTACATCAGCCAGAACTTGGCCGGTTCTCACGTGATCATGCCCGGCGCCAAAGCGAAGCCCGGAGTCCTGGTGCTGGAATGCCGGCACGTCCCCCGCCCATCGACCCCTCTGAAGGGCGTGTCCGCGACGTTCCGCTGCGAGAACTGCGAAGGGTCTTGGCCCCACTCTGAGTTCCGGGCGTAGCCGGGGAGCCGGAAGACCGTCATCCAGCCGCGTTCGTCGATGAATGCTCGTATGGCAGAGCCGATGTGGCCGATGGAAGGGCTTGCAGTTCGGCAACGCCGAAGACCTTCTTGCCGTTCTTGTGGCCTCGGTAGGTGATCACTGGCAGCTGTTCGAAACTCTTCGACCGCCACGGTCGCCCGATGCCCGATCGGGCGAGGGAACCGTGCCACGCGGTGCCAAAGCCGAGCGACGCGGAGTCCCGGGCAGACGACGACCGCCGCCGGCGCGAGGACGTGGCGGCGTACCGGTTCGCGATCGCGTATGTTGTCCTGCCGCCAGGACACCACAACACGCCACTATGGCCGGGAAGGTGAGGCTCGTTCCACGGGAACCGCGTGCGGTGGCGGCGTACACCGTCGGGTGGGTCCACGCCTGACTGTCCGGCGCCGTCTTCACACTTGCGATGCCCATTGCCGACCCTTCCGCCGCCACGGGCGCTCACCCCTGGACACCCGACACTTCCGGTCCGTTAACTTCTCTCGGAGAGCAGCCGTTCACCGCTCTCGCCGGGGCGGGGTGGGAGCAGGCCCGACACAGCCGCGCATCCCCCGTGCCGACGCCGTCAAGGACAGCACGGCACACTTCATCTGGGGGATGGTCCCATTGCGCTCGTTTGGCGTTTCCGCTGCGCAGGAAAGCCTGTGGCTGGCACAGAAGTTGACTCCGGACGTGCCGAACAATGTGGGCTCACGCTGGCTCATCGACGGCCCGGTCGACGAGGAGACCCTGTTCGCCGCACTTCGGGCGGTCCACCGCGAGTACGCCGCCGCGCAGGTCAACTTCCGGCAGGTGGACGAGGAGCTGCGGCAGGTGGTGCGGGAAGACGCCGCGGCCACCTGGCGACCCCTCGCCCTGGACGTCAGTGCCGAGGCCGATCCGGAGGCGGCGGCCCGGGCCCTCTCGGCCGAGATCGAGTGGCGGCCGTTCGACCTGGAGCACGACGAGTTGTTCCGGGCGGGTGTCATCAAGCTGTCCGAGTCCCGGCGTGTGCTGTTTCTGACCGCCCATCACCTGGTGATGGACGGCTACACGGGGTTCCGGCTGCTGCCGCGGCGCGTCGCCGAGTGCTACACGGCGCTCGCCGCCGGCACCCCGGTCCGGGAGTCCGTCGTCAGCGGGCCCGACCTGATCCGCGAAGAGGACGTGCGCTACCGCAATTCGCCGCAGTTCGAGCGGGACTCCCGGTTCTGGCGCGACTACCTCACCCAGGCCCCCGCACCGCTGCGGCTGCGCGGCAAGAGCGGTGCCTCGGTGCCATCCGTCACGCACTACTGCGCGACAGTGCCGCGCGCGGAGGCCGACGCATGGCTGGAGACCGCGGACGCCGACCGTGTGCCGCTGGCGGCGCTGCTGACCGCGGCGGCCGGTGTGTGCTTCCGGAACCTCGGCGGGCACCAGGAGTTCACCATCTCGACGTCGGCGTCCGGCCGCACGTCCGCCACCAGGGACACCTTCGGCTCGCAGACGAGCGTCGTCCCGCTGCGCATGGACGTGCCGTTGTCCTCCACCTTCCGGGAGCTGACCGGCGCGATGCTCGAGGAGATGAAGGAGGTGCACCGGCACGGCGCGCGCCAACTCGCCGACATCCGGCGCGAACTGCGCCTCGACGAGGCGGCCGTGGGTCCGGGCTCGGCGGTCAGTCGGTGCGGCGCCACGGTGAACGTCGCTTCCTTCATCCAGGAGCTGACCTTCGCGGGCACCAAGGCGCATCTGCTGCCCGGCTCGCCCGTGGGCGCCGTCGACGACCTGCACATCGCCCTGCACTTCGACGGGCGGCCCACCAGCGACCTGTACCTGCGCATCGACGCCAACGGCACGCTGTACAGCACCGACGACCTTCGCCGGCTGTGGACCCACCTCGTCGCGTTCCTGCGCGCCGTCCTCGCCGAGCCCGACATGCCGGTGGGCCGGATCGACGTCCTCACGCCTGAGCAACGGCAGTTGGTCCTCCACGACGTCCAAGACACGGTGGTGCCCCGCGCCGAGCTGACGATCCCCGGGCTGTTCGCGAGGCAGGCGGCACGCACCCCGGACGCCGTCGCAGTGCTGTGCGGGCCCGAGTCCCTGACGTATCGGGAACTCGACGCGCGTGCCACGCGGCTCGCGCGCGAGCTGGTGGCGCGCGGGGCGGGCCCGGAGACGCTGGTAGGGCTCGCGCTGCCGCACTCGACCCGGCTCGTGGTGGGGATGCTCGGCATCCTCAAGTCCGGCGCGGGCCTTCTGCCTGTCGGTCCGGCCTGCTCCAGCGGCCGCCTGGAACAGATCCTGTTCCAGGCGCGGCCGCTGCTGCTCCTGACCGACGCCGACACGGTGGACGCACTGCCCACCACGGACGTGCCGTGCCTGTACGCCGACGAGCTCGACCTCGACGGGCCGGGCGACCCGGAACCGGTCGCCGTGCCGCTCCGACCCGACCACATCGCATACGTCCTGTACACCTCAAAATCGACGGGTGTGCCGAAGGGCGCGACGATGACGCACGCCGCCGCCGTCAACGGCATCACGAGGATGACCGAGGCGGCGGGCATGCACGCGGGCACCTGCATTCTGGTCGGCACGTCGGTCGATTTCGATGTGCCCGTCTTCGAGATCCTCACGACACTCGGCGCGGGCGGCACCCTCCTCGTTGCGCGCGATGCCCTGGACAAGGGGGAGCACGCCGAGCCGGCGGCCACCGCGCTGAGCGCCGTGCCGTCGGTGTCGGAGGAGCTCGCCGACCGCCTGGCGGGCGCCGAGGACGTGGAGACGGTGGCGCTCGCCGATGGGCCGCTGCCCGTGCCGCTGATACGGCGCCTGCGCGAGGCGCTCCCGGACGCGCGGATCGTCAACGGCTACCGATCCATCGAGGGGGCCTTCGTCACCGTCAACTCCATGGAGGCCGAGGCCGACTGGGTCGCCACCGGGGGCACCAGGCCGCTCGGCAACGTGCGCACCTACGTCCTCGGCCCCGGCCTGATGCCCGTTCCGCCCGGTGTGGTGGGCGAGTTGTACATCGGCGGGCTCATCGGGCGCGGCTACTACAGTCTCGGAGCGCTCACCGCGGAGCGGTTCGTGGCCGACCCCTACGGTGCCCCCGGCGCGCGCATGTACCGCAGCGGCGACCTGGCCCGCTGGAACGACGACGGCCTCCTTGAGCAGGTGGGCCGTGACGACACGCAGATCAAGGTACGCGGCTTCCGCGTCGAGCCCGGTGAGGTCGAGGCCGCCCTGACCGCACACCCCGGCGTCGCCGAGGCGGCGGTGGTGGCGCGCGAGGTGGTCGGCCGGTCGGGCAGGCAGTTGGTGGCCTATGTGGTGCCGGGACTGGAGCCGGGGGCCGACGGCGCGGGCGGCGGCCTGGACACCGCCGCGCTGCGCGAGTATGCGGCCCGCCACCTGCCCGAATACATGGTGCCCTCCACCGTTGTGGCCCTCGCGCAGCTCCCACTTGCCCCGAACGGCAAGTTCGACCACAAGGCCCTGCCCGAGCCGGACTCCGGCGGTGCCGCCTACCGGGCGCCGCACACACCGGCCGAAGACATGTTGTGCGGTCTGTTCGCCGAGGTCCTGTATCTCGACCGGATCGGCGTCGACGACAACTTCTTCACGCTCGGCGGGCACTCGCTCCTGGCCACCCGCCTGGTCGGCCGCATCCGCACGACGCTGGACGCCGAGATCACGATCCGTACGGTCTACGCCGCGCCGACGGTCGCGGAGCTCGCCGCCTCCCTGCCCGACCCGGACCTGCCGCGATCGCACCCCCGGCTGCCGTCCGCCGACGAGCAGTCCGCCACCGTGCCGCTGTCGTTCGCACAGCGCCGTATGTGGTTCATCGACCGGTTCGAGGGACCGTCGGCGTTGTACAACGCCCCCATCCCGCTGCGCCTTTCGGGCGCGCTCGACGCAGCAGCCCTGGAACGGGCCATAGGCGACGTGGTGGCGCGACACGAGAGCCTGCGCACGCTGATCGGCGAGGACGGCGCGGGCGTGCCGTTCCAGCAAGTGCTGCCGGTCGCCTGCGCCCCCGTCGAGCTGCCGGTGGTGGAGGTCCCGGCGGACGCGGTCATCGACGTGCTGGAGCGGGCCGGTACACGCCCCTTCGACCTGACGGCGGAGCTCCCCGTCCGCGCGACGCTGTTCCGCTGCGGCCCCGAGGAGCACGTGCTGCTGCTGCTCATCCACCACATCGCGAGCGACGGCCTGTCCCAGGCGCCACTGTCCCGCGACCTGGCCACCGCCTACGCGGCGCGCCTCGCCGGCCGGTCTCCGGACTGGGCGGAACTGCCCATCCAGTACGCGGACTACACGCTGTGGCAGCACGAGCTGCTCGGCGACGAGGACGACCCGAACAGCCTTCAGTCGGCTCAGGTGGACTACTGGCGCAAAGAGCTCACCGGCGTTCCGCAGCCCCTCGTCCTGCCCACCGACCGGCCGCGCGCGCCGCGGGCCGGACACCGCGGCGCCGACGTGGAGTTCGCCCTCGACCCGGACGTGATGGCCGCCGTCGAAGACCTGGCGAGTGCCCACGGGGCGACGCCGGCGATGGTGCTCCAGGCTGCGCTCGCCGTGCTCCTGCACGGACTCGGCGGCGGCGATGACCTCACCATCGGCTCACCCATCGCGGGCCGCACCGACGAGCAACTGGCCGACCTCGTCGGGTTCTTCGTCAACACCTGGGTGCTGCGCGCCGACCTGTCCGGCCATCCCACTTTCACCGAGCTCCTGAAACAGACGCGGGACAAGGCCCTCGCGGCCTACGACCACCAGGACGTGCCTTTCGAGCGCCTGGTGGAAGCCCTCAACCCCGAGCGGTCCACGGCCTACTCACCGCTGTTCCAGGTCATGTTCGCCTGGCAGACCTTCAACCTCACGGGCTTCGCGCTGTCGGGGCTCGACGTGCGCTTCGAGTGGCCGCCGGTCACGACCGCGAAGTTCGACCTGTTCTTCAATCTCATCGACCTGCCGGGGCTGGGCGCGATCGGGCACCTCGAATACGCCACCGACCTGTTCGACGCCGACACGGCGCGGGCACTGGCCGGTCGCTACACCCGCCTGGTGCGACTCCTCTGCACCGACCCGTCCCGGCGCGCCGGCTCGGTCGAGTTGCTGGACGCGCACGAACAGGAGCTGGTCATCGGGCGCTTCAACGACACGGCAGCACCCGTCCCGGACCTGACCGTGCCCGCCCTCTTCGAGCGGCGGGCCGCGCAATGCCCGCAGTCCGTCGCCGTCGTCAGCGGCGACACCTCGTACACGTACCGCGAACTCGACGCTGCGGCGGACCGGCTCGCGCGGGAGCTGGTGCGGCGCGGCGTCGGCCCGGAGACTCTGGTCGGGCTCGCCCTGCCACGCTCGGCCGAGCTGGTCGTGGGCCTGCTCGGCATTCTCAAGGCGGGCGGCGCCTATCTGCCGGTCGACCCGCGCTACCCGAGCGCCCGGCTCGACTTCGTCCTGGCCGACGCCCGGCCGCATCTGCTCCTGACGAACGCGGAGGCCGCGGCCGTCCTGCCGGACTCCGGCGTCCCCCGGCTCTTCCTCGACGACGTGCCCGACGACGCCGACGGCATGCCGACACCGGTCTCCGCGACGCTCCGCCCGGACAATGTCGCGTACGTCATGTACACCTCGGGGTCGACGGGGACGCCGAAGGGCGCCGCCGTCACGCACGCCACCGTCGTCAACGGCGTCATGCGGCTCGCCGCCGCAGTGGGCGTCCACGAGCGCACCCGCATGCTGGCGGGCACATCGGTCAACTTCGACGTGTCCGTCTTCGAGATCCTCACGACGCTCTTCGCGGGCGGCACCCTCGATGTCGTCCGGGACGTCCTCAGGCTCGGCGGGGGCGGCGGCTGGCGCGGTGGTGTCATCAGCACCGTGCCCTCCGTCTTCGCCGAACTTCTTGACGAGATCGCCGCGACGACCTCCGTGGAGACGCTGGTGTTCGCGGGCGAGGCTCTGCCCGCCGCGCTGGTACGGCGCGCCCGCGCGGCCTTCCCCGGTGTCCGGGTCGTCAACGCGTACGGCCAGACGGAGTCCTTCTACGCGACCCTCTTTACCGCCGACGGCGCCACGGACACCGGCGGTATGCCCCTGGGCGGTCCGATCGGCAACATGCGCGCCTACGTCCTCGGCTCCGGGCTCGCATCTGTCCCGGTCGGAGTGGTGGGTGAGCTGTACGTTGCCGGACACATCGCGCGCGGCTACCACCACCACCCGGGCCTGACCGCCGAACGCTTCGTCGCCGACCCGTACGGCTTGCCCGGCTCCCGCATGTACCGCACCGGCGACCTCGCCCGCTGGACCCCGGAGGGACATCTGGAGTACGCGGGCCGCACCGACACTCAGGTCAAGATGCGCGGCTTCCGCATCGAACCCGGCGAGGTCGAGGTCGCCCTCACTGCACACCCTCAGGTCGCCCAGGCGGTGGTCGTCGTCCGGGACACGGCCGGGAGCAAGCAGCTCGTCGGGTACGTGGTGCCCAGCAGCCGGACAGTGCGGGAGGACTCCGTCGACCTGCTGGCCGGGATCGGCGCCCAGGAGCTGCGGGCCGCCGTGGCGCGGCGGCTTCCGGACTTCATGGTGCCGTCGGCGTTCGTGGTCCTCGACCGGCTTCCGCTCACCCCGAACGGCAAGGTGGACCGGACGGCGCTGCCCGAGCCTAAGGTCACCGGCCGCACGTACCGGGCGCCGCGCACCGCGCACGAGAAGGCGCTCGCCGCGGTGTTCGCCGAGGTCCTGGGCCTGGAGCGGGTGGGGCTCGACGACGACTTCTTCGCGTCGGGCGGCGACAGCATCCGCTCGCTCCAGGTCGTCTCGAGGGCCCGCGCCAGGGACGTCGAGATCACTCCGAAGCTGATTTTTGAATGGCGGACCGTGGCGGCGCTCGCCGAGGCCGCGACCACGATCACCACGGCCGACGGGTCCGGCGGGGCAGACGAGGACGCCGGCGACGACTCGGTCGTACCGCTGCTGCCGATCGCGCGGCATCTGCTCGACGCGGGCGGCGGATACGAGCGGTTCGCGATGGCGATGGCGGTGGAGCTGCCCGAGGGCATCGACGAGGCGGGCCTGCACGCGACGCTGGCCGCCGTGTGCGCGCACCACCCTGTACTGCGCGCACGGCTTGCCACCGCTGGCGAGGACTTCGCCCGGCACGGCGACGGCGAGCACCAGCCGGTTCTCCTCGTCGAGGACCCGGCCGCCCTCGAGGTGGCCGCCCTTGTGCGACGTACGGCATGGGAGGCCCCCGGCGTAGCGGCCGCCTGGGAGGAACTGGTCGCGGCCGAGCTGGAGTCGGCTGCCGGTCGCCTCGACCCGCGCGGCGGGGTCATGGCCCAGTTCGTGTGGTTCGATCCAATGCTCGCGGAGCGGGCCACGGCGCCCGGCACGCGAGGTCGGCTGCTCATCGTCCTGCACCACATGGTGGTCGACGGCGTGTCCTGGCGCATCCTGCTGCCGGACCTCGCCGCCGCCTGGGCGCAGGTGCGCGACGACCGCATCCCGCGCCTGCCCGGGGCGGGCACCGCGCCGGGCCGCTGGGCGCGCGCCCTCACCCGCGACGCGCACTCCGCCGAGCGGCTCGCCGAACTGCCCCTGTGGCGTTCGGTCCTCGACGGCCCCGATCCACTCCTTGGCGCCCGGGACCTCGACCCCGAGGCGGACACCCGCACCACGCTCGAACACCTGCGGATCGGCCTGTCCGCCGAGGCGACCGAGAAGCTGCTCACCGCGCTCCCGGCCGCGTACGGCGGCGGGGTGAACGACGGGCTGCTCACGGCCCTTTCGATGGCGGTCGCGCGCTGGCGCCGGGACCGCGGCGTGGACGCATCAACGACGTTGGTCAAGCTGGAGGGGCACGGGCGCGAGGAGACTGTGGTGCCGGGCGCCGACCTCTCCCGCACGCTGGGCTGGTTCACGACCGTGTTCCCGGTCCGCCTCGACGTCGCCGGCCACGACCTGGACAACGCATTCGCGGGCGGCCCGGCTGCGGGCGCGCTCGTCAAGGACGTCAAGGAGCGGCTGCGGGCCCTACCCGACAAGGGCCTCGGCTACGGCCTCCTTCGCCACCTCAACCCGGAGGCCGGGGCCGAACTCGACCGGTACTCCGCGGGCCAGATCGGCTTCAACTACCTGGGCCGCTTCGGGGCCACGGACATGCCCGAAGACCTGCGCGGCCTGGGCTTCACCCCGGTCGGCGACCTGACCGCGCCGCGCACCATGGACATCCCCGCCATGTCCACTCTGGAGATCAACGCGGCGGTCCTCGACAGCGGCGCCGGGGCCTGTCTGGAGACCGACTTCGCCTACCCGCCCGGCGTGCTCGGCCGCGCCGAGGTGAGCGAGCTCGCCGGGCTGTGGCGCACCGCGCTCGAAGCCCTGGCCCTGCACGCAGCCGGTCCGGACGCGGGCGGGCTCACGCCCTCCGACCTGCCGCTGGTCGCGGCCACGCAAGCGGACATCGACGGATGGGAGCGCCGCTACCCCGGCCTGGTGGACGTCTGGCCGCTGACGGCCCTGCAGTCGGGTCTGCTGTTCCACACGGAGCTCAGCGGCGATGCCTGGGACCCGTACCAGATGCAGCTGACGTTCCAGGTCTCCGGGCACGTCGACGCGGAACGTCTCCGGGCCGCCGGGCAGGCACTGCTGGACCGGCACGCGAGCCTGCGCGCCGCCTTCACGACCGACACCGCGGGCAACCGAGTCCAGGTCATCACTCCGGCAGGTGTCGGCCTCCCCTGGCGGGAGCTCGATTTGAGGGCACTGCCCGACCAGGAGCGCGACGAGGCCGTCGCCGCCTTCCTCGCCGACGACCACGCGGAGGCCTTCACGCCCGAGACGCCGCCGCTGCTGCGCTTGTCCCTGGTCCGCACGGGCGAGCTGCGCGCGGACGTGGTCCTGACAGTCAGTCACGTCCTGCTCGACGGCTGGTCACTGCCACTCCTGATGCGGGAGCTGCTCTTCCTGTACGGGTCCGGGGGAGACCCGTCGGTGCTGCCTCGCCTCCGCCCGTTCCGGGACTTCCTGCGCTGGCTCGACCGGCAGGACAAGGACGCGACGGCACGTGCCTGGGCGGCGGAGCTGGACGGTGTGCGCGAGCCGACACTGCTGCTGCCGGACGCCGTGTCAGGCCGGGGAGACCGGCACGCCGTCGGCAGCACGGGCATCGGGCAGGCCGAGGTCGGCCTCTCCCCGGACGAGGCCCGGGAGCTGTCCCGGCAGGCCGCCGAGCTCGGCGTCACCGTCAACACGCTCGTCCAGGGCGCGTGGGCGGTCCTGCTCGGGCAGCTGACGGGCCGTCAAGAAGTGGTGTTCGGCGCGACCGTGTCGGGCCGCCCGCCGCAGGTGCCGGGATCCGAAGCGATGCTCGGCATGTTCATCAACACCCTTCCCGTACGGGTCCACTGCACCCCCGGCGCACCTCTCGCGCAGGTTCTGACCACGCTCCAGGAGCGGCAGGCCGCGCTGCTCGACCACCATCACCAGGGACTGACGGAGCTGCACCAGACGCTCGGCCTGCCGACGCTCTTCGACACCCTGGTGGTCTTCCAGTCGTACCCCGTGGACCGGGCCGGGATCGTGGAGGCACACACCGCTGCAGGCATCGAGGTCACCGGCATCCGCCCGGTCACAGGCACCCACTACCCGCTGACCGTCATGGCAGAGTCCAGCCCGCACCTGCGGCTCTCCCTCCACTACCAGCACGCACTCTTCGATCCGTCCGCCGCGCACACGGTCGCGGAGCGCTTCCTGCGCGTGCTGCGCCGGATCGCGGACGACCCGCGGCAGCCGGTCGCCTCGGCCGACATCCTGGGGCCGGACGAACGCGCCCTGCTGATCGGCACATCAATGGGCGCGGCGACACTCGCTCCGGTGCCGGAGACGACGGTCGCGGACCTCTTCGAGCGGCAGGCGGCGGCGACTCCGGACGCGGTGGCGGTGGTGTGCGACGGCGCTTCGGCGACGTACGCGGAGATCGACGCCCGGGCCGATCACCTCGCCCGGGAGCTGACCTCGCGTGGGGCCGGCCCGGAGACCGTGGTGGCCGTGTCCCTGCCCCGCACCCCCGACCTGATCGTGGCCCTCCTGGCCGTCTTCAAAGCGGGCGCCGCCTATCTGCCGATCGACCCCAAGTACCCCGGCGACCGCCTGGACCTCATCCTGAGCGACGCCGCGCCCGCCCTGCTCCTCACCGACACGGCGACGGCGGACGTGCTGCCCGCCACCGACGCGCCCGTCCTGCTCCTCGACACCGTCGACCTCGCGGAGCTTCCGGCGACCGGCCTCGCCGACAGGGTCCGTCCGGGTCCGGCGGCCTTGGCGTACGTGATGTACACCTCGGGCTCCACCGGCACCCCCAAGGGCGTGCTCCTGGACCACGCCACCGTCGTCAACGGCATCCGCCACCTCGCCGACCACACCGGCATCACAGCGGGCTCCCGCGTCCTGGCCGCTGCCTCCGTCAACTTCGACGTCTCCGTGTTCGAGACCTTCACCACCCTGTGCCATGGCGGGATCCTCGACCTCGCCCAAGACGTCCTGGAACTGGCCGAACGCGACACCTGGCACGGCAGTGTCATCAGCACAGTGCCCTCCGCCTTCGCCGAACTCATCGACCGGATCACCGACAAGACGTCCGTGGAGACCCTCGTCTTCGCCGGCGAGGCACTGCCCGCCGCGCTCGTGCGACGCACCCGCGAGGCGTTCCCGAATGTCCGGATCGTCAACGCCTACGGCCAGACGGAGTCGTTCTACGCCACCACATTCACCACCGACGGCACCGGAAGGAGCAGCACCGCGATCGGTACCCCGCTGCCCAACATGCGCACCTACGTGCTGGGTCCCGGTCTCACCCCGGCCCCGAAGGACGTGGTGGGCGAGCTGTACGTCGCCGGGCAACTGGCTCGCGGCTACCATCACCGCCCGGGCCTGACCGCCGAGCGCTTCGTCGCCGACCCCTACGGCCCGCCCGGCTCCCGCATGTACCGCACCGGTGACCTCGCCCGCTGGAACGACAGCGGACATCTGGAGTACGCGGGCCGCTCCGACACTCAGGTCAAGGTGCGCGGCTTCCGTATCGAACCCGCCGAGGTCGAGGCCGCTCTCACCGCACATCCGGACGTCGGGCAGGCGGCTGTCATCGCTCGTGACTCGGGCGGCACCGCCGGCGTCCGTCTGCTCGCGTACGTGGTTCTGGCGGGCACCGTCGACGTCACGGCTCTGCGCGCGTTCTCGGCGGCCCGGCTGCCCGAGTTCATGGTGCCGTCGGCGTTCGTCGTTCTCGATCAGCTGCCGCTCGCGCCCAACGGCAAGCTGGACCACAAAGCCCTGCCCGAACCGCGGCTCGACGGCGAGGCCTACCGTGCGCCGCGCACCTCCCGCGAGAGGGTCCTGGCGGACCTCTTCGCACAGGTCCTGGGCGTGGACCGGGTCGGCGTCGACGACAACTTCTTCACGCTGGGCGGGCACTCGCTGCTCGCCACGCGTCTCACCGGGCGCATCCGTACAGAACTCGGAGTGGAACTGCCGATCCGCGCGGTGTTCGACGCCCCCACGGTCGCCGAGCTGGCACGGGAGCTCGCGACGGACCTCGACGTCCGGACGCCGCTGCGACGCCGGTCGAACCGCCCCAGCCAGGTTCCGCTGTCGTACGCGCAGCGCCGGCTGTGGTTCATCGACCGGTTCGAGGGCCCTTCGGCGACGTACAACATCCCGCTGACGCTGTGCCTGACCGGCGATCTGGACGTGGCCGCGCTGACGGCGGCGCTGGGAGACGTGGTGGCGCGCCACGAGAGCCTGCGCACGCTGATTGCGGAGGACGGCGACGGCAATCCGCACCAGGTGGTGCTTCCCGTCGTGGAGTCCCGTCCGGACGTGCCGGTCGTGACGGTCGGCGCGGCGGAGGTCGCGGCGGCCGTGGACGAGGCGGCCCGACAGCCCTTCGACCTCGCCGCGGACATACCGCTGCGGGCCCGTCTGCTGCGCCGCGACGCCACGGATCACCTCCTGTGCCTGGTGCTGCATCACATCGCCGGTGACGGCCAGTCGATGGCGCCGCTACTGCGCGAGTTCGCCGCCGCCTATGCTGCTCGGCTCGCGGGCCGCGCACCCCAACTGCCGCCGCTGCCGGTGCAGTACACCGACTACACGCTGTGGCAGCACGACCTGCTCGGTGACGCCGACGACCCGCACAGCGCCCTGGCACGTCAGTGCGCGTACTGGAAGGCGGAGTTGGCGGACGTCCCGCAGCCGCTGCGCCTGCCGACCGACCGGCTGCGACCGGCGGTGGCGAGCCACCGCGGCGACCAGCTCGACTTCACCCTCGACGCGGAGCTCCTGGATGCCGTCGAGAGGCTGGCCCGCGAGCGTGAGGCGACGACGCCCATGGTGATGCAGGCGGCGCTCGCTGTGTTGCTGCACCAGCTGGGCGCGGGGGACGACATCCCCATCGGTTCCCCCATCGCGGGCCGCACCGACGCCGCGCTCGACGGCCTGATCGGCTTCTTCGTCAACACCTGGGTGCTGCGAGCCGACCTGTCGGGCCACCCCACATTCGCGGACCTGCTGGATCGGGTCCGGAACGAGGCGCTGTCCGCGTACGACCACCAGGACGTTCCGTTCGAGCGCCTGGTGGAGCTGCTCAACCCGGAGCGTTCGACAGCGCACCACGCGCTGTTCCAGGTGATGCTCGCCTGGCAGAACATCGACCAGGCAGGCCTTGGCCTGCCTGGCCTGCGGGTCACCCCCGTCCCGGCGAACACCGGCACCGCGAAGTTCGACCTGTTCTTCAACATGGCCCCTGACCCTTCCGGGGGTGCGTACGGGCAGCTCGAGTACGCGACGGACCTGTTCGACCACGCCACGGCCGAGGGTCTCGTCGACCGCTTTGTGCGGGTACTGCGGCAGGTGGTCACCGATCCTGGGACGCAGCTCGGGGCGGTGGACGTGCTCACCAGCGGCGAACGGGACTGGTTGACACAGCTCAACGAGACGACGGTGCCGGTGCCGGGGGCGACGGTGCCGGAGCTGGTCGCCGCCCAGGCGGCGCGGACACCGGACGCGGTGGCGGTGGTATCCGGGCAGACCACCCTTTCGTACGGGGAACTGGAGGCCCGCGCCGATCGGCTGGCCCTGGTGTTGCGTGAGCGGGGGACCGGGCCGGATGTCCTGGTGGCCGTGGCCCTGCCGCGGTCGGCGGACCTGGCAGTCGCACTCCTTGCTGTACTCAAGGCAGGCGGCGCATACCTGCCGATCGACCCCAACCATCCGGCCGCGCGTATGGACCTTCTGCTCAACACGGCCGATCCGGCGCTGGTGCTGACCGATGGGGAGACGGCGGCGACTCTGCCGGAGTGCCGAGTGCCGGTACTCCACCTCGACGACCTGGACCTCGAAGGCCCTCCGGTCCAAGCCCCGGTCACAGGTGTCAGGCCGGACAACCTGGCCTACGTGATGTACACGTCGGGGTCGACAGGAGTCCCCAAGGGCGTCGCCATCACCCACGCCAGTGTGGTGAACGGCGTGCGGGATCTGGGTCGGATCGCGCATGTCGAGTCCGGTTCCCGGATGCTCGCGGCGACGTCGGTGAACTTCGATGTGTCGGTGTTCGAGATATTCACCGCGCTGACTTCCGGGGCGACTGTCGAGATCGTCCGTGACGTCCTCGAACTCGGAGAGCGTGGCAGTTGGTCGGGCGCCACCATCAGTGCCGTGCCCGCAGTGTTTTCCGCACTGCTCGACGAGATCGGCACCGACGGCCAGGGCAGCCTTGAACTTGATGTGGAAACCGTCGTGTTCGCTGGTGAAGCGCTCTCGGCGGATCTGGTCGACAGGGTTTGCGACACCTTGCCCGGGGTCCGTGTCGTCAACGCGTATGGGCAGACCGAGAGTTTCTACGCGTCGACGATGACGCTCCCGCGGAATTCGGCTGGAACCGGTGCGACACCTATCGGAAGGCCGCTGGCGAACATGCGCGCCTACGTTCTGGGGCCGGAACTGACCCCGGTCGCGACTGGCGTGGTCGGTGAACTGTATGTCGCGGGCCTGGTCGCCCGTGGTTACTACGGGAGCGGCGGGGCGACTGCGGAGCGGTTTGTGGCGTGTCCGTTCGGGCCTGTCGGCGCGCGGATGTACCGCACCGGTGACCTGGCGCAGTGGGACAGGAACGGTCAGCTGAAGTACGAGGGACGAGCCGACACGCAGGTCAAGGTGAACGGCATCCGTGTCGAGCCGACCGAGATCGAGGCGGTCCTCGCCGGGCACCCGGCGGTCAGCCAGGCGGCGGTGAGGGTTTGGGCCGACCACAACGGCAACAGGCGGCTCGCGGGCTACGTGGTCCCGATGGGCAGCAGCACCGGGGTCGGCGACTTCGCTTTGGACGCCAGTGTTTCGGTGGCGGATCTGAGGCGGTTCGTGGCCGGGCGGCTGCCGGACTACATGGTGCCCGCCCAACTGGTGGTGCTCGACCGGCTGCCGCTGACCCCGAGCGGCAAGCTGGACCGGGCGGCGTTGCCTGAACCGGAGTTCGCGGGCGGTGAGTACCGGGCGCCGCGCAGTGAGGCGGAGCGGGTGCTCGCCGAGGTGTACGCGGACGTACTTGATGCCCAACGGGTGGGGATCGACGACGACTTCTTCGCCAGCGGCGGGGACAGCATTCGTTCCATCCAGGTCGTCGCGCGGACCAAGGCGCGCGGTGTGGTGGTCAGCGCGCGGGAGGTCTTCGAGCAGCGTACGGTCGCCCGGCTCGCGGAGCTGGTCGGGGGCCGGGCGGAAGAAGAGCGCGCGACGTTGGCCGAGCTGCCGGATGGTGGGGTGGGCTGGGCTCCGCTGCCGCCGACGGCGGCGCACGTGCTTGGGCTCGGTGGTGGTATCGGCCGGTTCTGTATGTCCGCGATGCTCACGTTGCCGGGGGACATCGATCGTGCGGGGCTGGTCGCGACGTTGCAGGCTGTTCTGGACCGGCACGACGTGCTGCGCTCCCGCCTCGACCGGAAGCGGCCGGGCCTGCGGACGGGGCCGGTGGGCAGTGTGGATGCCGGTGCTCTGGTGCGGGAAGCTCCCCACGCCGATGCTGATGTGCAGGCCGAGCTGGATGCGGCCGCGGGCCGGTTGGACCCGGACGCGGGGGTGATGGCGCAGTTCGTGTGGTTCACCTCCGGCACGGATGCGGGCCGGTTGCTGGTCGTGCTGCACCACCTGGTCGTCGACGGGGTGTCGTGGCGAATCCTGGTACCGGACCTGGTGTCCGCCTGGCAGCGGGTCCGAGCTGGCGGCGACCCGGAACGGGCAGGAGTGGGTACGTCGTCGCGCCGGTGGGTGCACGCGCTCGCGGAGGAGGCGGCCGCCCCGGAGCGGGTGGCGGAACTGCCGGTGTGGCAGCAGATCCTGGCCGGGGACGAGCCCACGCTGGGGGCGCGGGAGCTGGACCGGGCGCGCGATGTCGCGGCCACCGTTGACACGGTCCGCGTCCAGGTGCCGGCGGATGTCACGGAAACCGTGCTGAACCAGCTGCCTGCGGTGTTCCGCGGCGGCGCCGACGGCGGTCTGCTGGCAGGGCTGGCACTGGCCCTGGCCCGTTGGCGCCGCACGCGGGGCCTGCTTGCGGGACCCTCGACGCTGGTCCGGCTGGAAGGACACGGGAGGGAAGAGCATCTGGTGCCCGGCGCGGACCTCTCCGGGACGGTCGGCTGGTTCACCGCGATGTACCCGGTGCGCCTGGACCTGACCGGTATCGACGTGGCGGACGCCTTCGCCGGTGGTCCGGCCGCCGGGCGGGCGATCAAGGCCGTCAAGGAGCAACTGCGGGCGGTACCCGATGCAGGCATGGGCTACGGACTGCTGCGCCACCTCAACCCCGACACCGCTGCCGCGCTGGCCGGGCAGCGGGAACCCCAGATCGGGTTCAACTACCTCGGCCGGACCTCTGGCGCGGACATCCCCGAGGAACTGCGCGGCCTGGGCTGGGGCCCGGACACCACGCACCGGGACCTGGTCGCCGCGCCGGACGGCGACATGCCGGTGCTGTCGGCACTGGAGATCAACGCGGTTGCCACCAACGCCCGCAGCGGTGACGAGCTGACCGCCTACTTCGCCTTCCCGACCGGTGTGCTCTCCCGCGACGAGGTGACCGAACTGGCCGAGCTGTGGGTCCAGGCGCTCACCGCTCTGGCCCGGCACGCCACCACACCCGATGCCGGCGGGCTCACCCCGACCGACGCTCCTCTGGTCGACGTACGCCAGGAGGAGATCGAGACCTGGGAGGCCCAGCTCGGCAAGTTGGCCGCGGTGTGGCCGGCGATCCCTGCGCAGTCCGGGCTCCTGTTTCAGTCGATGCTGGCCGGGGCGCAGTTCGACGCCTACCACATGCAGTTGGTGTTCCATCTGTCCGGTGCGGTCGATCCGGAGCGGATGCGCCGGGCGGGGCAGGCACTGCTGGACCGCTACCCCAGCCTCCGTGCGGCGTTCGTCAACCGCGCGGACGGCGATGTCGTACAGGTGATACCGGAGGCGGCGACACTGCCGTGGCAGCACCTCGACCTGACCGCGGCCGACGAGACGGAGCGCACCGAGACCTTCGAGCGGCTCCTCGTCCAGGACCGGACAACCCACTTCGAGGTGGACACCCCGCCACTGATCCGGCTGGCACTGGCCGTCCTCGAACCAGACCGGGCGGAACTCGTGCTGACCGCCCACCACGTGCTCTTCGACGGCTGGTCCACGCCCTTGCTCATGCGGGACCTGCTTCTGCTCTACGCCTCCAACGGCGACCCGGCCGATCTGCCCGCGATTCCCGACTACGGCGACTTCCTGTCCTGGCTCACCCGGCAGGACCACCAGGAATCCGCACGCGTGTGGGCGGCCGAACTCGACGGCGTGCAGGAGCCCACTCTGCTCATGCCGAACACAGGGACCCAGCATGATTCCGCGGGCATCGGAAACCTCGAAGTGGCATTCGAGGACAAGCACGGCCTGTCGCGCCTGGCCGCACGGCTCGGTGTCACGCTCAACACCCTCGTGCAGGGCGCCTGGGCCGTGCTCCTGGCGAACCTGACCGGGCAGTCCGACATCCTCTTCGGCGCCACCGTGTCCGGCCGCCCGCCGACGGTGAAGGACGTCGACGACATGGTCGGGCTGTTCATCAACACCGTCCCCGTACGGGTGCACTGCGAACGGCAGGAGACCTTCGCCGACCTGCTCACCGACTTGCAGGCCCGACAGGCGCCCTTGCTCGACCATCACCACCACAGCCTCGCGGAGATCCAACAGGCCGCTGGGCTGAGCACACTGTTCGACACACTCGTCGTGTTCGAGTCGTTCCCCGTCGACCGGGAAGCCATCGGCGAGGCCAACTCCTCAGCCGGTGTCGCCATCACCGGGCTGCGCCCCCTTGCGGGCACGCACTACCCGGTCATCCTGGCCGCCGGGACCGATCCACAGCTGCAGATGGCCCTGCAGTACCAGCAAGACGTCCTGGACCACGACGCGGCGGCCGACATCGCCGACCGGTTCGTGCGCGTGCTGCGGCAAGTGGTCGCCGATCCGTCGGTGCCGGTCGGGGCGATCGAGGTGCTGGCGGAGGACGAGCGGGACTGGCTGGTGCGGCGGGTCAACGACACCGCGCATCCGATGGCTGCGGGCACGCTGCCGGAGACGTTCGAGGCGCAGGTGGAGCGCACTCCGGACGCGGTCGCGGTGACAGCCGATGACGAGACGCTGACCTACGGGGAGTTCAACCGGCGTGCCAACCAGCTGGCGCACTGGCTGGTCGAACAGGGCGCAGGCCCCGAGCAGCTGGTGGCCGTGCGTATCCCTCGCTCCGTCGATCTGCTGGTGGCGATCTACGCCGTGGTCAAGGCTGGTGCGGCCTATGTGCCGGTCGATATCGACCTGCCCGAGGAGCGAGTCCAGCACGTGCTCAACGGTGCGAAGCCGCTGCTGATGCTGGACGAGGCGCTTCCGGACGTCTCCGGGTACTCGGAGACAAACCCGGAGCGTGTGCTGTCGCCGGACAATGCCGCGTATGTCATCTTCACTTCCGGGTCCACGGGTGGTCCGAAGGGTGTGCAGGTGTCGCACCGGTCGATCATGAACCGGATCAGGTGGGGTCTGGAGCACTTCGACGTGACGGTCGAGGATCGGATGCTGGTGAGCACGTCGGCGAGCTTCGACGTGTCGGTGCCCGAGCTGTTCGCGCCGCTGCAGGTGGGTGCGGCTGTGGTCGTCGCGCGTCCGGACGGACGCCGGGATCCGGCGTACCTGGGGGAGTTGATACGGCGGGAGCGGGTGACCGGCGCGGACTTTGTGCCTTCGCTGCTGGAGGCGTTCGTCGCCGAGCCCTCGGCGCAGGAGTGCACGAGTCTGCGCTGGATCGAGGTCGCGGGCGAGGTCTTCCCGGCCACACTGGCCAACAAGGTCAGCAACCTGCTGCCCGACTGCGGCGTGCACAACCTGTACGGGCCCACTGAGGCATCGGTGGAGGTCACCGGCTGGCAGCACGTGCCCGGCGCGGACCGAGTACCGATCGGCGCACCGATCTGGAACGCGCAGGTGTATGTACTGGATTCGGCGCTGCGTCCCGTCGCGCCTGGGGTGGCCGGTGAGCTGTATCTGGCTGGTGTGGGTCTGGCGCGGGGTTACCTCGGGCAGGCTGCTCTGACCTCGGAGCGGTTTGTGGCCTGTCCCTTCGGCGAGCCCGGTGCGCGGATGTACCGCTCGGGGGACGTGGTGCGGTGGAACAAGGAGGGTCAGGTCGAGTACATCGGCCGCACCGACGACCAGGTCAAAATTCGTGGGTTCCGCATCGAGCTGGGCGAGATCGAGCATGCGCTCAACGGGCATCCCGGCGTGGCGCAGGCGGTGACGGTGGTGCGCGAGGACCAGAAGGGCGACAAGCGCCTCGTAGCGTATGTGGTGCCTGATCCTGGCGCGGCAGCGGCAACCGATGCCGGTGCTCAGGTGGATGAGTGGCGCGACGTCTACGACGACACTTACGCCGACTCCGGCGACGGAGTGTGGGGCGAGGACTTCCAGGGCTGGAACTCCAGTTACACAGGTGAGCCGATTCCGCTGGAGCAGATGCGGGAATGGCGGGATGCGGCGGTGGCGCAGGTGCTGCGGTTCGGGCCGCGGCGGGTGCTGGAGATCGGTGTGGGTTCCGGTCTGCTCCTCGCCAAGATCGTCGGTGAGGTCGAGGAGTACTGGGGCACGGACATCTCCGCCACGGTCGTGGACCGGGTCCGGGCGCAGGCCGAGCAGGCCGGCCACGGCGACCGCGTCCACCTGAGTGCCCAGGCGGCCCATGACAAGTCCGGGCTGCCTCAAGGCGGATTCGACAGCGTCGTACTCAACTCGGTAGTGCAGTATTTCCCCAGCGCCGACTACCTGGACCAAGTCCTGTGCCAGGCCATGGACCTCCTCGCGCCGGGAGGCCGTGTCATCGTCGGTGACGTCCGCAACGCCTCGACCCTGCGCCTTCTGCAAACCGCGGTACAGCGGGCAGCACACCCTCGCGCGTCACGCGAGGAAGTGCGGGCGTTGGTGGAACAAGCCCTGCTCGCCGAGCGGGAATTGGTGGTCGCCCCGGAGTGGTTCGTCGAATGGGTGGCAGACCGGCCCGTCGGGGTCGACGTCCGGCTCAAGCCCGGACAGGCGCACAACGAACTGACCCGGCACCGCTACGAAGTCATCCTCCACAAACAACCCACCGACATGTTCGACCTGACCCGTGTGCCCACGGTGCCGTGGGGCCGGGAGGTATCTGACCTGGCCGGCCTCGGCGGCTGCGTGGACCGGGCCGACGACGGCCCGGTGCGCGTGACCGGGATACCCAACGCACGGCTCGCGCAGGAGGCCTCCGCCGGCGTGCTGCGTGCGGACACCCCCTTGGGCGAGCCGGTCGATCCGGACGACCTCGCCGCATGGGCACGGCAGCAGGGCCGGGACGCAGTCATCACCTGGTCGGGCGAGACCGCTCACAACTTCGATGCGGTCCTCCTACCTGAACAGGGGACCGGACAGCGGCCCGTCTCCGGAGGATTCGTCCCCAGCGCAGCGGTCGCGCGGACCACCCGGGCGAACAACCCCGCCCTTGCCAAGACCGTCGGCCCCCTGCTCGCGGAACTCCGCCAACACCTCCGCGCACACCTGCCGGACTACATGGTCCCGGCCATGGTGGTACCGCTCTCGGAACTCCCGCTGAACACGGCCGGCAAGGTCGACCGGCGGGCACTGCCGTCAAAGCACACGACCACCGTGAGCAAGCGAGGGCCGCGCAACTCCCATGAAGAGAAGCTGTGTGCCCTCTTCAGCGAGCTGCTCGGCCTGGAACGGGTCGGCATCGACGACAGCTTCTTCGAGCTTGGCGGACACTCCCTGCTCGCCACCCGCCTCAGCGCCCGCATTCTCAAGCAGTTCGGCGTCGACATACCCCTCAGGGCGATCACCGAGCACCCCACGGTGGCCGATCTGGCCGCTCTGGGGCTCGTCGGCGGCACTCCTGACGACCGCGCCGACTCGTTCGCGGTCGTGCTGCCGCTGAACAGGGATCCCGGCACGGGCAAGCCGCCGGTGTGGTTCTTCCACGGAGGCGGCGGCCTCGGCTGGCCGTACTTCACCTTCGCGCCGCACCTGGACCGGCCGGCCTACGCCCTGCAGTCCCGCGGATCCAACGGCAAGGACCCAGTGGCGGGCTCGGTGCAGGAGATGATCGACGACTACCTCACCCAGATTCTCAGGACCCAGCCGGGAGGGCCGTACTACCTGATCGGCTGGTCTTTCGGCGGTCCGGTCGCGCACGCCGTCGCGGAGGCACTGGACCGGCGTGGGCACGAGGTCGCCCTCCTGGCCGTCCTTGATACCCAGCCGGCGACCCCCGATCCGGAGAGCGGGTTCAAGCAAGTGGCCGGCAAGACGGCGGCGGAGTACAGGGCGGCGGTCGAGGACGTTCTCAGGGAGGCGATGAGCACCGACAACCTGGACAGCTTCCTAGAGAACATGTCGAACGTTGGCGCCAACAACCTGAACAGGATGGCCACGTTCGAGTCACCGGTCTACCGCGGCGATCTGCTGTATTTCAACGCGACGTTGGACAAGACCGAGGAGACGACATCGTACGGGCCCGGCTGGCGGCCATACGTCCTCGGCTCCCTGGAGGAGTACGACGTTGAGGCCACGCACCACGACCTGCACATGCCCAAGCCCGCGGGCCAAATCATGAAGGTCATCACCCGCAAGCTGGCGGAGGAGTGACGGGGGAAGGCGCGGATATCGCTGGGCACGGACCATCCGTTTCGTGACAGTGATCTCCGGAACCGGTTCAACGAAGCATCGAAAGAAGGGAATCACCATGTCCGACCTCGCCACCAGGTGGGGAGTGGAGGAGAGCCGCTTCTGGCTACACGGCCGAATGCCGCAGGAGACCGTACGGTTCGACGAGCAGACGGGTCTGTGGAACGTCTACGGTCACGCCGAGGCGCTCGCGATTTTCGCGGATCCGGCAACGTACTCGTCCGACACCGCGCGGGTGTTCCTCGCGGACTCGGACTTGGACGTCGGCGACTCGTTCGACGGAAACCCTGTCGTGATGGACCCGCCGTTCCACGGGAGAATGCGCAAACTTGTCAGTCGTGCCTTCACCCCGAAGACGGTCGCCGAGCTGGCGCCGCGGATCGCCGCCCTCACCCACGAACTCCTCGACGACGTGGCGGGCCGCGACAGGGTCGAACTCGTGTCGGCCCTCGCGTACCCGCTGCCGGTGATCGTCATCGCCGAACTCCTGGGGGTGCCCGCCGGCGAGCGGGATGTGTTCAAGGGCTGGGTGGACAAGATCTTCGACAGTGACCGGGAGGTGTCGCTCGAGTCCACCGAGGAGCAGCGGCAGGACATCGAGGAAGGCCTGGAGCAGGCACGGGAGTTGCGGGAGTACCTGCGCGGCCACGCGGACGAGCGCAGGCGCGCGCCGCGGGAGGACCTGCTGACCAAACTCGTTGAGGCCGAGGTCGACGGGCAGCGCCTCAGCTCCACCGAGGTGGCGAACTTCGCCAACGTGCTGCTCGTCGCCGGGCATGTCACCACCACGATGCTGATCGGCAACACCCTCCTGTGCCTCGACGCGGACCCGGACGCCGACGCACGCCTGCGCGCCGACCGCTCGCTCCTGCCGTCCACCATCGAGGAGTCGCTGCGCTACATGTCGCCATTCGCGTCCCTGTACCGGGCGACCATGACCGAGGCCGAGATCGCCGGGCAGCGGATCCCGAAGGACCAACTGCTCGCGGTGCGCATCGGCGCCGCCAACCGTGACGAGCGAGTCTTCGAACGGCCGCACACCTTCGACCCGGGCCGCGACCCCAACCCACACGTCGGCTTCGGCCACGGCATCCACTTCTGCCTCGGCGCACCGCTGGCCCGCCTGGAGGGGCGGATCGCGCTCGACATCCTGCTCGATCGCTTCCCCGTGCTGCGCGCGGACCCGGAACACCCGCCCACTTTCCTGCCGTCGCCGGACCTGACGGGGGTGAAGACCCTGACGCTGCTCTCCCACTGAGTCCGGCACGGCCTGGGTCGAGGACCCGCCCACCCGCACCCGGCACCTGACCACCAACGTGACGGTGTGGTCGGGCGACGAGAGCGGCTAGAAGATCGTCGAGTCGGCGTTCCTCTGCGGCGCCTCCGGCCACGAGCAGGGACCGAGTAGTGTGCGGCTTGTCACTGACCACGACAAGGGCCGGCTCCGTCGCGACCTTGGCGCGCTGCCCGTCTCCGAGCAGGAGAAACGTCGTCCCGCTGGACATCGCCAGAGGCTCGTCAGTCAACTACCCGGGACTGAAGTCCCGGGCTTGCTGCTCGGGTCATCACTGGAGGTGATGGGTTCCGGCTGCGTCCAGTCCTCACGCGATGAGCGTGAGGACAGGGGCCTGTGACTGGGCCCCGCAGACCCACGCCATCCACCCGCGTTGGGCGATGTTGTGGGACGAGTTCAGGTCGGCGTGCTCGACGAAGCCGCAGACTCTGCAGGTGAAGACGGCCTGGGAGGGCCGGTTCTTTCGTTCGGTGTGGTGGCACTTCGAGCATTCCTGGCTGGTGTACGCCGGGTTCACATGGACCACGGGGACTCCGGAGCGCTTGGCCTTGTAGCCGATGAAGGTGCCCAGCTGGTGGAAGGACCAGGAGTGCAGGGTGGCGCGTTGGGGCTTCCTCAGCCGTACCCGCTCGCGAATACCGCCGAGGTCTTCCAGGGCGATGCCGCGACCGGTGCGTTGTGCCGCCGCCACGATGGACTTGCTGATCTTGTGGTTGATGTCGCGGGCCCGCCGCTTCTCCTTGCCCGCGTGCTTCTTCGCCCGCCGCCTGGCGGACTTCGTGCCCTTCTTCTGCAGCTTGGTGCGCAGCTTCCGGTCGTTCTCCCGGCGCCGGTTCATCCGGCGCCCGCTGTGCCGGGTGCCGTCCGTGGTGGAGACGATGTTCACGATGCCCAGATCCACCCCGAGGAAGGCGACCGGATGGGTGTTCAGCGCGGCCTCGGCGATCTCACACGTGGCCAGGAGGTACCAGGCGCCGTCCCGGTGCAGCAGGTCCGACTCGCCTTGCCGGTGTGCGGCGAGTACGGCGAGCTGCTCGGCCCGTCCGGTGAACGCGACGCCCTTGAGGCGTCCGGCCGTGGTCCAGATCGATACCGTGTGCGCGGATTGCTGCCAGGACAGCATCCGGTCGTCATACGGCTGGGCCGCGTCCTTACGGAAGACGAGCGGCTTGCCCGCCGCTCTGGCGTACCGCTTGGTGCCGGGGCGGCCGTGGTTGCCGGCCTTCAGGTTCGCCCGCAAAGTGGTGTAGGCGTCGGCAGTCTTCTTGATGCTGTGCTGGGCGGCCTGCGCTCCCAGGCCCCACTGCCCCTTGACCGTGGCGTAGCAGCGGTCCCGCAGCGCGCGGTTGGTCGTGGTCTTCGCCTCGAAGCCAGTGGCCGACACCCAGGAGGCCGCCTCGTTGCAGGCGTGCAGGGTCGCCTCAAGTGCCGCCGCCTGTACGGGCGTCGGCAGGAGTTTGACCCGCACCACCAGCTTCATGACCGCGAGGCTAACACTCCTACAATCAGTCCATGTCACCCCGATGGGAACCTAACCCCGATCTGAGGAGGGGTAGAACGGTTGTCTACACCCTCTATGCACACTTGGTCTTCACTCCGAAGTACCGACGCGGTCCCTTCACCGACGAGATCCTCGTCCGTTGCGAGGAGGTCATGCGAGTTGTCTGCGCCGACTTCGGAGCGGAACTGACCGAGTTCAACGGCGAAACCGACCATGTCCACCTCCTCGTGCACTATCCCCCCAAGGTCGCCCTGTCCCGCCTGGTCGGCTCACTCAAAGGCGTCTCCGCACGACGTCTGCGGCAGGAGTTCCCCGACCACATCCGCCGCTACCTCTGGGGCGACCACTTCTGGTCCCCGTCCTACTTCGCCGCCTCCGCCGGAGGAGCCCCGCTCAATGTCATCAAGGAGTACATCGAGAACCAGAAACGCCCCGGCTGAGCCACCGGTCCGGCTCCGCCGGACCCAGCACTCCCACCGCTCCGCGCCGACCTTCTCACCGGCTCCGCCGGTCACGACACCACGACGCTCCGCGACGCTCCGCGTCGCTCATCTCAGGATGCGATTCCTCCCGGGGCTGAAGCCCCGGGGTTCCTCGCAAGAATCCGCTGAATCCGAACTCACCGCCGACCCCGTCATGGAGCGTCTGTTGCGCCGGCGCCTCCTTCGGCGGACTTGACTAGGGCGCGCTGCGCAGAGCACTCGCCCCGCGTGGAGAGATCGCAACGACGCACTTTTGTCATGGCGTCCTGCTTTGTCGCGGCCGGGGCGCTCGTGGCGTCCCGGCCGGCCACGCCAGTCCGCGACCGGCTTCCACTTTTCCCGCGTCGGCGGCACCTGCCCGCTCTGGAACGTCTACGAGGCGTTCACCGCCCCCGGCCGCATCCACGTCCAGATCGCCGAAATGCCCGACGGGCAGCGGTACTTGTGGACGACCCGCGCGGTCACCCGCCACCGCGGTGGCTGGGGCGAGCCCGGCAAGACCTTTGCCATCGGCCTCGGCTTCGAACTCCGCCACGCCCACCGCCTCGTCTACTCCGACGGCCTCGACCTCGACAACGCCTCCGCGGCCACGCCGATCGGCATGGGCTGCCGCGTCTGTGAACGTCTCGAATGCCCCCAGCGGGCCGCACCGCCCCTCGGGCGCCAGCTGCGGATCGACCAGAACAGCAGCACGTTCGTCCCGTATTCGGTGGTGGACACCCTGACGTGAAACAGCGTCGGCTTCGCCACCCTGCTCGGGCAGTGTTCGCCGTTGTGCGCAGCCGTTCCGCCGGGTTCCGGACCGACCCGACCCGACGCGGCGTATGAGGCGGACGGCTCTTGTGTGACGCGTGCCACAGACCTGGTCCGGAACTCGGACCGTGGACATTCCGACTACTGCTTCGGTACGGCGCGATCCGAGCGACGTCGTACGTCGTGACCTGGAGACGCGGTTGATGAACGAGTCCCGGCAATCCTCCTTCTTGGGCGTGGGTGCGGTGCTGCGGAAGGTGGCGCCACCGCCCGCGCTCTGCGGCTTCCTTCTGCTGCTGGCCCTGATGTTCACGGTGTCCTACGCAGTGGGGGCCTCCAGCGGCCCCGTCGCGCCCGGCATGCACGGCACCAGTGACACACCCGGCGGCGGGAGCGGGGACATGGGAGACATGGACGAGATGGACATGCGCGGGGGAGGCAACGGATGAGTGCCGAGCCGGTGGCCGCCCTGGTGACGACCGATCTGGCCGTCGGGGGCATGACCTGTGCGGCCTGCGTGAACCGGGTCGAGAAGAAGCTCGCCAAGCTGGATGGGGTCACGGCGACCGTCAATCTGGCCACCGGGCGGGCCAGGGTGAGTCATCCGTCGCAGATCAGCCCGGAGGAACTGGTCGCGACGGTCGAGAAGGCCGGTTATACGGCCGCCCTGCCCGAGCCCTCCAAGAAGAAGCAGCCTGAGGACGCGGACGGGGAAGCGGAGTCCGACGACGCTCGGCAGGAGCGCGACCGTCTGTTGCTCACGGCGCTGCTCGCGGTGCCGGTGCTCGTGTTGTCCATGGTGCCCGCGCTCCAGTTCCGCAACTGGCAGTGGCTGTGCTTCGTTCTCACCGCGCCCGTCGCCGTGTGGGGCTCCTGGCCGTTCCACGTGCGGGCGATGCGAGGGCTGCGGCACTCGACGGCGACCATGGACACGTTGGTGTCCCTGGGTGTGGTGGCTTCTTTCGCGTGGTCGACCTACGCGCTCTTCCTCGGGGGAGCCGGCGATCCCGGGATGACGATGCCGTTCACGCTCGTACCCTCCGCCCCGGACGGTGTCGCGCACATCTACCTCGAAGCGGCCGTGGGCGTACCGCTGTTCGTGCTGACGGGGCGGTTCCTGGAGGCGCGGGCCCGGCGCGGGACTGGGGCGGCGCTGCGGTCGCTGGCCGAACTCGCCGCCAAGGAGGTCTCGGTACGCGAGGGCGGCACCGAACGGCTCATCCCCATTGAGGAGTTGAGGGCCGGGCAGGTCTTCCTTGTGCGGCCCGGGGAGCGGGTCGCCACCGACGGCGCGGTGGTGGAGGGGAGTTCCGCGGTCGATCTGTCCCTGGTCACCGGGGAGAGCGAGCCGGTCGAGGTCGGGCCGGGCTCGGCGGTGGTCGGCGGGGCCGTCAACGCCGGCGGACTGTTGCTCGTACGGGCGATGGCCGTCGGCGCCGACGCACAGCTCGCCCGCATCACCCGGCTGGTCACCGACGCGCAGGCAGGTAAGGCGCGCGCTCAGCGGCTGGCCGACTCGGTGGCCGGTGTCTTCGTGCCCGTCGTGCTGGCGCTGGCCGTCACGGCACTCGGGTTCTGGCTGGGTGCCGGGGCCGATCCGCAGGCGGCGATCACGGCCTGTGTGGCCGTCCTGGTGGTTGCTTGCCCGTGCGCGCTGGGCCTCGCGACCCCGACAGCGCTCATGGCCGCCACAGGACGGGGTGCCCAACTGGGTGTCCTCGTCACCGGTCCGCAGGCGCTGGAGGGGCTTCAGCACATTGATGCCGTCGTCCTCGACAAGACCGGCACGCTCACCTCGGGGCACATGAGCGTCGCCCGGGTCACCGCCGTACCGGACGGGCTCGGTCGCGAGGAGGTGCTGCGGCTGGCCGGTGCCGTTGAGCAGGGCTCGGAACACCCGCTCGGCCGGGCAATCTCTGCGTACGCCCGGCGGGAGTCGCCCGAGGAACGGCTGCCGGACGTGAGTGGCTTCAGCGCCCTGCCGGGGCTGGGGGTGCGCGGCCGGGTCGAGGGGCGGCTGATCGAAGTCCTCGCCCCGGACGAGGAGTTGCCCGCCGCGCTCGCGGATGCCCTTCCGGTGGCAGAAGCCGCCGCCCGCACGCCCGTACTGGTCCGCGTGGACGGCACGGCAGAAGCCCTGATCGAGATCGGTGACGTCGTGCGGCCCGGCAGCTATCGGGCTGTCGAGCGGCTGCGGCGCCTCGGCGTGCGCCCCGTGCTCGCCACCGGAGACCGCGAGGCGCCCGCCCGGGCCGTCGCGGACGCACTGGGCATCGACGAGGTGCATGCCCGCCGCACGCCCGAGGACAAGGCCGATCTGGTACTGGACCTGCAGGAGCAGGGGTACCGGGTCGCGGTCGTCGGTGACGGCGTGAACGACGCCGCGGCGCTGGCCAGCGCCGACCTGGGGATCGCCATGGGCACCGGCACCGACGTTGCGATCGGAGCCGCCGATGTCACGCTGGTGCGCGGTGACATCGAGTCCCTGGCGGACGCGATCAGGCTCGCTCGGCGCACGCTGGGCACGATCCGCGCCAACCTCGTCTGGGCCTTCGGCTACAACGCCGTCACCGTGCCGCTCGCGATGGTGGGCCTGCTCAATCCGATGGTCGCCGCGGCGGCCATGTCGGCCAGTTCGGTGTTGGTCGTCGCCAACAGCCTGCGGCTGCGCGCCTGGCAGCCCTCACCCGCCCGGAGCCGCACCCGATGACCGGCGACACCTGGAGACCCGACCGCCGTCGACTCACCGACACCCTGTCAGCCGCGCTCGCGCCCGTCGCCGCGTTCGGTCTCGCCCTCGGCGGTCTGAGCATGTGGACCGCCTATGGCAACGCGGGCAGCCCCGCCCGTGTCGCAGTCAGCGACGGCCGGGTGTTCCTGCCTACCGGCGACACCCTGGAGACAGCGGCCTTCTTCCGGATCACCAACAGCGGGGGATCGGCGGACCGGCTGCTGAAGGTGACCTCCGCCGAAATCGACGGTGTCACCAGGCTGAGCCGCCACCGTATGGTCACCGTCAACACGGCATCAGACCAGACGGTGGCCTCGGTGTCCGTCCCGGCCGGCGGCAGCCTCGCCATGTCCCCGTCCGGCCTCGACGTGATCGTGCCGGCGAAGACGGAGTGGCAGGCCGGTGACCTCGTCACGTTCACCTTGCACTTCGAGCACAGCGCGGCTGTGAAGTACCCCGCTGTCGTGGTCCGACCGGGCCAGGACGGAACGTGACTTTCCCACTCCCAGAAGTCGGGCGAACCGCCCATCGGGTTCCGGCATGTTGGTGTGTCCTGTATCACTGATGCGGGGTTGAGTGGCAGGCCCGGGTGTTGTGCGTACCCACCAGTGACGAGCGGGGCTCGGATGCAAGGATAAGGCCGACATGACTGCTGGGTGGTGTGCACGCACGATACGGGCCGCGGTGTTCGCGGTCGTCTGTGTGCTGCTCGCCGCCCTCGGCCACGTCCTGATGTCGGGCTCCACCGTGCCCTGGTGGACCATGGCCGCCGGGTTCGTCGCCACGAGCGGCGTCGGCTGGTGTCTGGCGGGCCGTGAACGCGGGCTCACGCTGGTGGTGTCCGCCGTCGCCCTCGTCCAGGGCGCGCTCCACTGGACCTTCTCGTTGGCCCAGTCGGCGGCGTCGGGGTCCGGCACGGACTCCGTGGCGCATCACATGAGTGGCGACCCGAGCGGCATGCCCATGGGCTCCACGTCCATGGACGCGATCGACATGGCCTCCATGGGCTCCATGGACATGGGCCACTCGGCGCATGCGGGGCAACTCGGCCACATGGCTCACGACATGGGCGGCACGTCGTCGTTCGGCATGCTCGCCGCCCACACTCTGGCCGCGCTGCTGAGCGGCCTGTGGCTGGCCCACGGCGAGCGGGCCGCCTTCCGTGTCCTGCGGGCCGTCGCGGGATGGCTGGCCGCTCCGCTGCGGCTGCCGATCGCCCTGTCCGCCGTGCCGCACCACCGGCCGTGCCCGCGGCCCACGCGTGAGCGTTCGGAGCGGGTACCAAGGCTGACGCTCGCTCACACGATCATTTCTCGGGGGCCTCCGGCCGGGACTGCTGTCGCCTGAGACAGCTGGTTCCCCGAGGCCGTCCCCCCATTCGGCATCCCCATGAGCGCCGTGTCGTAGGCGCCGGGATCGGGGGCAGGGCTTTCGGGCACGGGTCGTTCACGTCGTACGGCCCCATCCCACTTTCCTCCTGTTCCGGGACTTTCCGCAGCGGCGCACCGCGTGCCTCCGCGCACCCCGCGTGCCCGGCGCATCGCGCGTCAGTGCGCGGTCGCGCGTGCCGCCGTGCCGGATCCCGGGCAACCCGAGAAGGACATACAGGTGATCACTCCTGTCCTTCCCGTCTCGCGCGAAAAGCGTGAGGCGGGGTACGAGGTGACGGTCGAGTCCGGCGCGGCATCGCGAGACGAGTCGGCCACCGCCTGGGCGCTGGCCGCCCGCGGTGGCGACCCTGACGCCGTCGACCGGTTCGTACGGGCCCTGCATCCCGACGTCGTCCGCTACATCACCCACCTCTCATCCGATCGCCAGCTCGCCGACGATCTGGCGCAGGACACGTTCCTGCGGGCGCTCGGCAGTCTGCACCGGTTCGAGGGGCGCTCCTCGGCGCGCACGTGGCTGCTGTCCATCGCGCGTCGCACGGTGGTCGACAGCCTGCGGTACGCCGCCACGCGGCCGCGGTTGGTCGACGGGGACGACTGGACGATACGGGCCGAGCGGGCGCAGCCGAGAGGTGTGCCCGGCTTCGAGGAAGGCGTGGCGTTGCTCGACCTGCTGGACGCCCTGCCCCCCGAGCGCCGCCAGGCGTTCGTTCTCACCCAGTTGGCGGGGCTGCCCTACGAGGAGGCTGCCGAGGTCACTGGTTGTCCCGTCGGGACGATCCGGTCGCGGGTGGCACGGGCCCGGGCGGTCCTCGTCGAACTCCTTGCCGAGGCCGAGGAACTGCCTGTCCCGGCCGCTGTGGCGGCGTGACGAAGGGGGTGCCGGTGTCTTCCGCGGACGCGGGACACCGGCACCCCTCCCTTTCTCCGGCCCACCCTGGTGCCGGGGCTCACCGCACGCCCTCGGTCACGGTCGCCCGGACGGCGACCCGCCCGCTCTGTCGGAACCACAGGGTGTACGGCACCGTCTGCCCGGCCTTGAGGACGGGAGGATCCAGGACCACGACCCCGAGTCCACCCGGGGCCATGCGTACCGTGCCGCCTGCCGGAACGTCGACAGCCCATACGGGATCCGTACGCCCTGTCCCGGTCCGGCGCACCGTACGGCGGAGGATGCTGAGGCCCAGTTCCGTCGAGTCGGCGTACAGCAGTGTGTCCTTCGACGAGCCGGTGTTGCGGACCTCGAAGTAGGCGGCGGTGGAGTCGGAGCCCGCGGGTGCCGCGATGATGCGCGCGTCGACGATCGTGATCCTGGGCGGCGCTTCGCCTGCCGCGCCGGTCGCGGTGTAGGCCACGAGCAGGGCCAGCGCACCACAGGAGGCCCCCAATGGTGCCGCGACAGCCCGCAGGACGTTTCCCAGGGGCGAGTTCCGCTTCCGGCCCATCACACGCATCAGGCTTCTCGGCTGCATGTGTCAGTGGTCGTGGCGCGGGTCCGGTTGGTTCCCGGTACTTGCCGAGCCGACTGGTTCCGGCCGGTGGTGGCGGGGAAGGACCCCTTCCGAAGTGGGGAACGAACGCGGTTGCGGAACTGTGCTGACCGTGGTGGGGAGGGGCGACATGCTGGGTCACGCGCGAGAGTCGAAGGCAGGGACACCGCGGAGTTGGCCGTGGGAGCAGGAGGCTGTTCGAGCCGAACACCGTTGGCCACGGATCGACGGTGCCTGGCCCTTGAGCGCAGCCACCCTTGGCGTGCTGGCGGGTGGTTACGCCTGGCTGGGTTCTGTGGTGGGCGGCCTTCCCGGGGCTTTGCTGGGCTGCGTCGCGGGACTGGTGCTGAGCGGGCTGCTCTTTCTTCTGGTGGAGTCGGCCGTCTCGGGTCCGCGACCGCCTCACCGCAGAGGCCGCAGTGCGGTGGAGGCCCGCGCGCACCTTCGCAGGCGCGGCTGAACAGAACGCCGCGCGAACACGGGAACTCCGCGGTCCGTCGGGGCGACTACTTGTTCGTGGGGCCGGCCGGGGGAGTGGACACGCCAGGAGCGTGCCCGCGCCGCCGACCGTGTGATGCCAGGGGTTCATTCCCTCAAGTGCCGCCACAGCAAAGGAAATTGGCCCGAAGACGCGGGAACTCGGGAGCGTCGGCGACCGACTACTGGTTCGACAGCGCGGTTCGACACCCAATGACCACCCTGTGAGGTCGGCGGAGGGTCGGGGCGCGGCACTTCGGGCGAAGGTGGTTCGGCACACGTGAAGCGAAGACGTCTGTTGCAGTCCTCCGCGGCGGCGATCGGTGCCCTCTCGACGACCCCACTCGCTGCCGGCGCCGCCCACGCGGCAGCCCCGGGTCGCGCTCGCGGTGACAGTGGTGAAGCACTGCGAGTCCACATCGTCACCTTCGACGGCGTGGAAGAGCTGGACGTCTTCGGCCCGTTCGAGGTCTTCTCCGTGGCTGCCCGGGCCCATCCGGTGACGGTGAAGCTGGTGACCGGCGGGGAGGCGGCCGAGGTGACCCACAGCTTCGGCACGAAAGTGGCGGCAGCGGCCTGGTCCCCGCACGAGGCCGATCTGGTCGTCGTGCCCGGCGGTGGCTTCGGTCGGCGCGACGGCCCCGGCGTCTGGGCGGAGATCGGCAAGGGGGAGTTGCCGTCTGCGCTGCGCGCGGTGCACGAAGCGGGCGTGACGGTCCTCGGTATCTGTACGGGGGTGATGGTGCTGTCCGCCGTCGGCCTGACTACGGGGCGTACATGCACCACGCACCACCTGGCCCGGAGTTACCTCGCCGAACAGGGAGCCCGGGTCGTGGACCAGCGGGTCGTCGACGACGGCGACCTGGTGACGGCCGGAGGAGTCTCGTCCGGCATCGACGGTGCCCTGTGGCTGCTGGAACGCGAGTTCGGAAGCGCGGCCGCCACCTATACGGAGTCGATCGTGGAGTTCGAGTGCCGGGGGACGGTTCTCCGGACGTCGACCGCTTCCTCGTGATCATCGGCCGTCACCGCATCCCCCGACCTGGCCGCTGAGCTCCGGAGAACCGTATGACACCAGAAATAGAGAACGCCTTCGCCGCGATCAGAGCCGAGTTCGGTGCGGAATCGATCACTCGGGTCGAGCAGATGCTGGAGCCGGGCGGTGGCGAACGGAATCCATTGCAGAAGGGAGCCAAGTGGATCATGCCTGGGCTCTCTCCCACTCCCTGGCACGACCCGTACTCCTACGCCGAACTTGCCCCCGTCGTCCATGAACTGGAAGCCAGTCATCAGGAGATCAAGAAAGAGCTGAATGCCGCATGGGCGGCGCGCCGGGAGGCGTTCTCCGATTACGAGCACTATCTGACCCGCCAGGAGAACTGGCAGGCTCTCTACCTCTTCCGTGAAGGAGGTCTCGTCGAGGAGTCCGCCGCAACGGTTCCGACTGCTTATCAGGTACTGAAAGACGTGGCCGTCGACACGGAGAAGATATGCCCCCTCCTGGAATGTCATTTCTCCACCCTGTTGCCGGGCGCCGTCATCGAACCCCACTGCGACCTGTGGAACTTCAGCATCAACCTGCATCTCGCCGTGGACATCCCGGACGGGTGCAGCATCACGGTCGCCGGAGAGTCGCGCTCCTGGGAAGAGGGAAAGTGCCTGCTCTTCGACTACTCCTTCGAGCATGAGGCACGCAACTCGGGGACCCGGCCGCGGACCTGCCTGCTCATCGACCTCTGGCATCCGGAGACCACCGTTCCGGAACGCCGGGCGCTCGTCGCCCTGATGACTGAGATTCGGCGTCTCATGGGGGAGGGATGACGCGGAGGAAGTAATTCGGTAGAGCCCTGGCTTCCCTATCCCGGCAGTTTTCGACTGTCGGGTAAAAGGGATGCCCTGATACTCCGTGAAAAAGCAATGGGGTTCGAGAAATTGACCATTCACAAGCCGGATCCAGGCTGCTACCGTGGCTGAAAATGATCGACCTGCTGGAATTCCTTCGCGGGAATTCTTTTTATTGCGATCCCGAGGGGGTGATCGATGATGTCCGTGACAGAGCCGGTAAAGAAGCCGCTGCGAAAGCCGCTCGGAGTTCCGCTGTTCGTGCTGGCGTTGGGACAGCTCGTCATCTCGCTCGACTACAACATCGTGTATGTCGCGCTGCCGGACATCGGCGCCGGGCTGGGATTCTCCGACCACGACCTGCAGTGGGTGGTGAGCGCCTACGTCGTGGCCACAGGAGGCTTCCTGCTGCTGGGCGGCCGGGCCGCGGATCTGCTGGGCAGGCGCCGGATGTTCGTCGTCGCGGCGCTGCTGTACGCGGGGTCGTCCCTCGTGGGCGGCCTGTCGGATTCACCGGGCGTCCTGGTGGCAGTCAGGGCGGTACAGGGCGTCGGCGGCTCCCTGCTGTTCCCGGCGACGCTGTCCCTGATCAACACCATGTACGACGAAGGGCCCGACAGGAACCGGGCCCTGGCGGTGTGGGGTGCCGCGGGAGCCGGCGGGCTCTGCTTCGGGTCCCTGCTCGGCGGCGTCCTGGTGGAGGCGTTCGGCTGGCAGTCTGTGTTCTTCGTCAACGTGCCCGTGGCGGGAGCCCTCGCGGTGGCCGGGTGGTCGCTCTTCCCCGTGGACGGGCCGCGGGACCGCTCGCGGCACTTCGATGTGGCGGGCGCGCTGACCGCGACGGGCGGGATCACGCTCCTGGTGTTCCTGCTGGTGCAGGCCCCCGCGGAGGGCTGGGGCACGCCCGTGGCCCTCGGGAGCGCGGTGCTGTCCGTCGGGCTGCTGACGCTCTTCGCCGTCGTGGAGAGGCGATCGCGCGATCCGCTCGTACCGGCAAGGCTGTTCGCCCACCGTGGCCTGGTCGCGGCCATGGGGGTGACCGCCCTGTTCGGCGCCACGTTCAGCTCGGTGCCGTACTTCCTGACCCTCTACTTCCAGACCGTCCACGGCTACAGCGCGGTCGCGACCGGGCTCGCGTTTCTCGTACCTGCAGTGGTGGTGGCCGTCGGTACGCAGGTCGGCGAACGGGCCGTGTCCGCCTTCGGCATGCGCCGCATGCTGGTGGGCGGCCTGGTGCTGGGCGCCGTCGGAGCGGCTGCCCTCGGCCTGGCACTGACCTCGGACGGCTCGTATCCCGCGCTGCTGCCGGGGATCGTGCTGATGGGCCTCGGCCAGGGGGCCGCGTGGACGGGTATGTGGATCGTCGCGTCCGCCGGAGTGGCCCCCGGGGACCAGGGCATCGCCTCGGGACTGGCGTCGACCACCCTGCAGGTCGGCGGTGCGGTGGGCCTCGCCGTGCTGGTCGCGCTCGCCGGCGGTGTCGGGCAGAGCGGCTCGGGCCCCGGGCTCCTCGACGGCATCCGTACGGCCGTCTTCGTGATCGCGGGCGGGATCGGGTGCGGTGCGCTCGCGCTGCACGCCCTGCGCAGGACGACCGGGACCAGCGGTCCCTAGGCCCTCCCTTCGCGACTTCCTTGTCTCACCTCCCTTCCCGTGTCCGGGCTGCCCGGCCGTCCTCCGTCATGCCAGGAGAACCCCATGTTCCCTATCGCCGCCGGTCCTTCCGCTGCTCGGGCCGCCGTCCTGTGCGGGCTGGCCGGATGGGTGCCGTCCCGTGTGGTGACCAACGAGCACCTCGCGCGACGGCTCGACACCGACGACGCGTGGATCCGCACCCGGACCGGGATCCGTCGACGGCATGTCGTCGATCCCGGACAGGCGACGTCCGACCTGGCCGTCGAAGCCGGCCGCCGGGTGCTCGCCTCCGCCGCGACGGACCGGGTCCACGCCGTGGTTGTCGCCACCACGACCCCTGACCACACCTGTCCAGCCACCGCGCCCGCGGTCGCCGCGCGACTCGGGCTGGCGGGAGTTGCCGCCTTCGACATCAGCGCCGTGTGTACCGGGTTTGTCTACGGGCTCGCCTCGGCCGCCGGTCTCATCGCGGCCGGCGTGGCCGAACGGGTGCTGCTCATCGGGGCGGACACCTACTCCACGATCGTGGACCCGCTGGACCGGGCCAACGCGATCATCTTCGGCGACGGCGCCGGAGCCGTTGTCCTGCGCGCCGGGCATCCCGACGAGCCGGGCGCGGTCGGCCACTTCGACCTCGGCAGCGACGGCACCCAGGAGGACCTGATCATGGTCGCGGCAGGTGGCTCCCGTCAGCGCTCCCTACCGGGCGAACCGAGCCGCCAGGACCGGCACTTCGCCATGCGGGGCAAGGAGGTCTACCGCCACGCGGTGACGCGCATGGCCGAGTCCGCGCGCGCCACGCTGTCCCGGGCCGGCTGGAAGGTCGACGACGTCGACCACTTCGTACCCCACCAGGCCAACCTGCGGATCCTGCACTCGGTGGCCGACGACCTCGGTCTCACACGGGAGCGTTGCGTGACCCATGTCGAGTCCGTCGGCAACACCGGCGCCGCGTCCATCCCGCTCGCCCTCGCCGACGCGGCCGCCGGCCGAATGATCCGCCCGGGCGACCGGCTTCTGCTCACCGCCTTCGGAGGCGGCCTCACGTGGGGCTCCTGCCTCCTGACCTGGCCCGCGCTGCCCGCGCCGGCCCATCCGTACGACCCCTGCGACCCCCACGACCCCTGCGGCCAAGGAGAACGGACGACGTCATGAGTACCACCTACGAACAGTTGGTCGACATCCTCGCGAGGCTGCATGACGCTCCCGCGGACCGGATCCGTCCCGAGGCAACCCTTGGTGAACTGGACGTCGACTCGCTGACGACGGTCGAGATCAGCATCCGCATCGAGCGCGACCTCGGTGTGAAGGTCGGCGACGACGAACTCCAGCCCGACCTCACGCTCGGCGACATCGCCGGACTCGTCGACGCCCGGCAGGCGGCGGTCTGACTCCTCTTCTCCGCTCCTCGAATTCTCCACTCCTCGAAAGGCAGCAGCCCATGCAGATCAAAGAACAGCCCGGCACCGCGATCGGCGCGGCGGTCGCGGGATTCGACCACACCACCGCCTCGGACGCCGACATCGACGCCCTCAAGAGCACCATCTACGCGAAGAAGATCGCTGTCCTGAAGGGCCAGGATCTCTCGCCCCAGGAGTTCCTCGCACTCGGCAAGCGGCTGGGCCGACCGGAGACCTACTACGAACCGATGTACCAGCACCCGGAGGTTTCCGAGATATTCGTCTCCTCCAACGTGCCGGAGAACGGAAAGCAGATAGGTGTCCCGAAGACCGGTAAGTTCTGGCACGCCGACTACCAGTTCATGCCGGACCCGTTCGGAATCACCCTGATCTACCCCCAGGTCATTCCGGAGAAGAACCGGGGCACATATTTTATCGACATGGGCCGGGCGTACGACAGGCTGCCCGAGGATCTCAAGAAGGAAATCGGCGGGACGTACTGCCGGCACTCCGTCCGCAAGTACTTCAAGATCCGGCCCCACGATGTCTACCGCCCCATCTCCGAGATCATCGAGGAGGTCGAGCGGAAGACCCCGGCCGTCGTCCAGCCGACCACGTTCACGCACCCCATGACCGGCGAGACGGTCCTCTACGTCAGTGAGGGCTTCACCGTCGGCATCGAGGACCAGGACGGCAAGCCGCTCGACGAGGAGCTGCTCAAGCGGCTGTTCGACGCCACCGGCCAGCTCGACGAGTCCTTCGAGCACGACAACATCCACCTGCAGAGCTTCGAGCAGGGCGACCTGCTGGTCTGGGACAACCGCAGCCTCATCCACCGCGCCCGGCACACGACCACGCCGGAGCCGACCGTCTCCTACCGCGTCACCGTGCACGACGAACGCAAGCTGCACGACGGGATCAGGGCGGCATGACGGACGAAGCCCTGCTGGCGCAGGTGCTGGTGCCGTACAAGGACCACTGCAAGTACCTGCGTTCGGCCGTTGTGACAGAAACTGACGGGCACGCCTCTGCCCGCTGCGAGTTCGAGATCCCCGAGTCGTGTTATATCGACGACACCGGTCATCTGAATTCCGTCGAGGTGAACATCTGCTACAACCAGATGATGTATTTCCTCGTTGCCAAGTCCGTGAAGGAAGGGCTGGGCACGGGATTCGAATCCTGGACGCTGGACGACTTCTGGAAGCACCAGCTCCCGGACATTCTCATCGCTCGCTTCTCATCGAATTTCCGACGCCCGGTCAATCCCCGTGTGTTTTCCGGGGAGATGGAGTTCCGATCCGTCACCCGGCGCGCTCCGGCCGGCGGGAGCCCGTTCGTGCACGCCGATACGGCCTTCCGCTACTGGGACGCCGGCTCGGGCCGCTGCGACGGCGAGGCGACCCTGGCATTCGTCAACGTCCCCTGACACGAGACTGGAGATCCACGACCATGGACCGGCTCCACCACCCGCAGCTCCAGACACTCGTCCAGACCACGAGCTTCCACGCACAGCACCAGCCCACCACCCCCGCGGTCCTCTGCGAGGGCCGCACGCTGACGTACGAGCAACTGCACCGCGAGAGCAACCGCATCGCCCACGCCCTTGAGGCCGCCGGCCTCGCGCCGGGCGACCGGGTCGCGTACCTCGGCAAGGAGTCCGAGCACTACTACGAGATCCTCTTCGGCTGTGCCAAGAGCGGCACCGTCCTGGTGCCCGTCAACTGGCGGCTCACCGCGCCCGAGATCAGCCACATCCTGCAGGACTCCGGCACCCGACTGCTCTTCCTGGAGGACGAGTTCGGGCCGATCGTCGAGAAGATGCCGACCGCGCCCCCCGAAACAATCGTCGCGCTCGGAGAGTCCTTCGCCGCCTGGAAGGCACCGCACCCCGACACCGACCCGAAGCCGTACGACGTCACCCCCGACACCCCGGTCGCGCAGCTCTACACCAGCGGCACCACCGGACTGCCCAAGGGCGTCGTGCTCGCCCACCGCAGCTTCTTCGCGATTCGCGACGCCCTGGCGAGTGAGGGTCTTGACTGGATCGACTGGCGCGTGGGGGACATCGCACTGATCGGCATCCCCGGCTTCCACATCGGCGGTCTTTGGTGGGCCACGCAGAACTTCAACGCCGGAACCACCGTCGTCGCGATGCGCGCCTTCGCCGCCCGCCAGGCCGTCGACCTGATCCGCGATCTCGGTATCACGACCGCCTGCGTCGTGCCTGCCATGCTCCGCATGATGCTGACCGAACCCGGCGTCGGCGCCAAGGACTTCACCACTCTGCGCAAGACGGTCTACGGCGGCTCCCCGATATCGGAGGCACTGCTGGAGGAGAGCCTCGCCGTCCTCGACTGCGAGTTCGCCCAGATCTACGGCCTCACCGAGACCGGCAACACCGCGGTCTGCCTGCCGCCTGCCGCACATGTCCCCGGCGGATCCCTGATGCAGGCGGCGGGCCACCCCTATCCGGGCGTACGCAGCAAGGTGATCGACGGCGAGGGGCGCGAACTGCCGCCGGGCGCGGTCGGCGAGGTCTGCCTGGCCACGCCCGCGCGCATGGTCGAGTACTGGGGGCTGCCCGAGAAGACCGCCGAGACCCTCGTAGACGGCTGGATCCACACGGGGGACGCCGGCTATGTCGACGAGGACGGGTACGTCTTCATCCGCGACCGCATCAAGGACGCGATCCTCGTCGCCGGCGAGAACGTCTATCCGGCCGAGATCGAGAACGTTCTGGAGGGCCACCCCGGAGTCGCCGAGGCCGTCGTCGTCGGAGCCCCCGACGAACGCTGGGGCGAATACGTGCACGCCTTCGTCGTCCCCGTGCCCGAGCAGCAGCCCAGTGCCCGGGACCTGCACACCTTCCTCGTCCCACAGCTCGCGAGCTTCAAGCTGCCCGCCCGCTACGAGTTCATCGACAGCGTCCCGCGCAACCCCAGCGGCAAGATCCTGCGCCGCGAACTGCGCGACCGCTTCTGGGGCGACTCCGCACGCAAGGTCAACTGACCGCCGCCGACACGCCACCGACAGCCAACGAGCCACCGAGAGAGAACGACATGCCTGCTCCCCTCACGCTGGACGGCTTCCGCGCGGACCTGGCGGAGTTCCTGTACCAGCAGCCCGACGAAGTCGACCTCGAAGAGAACCCCCTCTACGCGGGGCTGGACTCCCTGCGCATCGTCACCCTCATCGAACGGTGGCGGGAGACCGGCCTGGACGTGTCCTTCATCGAGCTCGCCGAGTGCACCTCGTTCGACCAGTGGTGGCAGCTGCTCTCCGCACGTCAAGGGGGAGCGGGCCATGTCACCGCATGACGACGCCATGAACGACATAGGAGACATAGCCGACCGGCGACGGTTGCTGGCCGCCCAGGAAGGTATCTGGACCGGCCAGCAGCTCGACCCGGACAGCCCCGCCTACAACACGGCCGAGTACGTGCACATCGACGGACCGGTGGACTCGGCCGTCTTCGACACGGCCGTGCACCGTGTGGTCGCGGAAACGGAAGCCCTCAACGTCGCATTCGTCGTCGACGAGAAGGGGCGGCCCTGGCAGACGGATGCCCCTGCCGGGGAGTGGCACCTGCACACGGCAGACCTCACCGCCGAGCCCGACCCGCACGTGGCGGCCCTGGCCTGGATGGACCAGGACATGGCCCGCCCCGTCGACCTCGCGCACGGGCACGTCTTTGGTCACGCCCTGCTGCGGATCGCACCGGCGCAGTACCTCTGGTACCACCGTGTGCACCACATCGCCCTCGACGGCTTCGGCCTGTCGCTGGTCGCCCGCCGGGTCGCCGAGGTCTACACGGCCCTGACGGTGGGCCAGACGGTGGCGGACAGCGGCTTCGGCACCCTGGCCTCGGTGCGGGACGAGGAACGCGCCTACCGGGAGTCGGCCCGTTTCGCCAAGGACCGCGACTACTGGGCGGACCGGTTCGCGGACCGGCCGGCCGTGGCGACACCCGCCGGCCGTACGGCCCTGCCCGCGCGCACCTTCCACCGACGGGTGGTGGACCTCGGATCGGCACAGACGGAGACCCTGCGTGCCGTCGCCCGCGACCTCAAGATCACCTGGTCGGAGGTCCTGCTGGCGGTGACGGCGGCCCAGCTGCACCAGGCGACCGGCGCCCCGGAGATTGTTCTGAGCCTGCCGGCGATGGGGCGCCTCGGCTCGGTCTCGCTCCGCGTTCCCTGCATGGTGCGCAACATCCTGCCCCTGCGCGTGACGGTCACCGCGTCGGACAGTCTGCGGGACCTCGCGGTAAGGATCTCCCGCGAACTGCGCGCCGGCCTGCCGCACCAGCGCTACCGCTACGAACAACTGCGGCGCGACCTCAGACTCGTCGGAGGACAGCGCCGGCTGTCCGGGCCGGGCGTCAACATCATGCCCTTCGAGTACGACCTGCGGTTCGCCGGACACCGCAGCACGGTCCACAACGTCTCCGCGGGCCCAGTCGACGACCTGTCCGTCAATGTCTACGACCGTTCCGAGGGCGCGGGCCTGCGCATCGCCGTGGACGTCAACCCCGACCTCTACGACGAGGCGGACGTCGCCGCGCTCCAGGAGGGACTGCTCCACCTGCTCAGGGAGGCCGTCGCCGCGCCCGACCGGGCGCTCGGTGAGCTGCGGGCGCGCGAGGCCGCCACCGTCCTGGACGGAGGGCCGCCGCCCGGCCCCGTGCGCCCGGTCCTCGGCCTGATCGCCGAACACGACGCCCGGCGCGGCGGATCCGTCGCCGTCGAGCACGATGGACGCAGCATCACGTACGCGCAGCTCTTCGGCTCGGCACGTGATCTAGCCCGCCGACTGGCCGCCCGTCGGATCGGCCGCGGCGACCTGGTGGCCGTCGCCCTGCCCCGAGGCATCGACGCGATCACCACCATCCTCGGCATCCTGCTCTCCGGTGCCGCCTACTGCCCACTCGACCCGGCCGCGCCGCGGGCCCGCAGGGCGGAGCTGCTGGAAGATGCCCGCCCCGCACTCGTCCTGACGACCAGCGCCCACGCCGACGACTTCGGGGACCGGCCCGTTCTGCAACTCGACCAGCCGGAACCCGAGTCCGAAGAAGCGGCCCGCCAGACGGCACCGACACCGACGGCACCGACACCGGAGGACCTCGCCTACGTCATCCACACCTCGGGCTCCACAGGACGCCCCAAGGGCGTCGAGATCGGCCACCGCGCCCTCGCGCACTTCGTCGCCGGGGCCACCCACCGCTACGGCCTCCACCATGGGGACCGTGTCGTGCAGTTCGCCGCTCTGCACTTCGACACCAGCGTCGAGGAGGTCTTCCTCACCCTCTGCGCGGGCGCCACGCTCGTCGTCCGTAGCGACGACATGACCGACTCGGTCTCCGGGTTCCTGGACGCCTGCGCGCGGCTGCGGATCACCTTCCTCGACCTGCCCACGGCCTACTGGCACGAACTGTCCTACGCGATCTCGACCGGTGCCGCCGCCCTGCCCGCCGAGGTACACACCGTCGTCATCGGCGGAGAGGCGGCCCTCCCCGAGCGGGTCGACCGCTGGCGCAAGGCCGTCGGCACATCCGTCCGGCTGCTGAACACCTACGGCCCGACCGAGGCCACCGTCGTCGCCACCGTCGCCGACCTCCACGACCCCTCCCTCGCCCCGGGAGACGTCCCCATCGGACTGCCGCTCCCCGGCACCCGCGCCGCGGTCGTGGACGGCGAACTCCACCTCCTGGGCGACAACCTGGCCGTCGGCTACCGGGGAGACCGCCCACCGGACGCCGCCCGTTTCGCCCCTCTCCACGCGCTGCCCGGAGCGCCCCGTGCCTACCGCACCGGCGACCTCGTACGGATCGGCGACGACGGGCAGTTGCGCTATCTGGGCCGGTCGGACACCGAGTTCAAGATCAGCGGTCATCGCGTGCACCCTGCCGAGGTCGAGAGCGCCCTCCTGGCCCACCCGGGAGTCCGCGACGCCGCCGTCGTGGGACAGCTGCTGGCGGACGGGACTCGGCGCCTGGTCGCACACGTCGTCCCGGACGGGGCTGCCCCGGCCGTGGCCCTGATCAGGGACCACCTCCGGGCGGCACTGCCTGCCGCGATGATCCCGTCGGCAGTCGAGTTCCCGGACCGCCTGCCCCGGACGAGCGCGGGAAAGATCGACAGGAACGCGCTGGCCGCGATGGCCCCCGACGTACACATGCCGGATCCCGACGCACAGGTGCCGGATCACGGTGCCGAGACAGCGGCGCACGACAGCACGCTGGAGCGCACCATCACCGCCGTCTGGCAGCAAGTGCTCGCCGTGGCAGCCGTCTCCGCGCGGGACGACGTCTTCGACCTGGGCGCCCAGTCGCTCCAGGTCATCCAGGTGGCCAACCGCCTGGGCGTCGAACTGCGCCGTGACGTGAAGGTCGCCTGGCTCTTCCAGCACCCGACGCCCGCCGAACTGGCGAGGTTCCTGAAGCAGCAGGAGCAGCAGGCTCAGGGCCAAGTCCAGCTGCGGGCGGCCGGTTCCGGCCTTCCGCCGGCTCTGCTCGCCGACGCCGTCCTCGATCCGGACATCCACCCAGGCGGCGGTCATCCCCGGGCGGCCGACACACCGGACCGGGTCCTGCTCACCGGCGCCACCGGCTTCGTGGGCGTGCACCTGCTGGCCGAACTCCTCACGAGCACCGACGCGGAGGTCGTCTGCACCGTCAGGGCCCCGAGTCCCGCAGAGGCTGCCGCCCGCATCCATCAGTCCCTGGAAATCCACCAGATCCACCTCTCGGACGTGGCGCGAAAACGCATCACGGCGGTTCCCGCAGACCTCGCCCGCCCCCGCCTCGGCCTGGATGAGGCGCTCTTCGCCGAACTCGCGCGCACCTGCGGCGCGATCGTCCACAACGGCGCGACGGTCAGCATCATGCGCGAGTACGCCACCCTCCGCGCCGCCAACACCGAGTCCACCAGGGACCTCTTGCGCATGGCGGCCGTGCGCTCGACGCCCCTGCACTTCGTCTCGACCCTCTCCGTCGCCCCACCGATCGGCCTTGCACCTGAGGTCCCGGAGGCGTTCCTCCCGCCCCACATCGGACTGCGGTACGGCTACCAGCAGTCGAAGTGGGCCGCCGAGCGCCTGCTGGAACAGGCCGCCGAGCGGGGCCTGCCGGTCACCGTGCACCGCCTCGGACGAATCGTCGGCCCGTCTGCCACCGGTTACGTGAACGAGCGGGACTTCCTTTGGAGCGTGCTGCGCGCGGGCGTGCCCGCGGGCATCGTCCCCGACCTGTTCGAGGAGGAGACCTGGACACCGGTCGACCACGTCGCCCAGGCACTTGTCCACCTCTGCCTCGGACAACGCCCGCCAACCGCAACAGTCTTCAACCACGCCACCACCCCGGTGCGGCTGAGCGACGTCTACGACTGGCTGGAGGAGTACGGCTACCCGCTGCGCCGCATGCCGCTGGCCCAGTGGCGGGCCGAGCTGCCGCGCTCGTCCAGCACCTCCGGAGCGGCGGCGACCACGCTCGCCTTCTTCGACTCCTGGGACGCGGACACCGATGAGGCGACCGGGCCCGAACTGCGCCTGGGGCGGGTCCGCGCCGACAACGTCTTGACCGGACTGCACGGCAGCGGTATCACCTGCCCGCCCGTCGACCACGATCTCGTCTTTCGCTACCTCGACCACTGCGTCGCCACTGGAACGCTGCCCGCCCCAGCGGGAAAACAGGGCCATCCGGCAATGCCCGCAAAGTAGTTGGATCTCGCCGGGAACTTCCGGGCCCCACCCCCCGACTACTGCAGCAGAACCCGTCACCTCATGAACACCCCGCAGCAAGGAGCCAGCATGTCGAAGAAACGGCCGGTTGCCATAGCCCTGGCCGGCGCCCTCTGTCTGGTCACCGCGGCATGCGCCGACTCCTCGACCGACAAGGCCGACGACACAGGCGACAACGCGGCCGCGGCTGCCGCGAAGTCCGGCTACCCGGTCACCCTCGACAACTGCGGAGTGCCGGAGAAGTTCACCAAGGCGCCCAGTCGCGTGGTCACCATGAACGGAGCTTCGGTCGCGGAGGTCTCCACGCTGCTCGCCCTCGGCCTCGGCGACCGCATCGTCGCCAACCAGCAAAGCTACGGGATGTCCGAGGTGGCGGGCCGCGCCAAGGCCATCAAGGCCCTGCCCAACGGCGACGTCAAGCTCAACGACGCCTACGACATCCCGCGCGAGGCGATGATCGGGCTGCGCCCCGACCTGGTGCTGTCCACGACCTCCTACGGCTTCGACGAGAAGAACGGCTTCGCCACCCGCGAGCAGCTCAAGGGGGTCGGCGCGGGCACCTACGTCTCCCCGCAGGGCTGCGACCAGGACACCTCAAAGATGACCATCGCCGACAGCTACACGCTGCTGCGCGACATGGGCAAGGTCTTCAACGTCAGCGACCGCGCCGAGAAGCTGATCACCACGTCGGAGAAGAACATCGCCGGCGTCTCCGCCAAGGTGAAGGGCGAGAAGCAGCCGAAGGTCATGGTCCTGTTCTCCAACATGACCATGGGAGGCAACGACTTCAGCTCGGTCGTCGCCAAGGGCATCTACAACGACATCCTCGCCAAGGCCGGCGGCAGCAACGCCTTCGAGAACGCCTCCAAGACCTCCTTCGCCGACCTGAGCAAGGAGAAGGTGGCCGCCACCGACGTCGACGCGCTGGTCGTCATCGGCTACAACGACCCGAACCCGGCGGCCTACGCCAAGAAACTGCTGAAGGAGTTCCCCCAGTGGCCGGCCGCGAAGAACGACAAGTACGTGGCCGTGTCGGACTCGATGTACCTCGGCCCGAGCAACGACCTGGCCGTCGAGAAGATCGCCAAGATGCTGCACCCCGACAAGTTCTGAACCAGGTCTCCGGCCGCCTGCGGGTGCCGCTCGCAGTCGTCGGCCTGCTGGTTGTCCTGGTCGCCGTCATGGTGGTGGCGGTGAGTATCGGCGCGGTCAACATCCCGGTGGCCGACGTGTGGGGAATCCTCCTCCACCACCTCACCGGCCGGGGAGCGACCAAAGATCCGGCGCTGGACCAGATCGTGTGGACCTTCAGGGCGCCCCGCGTCGCCCTGGCCGCACTGGTCGGCGCAGGACTGGCCGTCGCGGGGGCGGTACTCCAGACCCTGGTCTCCAACCCGCTCGCCGACCCGATCGTCCTCGGCTTCTCCTACGGCGCCTCGCTGGGCGCCGTGCTCGTCATCACACTCGGTGGCGCCGCGCTCGGCGGCCTGGCAGGTCTCGGCGTGTCCGGCGCCGCGTTCGTCGGTGCCCTCGCGGCCGGGGCCCTGGTCTTCGCCCTGGGCCAGCGACGGGGCCGGCTGGCCCCGACCCGGCTGGTGCTGGCCGGAGTCGCGGTCGGCTACGTCCTGCTGTCCATGACCAGCTTCGTTCAGCTGATGGCGACGCCCACCGAACTGCGGACCGTCATGTTCTGGATGCTCGGCAGCGTCGCCGGCGCCCAGTGGGACCAACTGCCCACCGTCACCGTCGTCGTCCTGGCGAGCACCGTCGTGCTGACCCTGTTCGGGCGGCGGCTCAACGCCCTGCTGGCCGGCGACGAGTCCGCCACCGCGCTCGGCGTGGACGTCAACCGGCTGCGCGCCGTCCTGCTGGTCATCAGCGCGCTGCTCACCGGCACCGTCATCGCCGTCGCCGGCGGTGTCGGCTTCGTCGGCCTGATGATTCCCCACCTGGTCCGCCTCACCACCGGCGCCGACCACCGCAGACTGCTGCCCCTGACCGCGCTCCTGGGTGCCATCTACCTCGTCCTCGTCGACCTGCTCTCCCGAACCGTCAACCGCCCCAACGAACTGCCACTGGGCATCCTCACCGCCCTGCTCGGCGCCCCCTTCTTCCTGTGGCTGCTACGCCGCAACAAGGGTCTGGACACCGTATGAAGCCGCCGAAGCCGCGACGAGGGCCGGACACCGTATGAAACTGACCGTCGACCAGCTCCACGTCACCCTGGACCGCAGGCCGATCCTCCGCGAGGTGAACCTGGAGGCCGCCAAGGGCGACATCGTCGGGCTCGTGGGCCCCAACGGCAGCGGCAAGTCCACCCTGCTCCGCACGGTCTACCGCTCGCTGCGTCCGGCAGGCGGCGTGGTCCGGGTGGGCGACGACGACGTGTGGGAGCTGTCCCCGCGCACCGCAGCCCGCCGCACCGCTGCCGTCCTCCAGGACGCCGGCACAACTACCGGCTTGACCGTGACCGAGATCGTCGCCCTGGGACGTACGCCCCACCACGGGCTGATGGGCCGCGACGGCGCCGAGGACCACCGGGCCGTGGCGGAGGCAGTCGACCGCTGCGGCGTCGCACCCTTCGTGGACCGGGACTACGCCACCCTGTCCGGCGGCGAACGCCAACGCGTCCTGCTGGCCCGCGCCCTCGCCCAGCGGCCGCAGCTCCTGGTCCTGGACGAAGTAACCAACCACCTCGACATCCGCGCACGGTTCGAGCTCCTGGACCTGATCCGCAGCACCGGGATCACCACTCTGGCGGTCCTGCACGACCTCGACCTCGCCGCCCGGCTCTGCGACCACCTCGTCGTGCTCCACGAGGGCGCGGTGGTCGCGGCAGGACCCGTACTGGAGGTCCTCACACCGGACCTCCTGCACGATGTCTTCGGCGTACGGGGTGCTACGGAGCGGCATGCCGACGGCGTCGTCCGCGTCACGTACGCGGCCCAGCCACTCGCTGCCGATCGGGAGGCCGAGCCCGCCGACCGGTGACACGCCAACACCCGCCGGGTGGCTCGGGCTCAGCGGGTTCCGGGCGCTTCGTACTGGATTCCCTGCCGGGTCTGCTCGCTCGCCTCGATCCCGTCGAGTCGGCAGACCAGGTGCAGTGCCATGTCGATCCCGGCCGACACACCGGCGGAGGTGACGATGTCGCCGTCGTCGACATACCGTTCCCCGGCGCGCACATCGATCGAGCCGTCGATTTTCGCGAGCTTGTCGAGGTAGCCCCGGTGGGTGGTGGCCGCTCGGCCCGCCAGCAGTCCGGCCGCCGCGAGGACCAGCGATCCTGTGCACACGCTCGCCAGGATGGTTTCCTGCCGGTGCAGTTCCCGCAGCCGGGACAGGTGCGACTGGTCCTTCGCCAGGGCGCGGGTGCCGTCCCCTCCGGGATGGACCATCAGATCGAGCGGCGGCGCCGTGGCCAGGTCATGGTCCGCGACGAGGCCGAGTCCCTTGGCACACCGCACCACACCCGTCCGGGGCCCGACGGTCAGGAGCCGGACCGGACGCGACGCGATGTGGGCGGCCCAGAACCCCAGAACCTCCCAGGGACCGGCGACGTCGAGTTCCTCGGCGTCCTCGAAGAGGAGGACGCCGAGTGTCAGGGTGTCGTCGTTCACGGGCGTCGTACCGGCCTCAGCCCGCTGCGACGGTCAGCCGGTCCAGGGCGCCGGCCTTGGCCTGGGCGACGAGGTCTGCGAACTGCTCCGCGCTCATCTGCACCTGCTGCCCGAAGTCGTCGGTGATGCGCACCCGCTTGTCCTCGGGCGCACCAGGGTCCAGGAAGAGCTGGGGACAACCGCAGTCGCACTCCCCGCAGAAGGTCGCGATCGGTTCCGGGCTCACGTCAGCCATCTGTGCCACCTCGTCACTTCCGCCGCGCCGGACGGTCCGGCACGTCAACGATGCCCGGGGCGGGACTGCCGTGAAACGGCCCCAACACATGAGAAGAACCATGCCAGTTGACGGGAACTGGCCGCGAGTGCCGAACGACTCATGGAGTGGGCGGCGTACGCGATGGAACACCCCGTGCGGGCCGGCCAGGAGTCACGACCGTACGGCGGCGAGTATCTCCCTGCACGCGTCGGCGGCACGTTCGGTCGCATCTGCGCAGATGTGACAGTGCTCGTGGTGGTCAGCGTGCTGTGAGCACGTGTCGTGGCTGCGACGGTAGGCGATCAGACACGCCTCGACCTGCGCGGTCAGGAGCGCGGCGTCGTGGCTGCTGCCGCGGGTGAGCACCCGACGGGTTGCCATCGTGACGTCGGCGCAGTCCAGGTCCTGGCTGATCGCGGCGCGCAGTTCGTCGGCGTCCTTCTCGGCGAGCATGCCCGCCGCGCATGCGGTGGTGGCCTCCTCGCAGTCGCCGAGCACGTCCACGGCCCGGGCGAGGACTTCGTGGTTGAGGGGGCTTGAGGTAGCGGCGCTGTCGAGGAGTTCCCGTGTCTGGAGCATGGCGTCCCCCATGGAACGGTGCGGTGGGCCGGTGCTCCGACGACGCCAGTACCGCTTCCGTGGCGCCGGAAGACGCGCGACCGGACCGGTGGGGAAGCCAGCCCGGGCCGGGGCCCGCGTCCTGTCCCGGCGACGGTTACGAGGAAGCCGTCCACGAGATCACGAGCGGCGCGTCCGACTACGAGCGGCATACGGCGCTGACCGCCTGGCGGTACGCGGCCTCGACTGCCGTCCTGGGCATCACCGTGCTGGAACGCGTGGCCAAAGCGGAACCGCCGCTCACAGCCTCCGCCGTGAAAGAGCTGTGCCAGGAACCGGCGCTTGGCCGGTTGCGCGAGGCGTTGTCGGTGCTGGCCGCCGGCGTCCTACCTGCCCGCGAGCGCAGCCTTCTTGACGAACGGGACGACATGGCGAAGCGGTGGGCAGAACTGCGCGACGGCGTGGACACCGCGATAGAGATTGTTCTCGAGATTGCCGAAGACAAGCGAGCGGCCTACCTCAAGACCAAGGAGGAGGCGGCGGGCTGCTTGATGACCGAGCACAGCCCGCCCGACACAGACCCGGTGTACATGGGGATCCTGGAACCGCTGCTCGTGGTGGCGGAGGAGGTTCCGTACGGGATCAGCCGGGTCATCAAGGCCGCTGACGGACCCGCATGTATCAGGCCTGTCCGGGCCCGGTTCACGCAATTCGTGGCACTCGCCTTGTGCGGCCCATCAGTCTGGATTCCGTATCGGAGCACCGGGGACAGGGAGACGCAGGCATGACGATGACGGACAGCGTGGTGGCGAGTGACGAAGACGTGCAGTCGGTACGCCGGTGGGTGCGGCTCTCGTGCACCGAGCTGGGCACCCATCTGCCCGCCCTGGCCGAGATTGCGGGGGATCTCCGGCTGCCTGCGCCCGTGGTCCGCTCCGCCCTCAAGCAGCTGGCCGCGGACGGGATGGCCACCCTCCACGCGGGCTACCGGCTCTACAGCGTCGGCACCACGACCCCGGCTGAACGCGCCTACCGGATGATGCGGACCGCGATTCACCGGAGCTACGACCCCGGCGATCGGTTCATGACCCGCTTCGAGATCACCCGGGCGTTCGATATCGGCACGAAGGAAGCCGCGGCCGCGGTGCGCCAGCTGGTTGCCGAAGGGCTGCTGACAGGGCCGCGCGGGCAATATGTCAACTCCTACCGGTCTGTGGCCGGTGCCGCACGCCGCAACTGTGCGCCGCCTGCTGCAGCGTGTGGACGGTGACGCGCTGGACGCGGCGATCAGCGCGTATCTGCAGGCCAGAACACCGCACCCGGTCGAGCCGGAGGCGGAGAGAGGGCCGGTGCGACGAGTGATCGCGGTCGACGGCAAGGTGGTCCGCGGATCGCGAACGGCAACGGCCGCGGCGATCCAGCTGCTGGCGGCGATGGACCACCACGGCGTGGTCCTGGCCCAGCGGCAGGTCGCTTCCAAGAGCAACGAGATCCCCTCCTTCGTGCCCCTTCTGAGCGGCCTGGATCTGCGCAACGCGGTAGTGACCACCGATGCGCTGCACACCCAGCATGGTCACGGGGCCCATCTGACCGGCTGCGGCGCTCACTACTTGGCTGTGGTGAAGAAGAACCATCCGGGCTTGTATGCCCAGGTGAGGGAGCTGCCCTGGCGGGACATCCCGCTCGGGCACCGCACACGCGACCACGCCCACCACCGCGACGAGATCCGCCGGCTCAAGGCTGCCGCGTTCAGCCACCTCGACTACCCCGGCGCCCGCCAGGCGATCCAAGGCGTACGGTGGCGACGCGACTTGAGCACCGGAAGGCTGACCATCGAGCGCGTCCACCTGATCACCAGCGTGAGCGTCTTCGACGCCACCTCCACCGAACTCGCCACCTGGATCAGAGGCCATTGGGGCATCGAGAACCTTCTGCACCATGTCCGGGACCGCACCTTCGGCGAGGACGACTCCAAGGTCCGCACCGGCACCCTGCCCCGCGCCATGGCCTCCCTGCGCAACCTCGCCATCAGCCTCTTCCGCCAGGTCGGCCAGACCAACATCGCAGCCGCCCTCCGCCACACCGGCCGCGACTACCACCGGCCCCTACGAGCCCTCGGCCTCACCTGACGAACCCAGACAGTTCCCGATCATGCAATGACCCTGCTCTGTGGGTGTGGAGGGTCCAGTACTGGGGGGAAGTCGCCGTTGGGTGCGGCTCGTTTTGAGTGACGTCGGCGATCAAGCCCCCTAGAACGTAATTTCCCTGTTCAGCGCCGGGATAGAGCCGTTCCCGTTCGTGTGGCATGGAACCGCCAGCACTTCTCGAGGTCCTCGTTGTCGATCACGGTGCGGAGTTGGAGGACGGCTTGGGCGCCCTCGACGCTCCACCTGGAGCCGGTGATGTCGAAGCGGTCGGCGATCAGGTGGCGTGTTGCTCTTTCGGCGCCGCTGGCAACCGGCCAGTCGGTAATAAGCCAGGAGACCGCGACGAAGCATCAGGGGAGCCGTTGAGAAGCAGCAGGGAGAATCATGGAACCCGAGCCATCGGACGATCACCTCCCGCTTGGTGCGCAGGAGTTCGGCGCACCCGGCGGGTATCGACAACGCCGGTGCTCGGCCGCGAACGCGCCGCCGTCGAGCACGGCTTCGCGAACCTGAAATCCTGGCGCATCCTCACCAAGGTCCGCATGAACACCCGGCACGCGACCACCCTCCTGCGGGCCCTCCTCGTCCTGGCGAACACCGAGGTCCACAGGTGACGGACGATCTCCCCGAGACGATCAAGCCCCCGACCGGCATGAGTACATCACTCCCGCCCCACACCAGCCCCGTGACCTGCGAAATCAGGTTGAAAACTTCTCAAGGAGCAGGGAGAACTGGTAGCCGCAGATCGCTGACTGCGGGGCGAACTCCTGGCCGCCTACGGGGAGAACGAAGGCCGTTGACACTTCATCCGTCTGTCAGGCCAACTGCCCAGCCGACATGCGTGGTTGGCAAGGGCTCAATAGCGCCAACGGTGCCTGGCTTCACCTTCCTTGTGGAGAACCGGGCTACCTCCTCCGGTGAGTTTCGGTCACGGGAGTGGTCCAACTTTCGAAACGACTATGAGGAGCGATCCGAGTGGACCTGTACAGCGTCATGTGCGTGAGTGACCGGAGCAAGGCACTGGAGTGGTTCGAGGTGTTCTTCGACCGCCCAGCGGACGAGATCATCGGCGAGGAGTACCTGTGGCGGGTCGGTGAGAACGCGTGGGTCGTCGTTGACGATCGGGACGCGCGCGCTGAGCGAGTAGGCGGAGCCATGATCACGCTCGGCGTGCACGACCTCGACGACATCCTGGCGCGACTCGCCGCACATGGGATCGACCATGAACCGGTCGAGACCCACAGCAACGGCGTACGCCACGTCGTCGTGCTGGACCCCGACGGGAACAGCCTCTCGCTCGCCGAGGCGCCCACCCAGTGAGCCTCTTTCAACCCGCGCGGTGCTGGATCACACTGCATCTGACCTGCTCAGATTGGGGTTGGAAAGCGCTCCCTTCGTGCTCGTGATGACGAGGTCTTCGAGTTGACGGGCAAGAACGGTGGCGAAGAAGCCCCTTCACACCTCACCCTGGAACGAGTCTGCGGGCGGGGCCCGCGCCACCACGACAGCAGGGGGCACTGCGTGGGAGACGGCGGGCGCTTGAGGCACACACCCGGACAAGGGATGCCCGGACGGGTCCCGTTACGTCTTCGTGTGCTGCCTGTGGCCATGGCGCCGCTGGTCGCCCTGGCTCTGACGGCGTCTTCCGCGGACGTACGCCCCTCGGCCCACCACTCACCCGTTAGGGCGGACAAGCCCGCCGGCACCGCCTCCGTGGTCACGCGGGCCAAGGCCGAGGAGTGTGACCCACTGCGGTCGCTGAAGCCGCCGGCCCGGATGCCGGAGCCGGGCGGACGGATGCCGAGCGGTACGGCGATGGAACGGATCGTCGCACGCGGACGACTGATCGTGGGCGTGGACCAGAACACGTTCCTCTTCGGCTACCGCGACCCCACCACGAGTCAGTTGGACGGACTCGACATCGACCTGGTGCGGGAGATCTCCAGGGCCCTGTTCGGACGGTCGGACCGGGTGCAGTTCAGGACCGTGCCGTCCCGACGGCGCATCGAGGTCCTGGAGCGCGGCGAAGTCGACCTGGTCGCCCACTCGATGACCATCACCTGCGAGCGCATGGAGCGGGTGCTGTTCAGCAGCGACTACCTCGATTCCGGTCAGCGCGTCCTGGTCCCCGACACCTCCCGTGTGAAGAGTCTGGCCGACCTCGCCGGACAGAGAGTGTGCACGGCCGCGGGAACCACCTCGCTGACCGCGCTGCGCCGGGCCCGTCCCAAGGTGCGGCCGGTGACCGTCGCCGACTGGACCGACTGCCTGGTACTCCTCCAACTGGGCGACGTGGCCGCCGTATCGACCACGGACAACGTCCTGGCCGGGCTGCGCGCCCAGGACCCCGCCACCCGCATCACCGGCCCCCGGTTCACCTACGAGCCGCACGGCATCGCCGTCGCGACGGGCTCACCGGAACTCGTCCGCTTCGTCAACGGCGTCCTCGCCCGCCTGCACTCCTCGGGCAGACTCCGCGCCCTGCACGAACGGTGGCTGAGCGGCTACGGCGACTTTTACCCACCCGTAGCCCGCTACCGGAAGTGACCCGCAGGTGACGCCGCCCGGGCCGGGCCCGAAGGCCGAACAGGCTCAGGAGCAACCGGAGCCGGGGCTCCGTGACCAGCAGCCACCAACTCGGGTGAGTCGGCGGGCGGCAGGAATTTCTCTCGAACCGGCCCTGCGACGCCGGACGGCACTCGGCAATCGCAGCCCCGCCCAGAGCGTTACGCATGATCTGGCGGGGCAGGACCGGATCAGGCTCGACAGAGACCAGGGCGCCCCGGAGACGGCACCGGGAAGGTGGCGCCGGCCCGGAGGTGACAGCGGGTTGTCCCACTCCCACCGATCCGTGATCGAATCCCGGTGGAGTTCGAGCGACGGACAGAGCCGGTCGGCCGGGGATGCCGGCCGGGCAGCTCGAATGTGGGGAGATGGTGGCTTCAAGAGTTCACGCCGGGGCTTCTCCCAGCGATGACAGGGAGTTGCCCCGGCAGAGCAGCCCTCGGTGTCATCGTCGCCTTTCCCTGCGCCAGGCCTGACGTTGCGCTTGGCGTTGGCCTCGGTGGTGTTCCTGGGCACGGATCCGCCAGCCGGATCCGTGTTTGGGCGCCGTGACCGTCAACAGCATTCCGGGGAGCAACTCCAGCCTCTTGTTTCTGAAACGGGCCAGCGGGCCGCCGTCGACGAAGACCCAGTCCTTCCGGGTAAATTCGGCGGTGCGAACGCCGACGCTGGCCGTGCCGCCCCACTCGTGCCACGACGCGGTACTGACCTGTGCGGTGGCGGGGGGCCCTGTGTAGCGGACCACCTCTCCGACCGTGCCGCGGATCTCCCTGTCGAAGGTGCGCAGTTCACCGAGGGGGGTGATGCGCAGTTCCCAGCCGCCGTCGCCCGTGATCTGAATCAGCGTCGGCTCGGGACCGACCCCGATGAGGTCGCTTTCGGACGGCCTGACATGAAAGGCCGAATGGACGATGCCGGAATCGCCGGGCTCCATGTCGAAGCCCCTCATGCGGACGAATGCCCAGTGCTTCTCCTGCCGCAGAGTGACCGCGCCCGGCGGCCCTCTGTGGACAAGGACGTCCGCACCAGTGCCGGTCGTGGTGGTCTCCACGGGACGGGCCGCGGACAGCGGCAGCACCCTCAGCCGCCATTCACAGTTGTCGGCCTGGACGACCATGACCTGACCTGTCGACAAACTGGGGCTCCAGACACGAAGGTGGACATCGGCATCGATCAGGAATCTGGCGCGGTCGGTGCGGCCGATGTCCTCGCGGCTCAGATACTCCAGCTCGCGACCGTACTCCGTGAGCAGGAAGAGAGCCGGACGCGTGGAGGGCTCGCCGGCGATCTTGGTGAACTCGAGTATCGCCGCGCCCTCCCGGCCGGGCTTGACGATCTCGACTCGCTGCTCCCCGATCCCCCTGCGGGAGAAGACCCCGCCGTCCTCGACCTCGTCACGCTCCAGCGGGGTGACGGAGATCGACCACCGCTCGGCCTCCTCGATACGCAGCCGCTGCGGCCCCGACAGGCCCACCCTGTACTCCCAGGTGCGCGGCTCCACCGTGCGCCACTCCTCGTGCTCACGGTCCCTGACCAGTTGGGTGTTGCCGGCTCCGATCAGGGTGAAGGATCTCTGGTGGGCGTGGTGAACCACCGTGGCCCAGCCCTGCGGGCCCTGGTAGTCGAGTTCCGACGGTCCTGTGCCCTCGGCGGCCAGGGTGAATGGGCGCGGGTCGGCTGTCATCGCATCGTTGTCCCTCCGGGGTGTCGGGGTGCCTCCGATGGTGTCCCACCAAATGGTGCTGGCGGATATGGGGCATGACCCTTTGATGGCTACGCCTGTGGTCAGGGTCCTGAAACAGTCCGAGCCCATCGGATACACCGCAGCCGGGGTGCGCGTCGGTGCAGAGCAAGAACTTCGAGCCTTCTGTGCCGGGACGCCCGCGATCGTGGCACGCCACAGGCGCGCCAGACGGCCGCGTTCGCGGGTCGTCAGGGCCGGGTCGAGCAGGTCCTGGATCAGGGCATAGCGGAACGGGCCGACCTGCCGGGCCTTCTCCGCCCGGCGGCGGTCCTCGTCCTCATTCGATGCCATGCGCGCGTCTCACCTCGCATCTCGAACCGTCTCCGTCTTCTCGCGGACGGACACGATCAAGACTCACCTCACCTCCGATCGCCGCCCAGGGGCGGCCCGTGTTGATCAATTAGCAGGAAGAGAGCAGGTCAGAACGCGTTGTCCCCGTACTGATCTGAGTGGCCCTGACAAGATTTTCGTGAAGTGGGGGTGTGCCATCGTGCGCCGGTGACGCTCCGTCACGGGTAGCGGCGGCGGAGGTGGGCCATGAGAATGACGCGCTGGTGAAGCAGCGGAACTACGGCTCGGCCCGCCATGATCCTCTTCTGGAGTTTTAGGTCTGTGATCTTGCCTTCGTTCACGCCTGAGTTCAAGGCGGTGGTGATCCCCTGCACGACCGCGGGCTGATCCTCGCGGATCGCGTTGGCGAGGCCGGTCAGCGCCGGGAGGCCGGAGGCTGCGAGGTTGTTGAGCCAGTCCGGGAGCGAGGTGGCGTCGCGGGTGTCGAGCATGGCGGCGAACTGCCGTACCAGGTTGTGGGTTCGGTCGAGCTCCGGGCAGTGTTCAAGGAGCCGGCCGAGTGCTTCTGCGGCGAACAGGCCGCGCCGGGAGGGGGCGGTGGTGCTCCAGCGGGCGACCTGACGGGGCGAGGGCGGTCGCTCGCGCGGCGTGTCGATCGGCAGTCCGCGACGCAGCGGCGCGATGGCCATCTTGACCCGCTGGTAGTGGCCACGGTAGCCCTTGGCGACGATCTCCTGGTGCAGCACCTTCGCGGTGTGCTCGCCTTCGTCCCAGCGCTGCCGGAAATACTCAAGGAACGCATCAAGGCTCGTCGGCCGCCGGGGCGGGATGCGGCGTACGCATTCCTGCCAAGTGGCCGCGCGTGCGTACTTGGCCACGGTCCGTCGGTTCAGGCCCAGGTCGCGAGCGATCGCGCTGATGCTGCGGGCCGTGCCGGTGTATCCGTGGACTGTCTCGAACAACTGCTTGGCGTGCCGCCGGGCAGGAGTATCAGCCCCCTCGGACACTTCTGCCGACCAGGGTGGCAACCTTGCCGCTTCGGGTTCGAGTGCTGGTGTGGCGGCGGGCAGGCAGTCGCGGTGGGCGGCCGCGATATCCGAGACCCGTTTCGAGAGCCCTTCCGGAACGCCCGCAGGGCGGAGGACATCGCCGCCGAGGGGACCGCGAGGTGCTGGCCGCAATCATCTTCGTCGCCACCCCGGGCTACACCTGGAACCAACTGCCGCCCGGCTTCGGACCGTCGGGAGTGACCGCCTTCCGCCGGTTCACCGAATGGAGCGAGACACGTATGCCGTTGCTCAACTGCCGCCGAGGCCAGACGGGCTGGCGCCCCGCCTCGCGCCCTTCGGGTAACAACGGCTCCAGCGCCGCCCACCGCTCGTCCGTGAGATCACCCCGCCCCATGAATCCAGATCACCAATCGCTCAGGATCCACTTTCGGCACACAGCCCAATCGGCGCCGTTTCCATCAAGGACCCGGCGAGGGCCCTGCACCTCCCGCTACAGTGGCGCGCCTGCGAGGCGCGTTCCAGCCACCGGAGCTGCACGCGGCTCGGCTGCCGTAGCCGCGTGCCAGCGCGGCCTGGCTTCCGTGTAAACTACGCCTCAAAGGATGACATTTCACCCTTCATAGGCATAAGTGAATGCCCGCCTCGCTGCGGGTCCCAAGGGATGGGCGCGTAATGAACGGCTCGTGGTCGTGGCGGAGGTCGTCGTTCAGCGACGCCGCAGGCAATCAGTGCGTGGAGGTCGCGCGTACTCCGCTCGGCGTCATGGTGCGCGACTCCAAAGACAACGCCGCGGGTCGCCTCGCCTTCGGCGCCGCCGCATGGAGCCGCTTCACTGCCTCAACCGACGCCGCGGACCGCACCCCCAGAAGCGGATGACCTCCGCCTGAGACACCTCCGCAAGACGCCGCGCCCTACCTGCTGGACCAGCAGATACGGGCGCGGCGCACTGCGTTCAGCGACCGGGTGTCCCCAGTCGACCGGCCAGGGCGAGCCCTGCGGTGGCGATGGCTCCGGCGGCCGCCTTACCGGCGTCGTCGGGAACCAGAATCAGCGTGAAGATGGCCGCAGCAAGTGAGGCAACCGCCACGATCACGGCGGCCACAGCATTAGCGCGCGGCAGAACGGGGATGCTCCCCTTCGGTTCTTCCGCCGCAGCGCGTTCGACGTCTTCCGACATGGTGTACTCCAGATGGCCCGGGGCTTGAAACGGTGCTTGGCGCCGCTCGCTTGCAGACGAACAGCCCCTCCTGAGATGGCGATTCCCTCGGCTTAACGTGATCACTCATTAGCCCCTCACCGTCGAAGTCCCCTGTAGCGCCCAGTGGTTGAGATCTCCACACATCAGATCGACGCCACACGGATTGCGATCCGGCCAGACGCTACCTAGCAGATTGATGGTTTATCCGGACGCCCCGGCGAGCACACCTTGGTAAGAGCGATTGGATCCGGGCAGTTCTGCGCCGCTTTACCAGCAGCGATTGCGAACTCGGCCTGGATGCGCAACCGTTCTCCATACGCTGGTGTCCGGTGGCCCGGGCGATCAGCACGGGGCGCATCCCGTTGCAGCGGGCTCGCCCCGCTGTGGCTTCGCCTATGCGGAGCCACAGCCATGTCTGCGGCAAGTGACTCCGTGCGCCCCACCATGCCTCTATGCGCCCCCGCCGGCAGCCAGCCATGAGGGACGCTGCCCAGCCGCTTCCTGCCGTGCGCAGCAAAAGCCGGGCGAGTTGATCGCATCCCTGAATCGGCAGCGCCGCCGCTCAGTCCCCGTTCGGCGGATCGATGTGGAAGTCGTGAGGCTGCGTCTCCAGGTGTTCGGCTATCTGCAGCAGGACCCGCGGGATCTGCTCACCCTTGATCGCCCTCTCCTCCAGACCCCAGAACAGCTCCAGATAGGCAACGAATCTCTCCGTCTCCGTGCTCACGGTGGCCGTGCCCCGAAGGTTCTCCAGATACACGAACGGCGGCATCTCCTCTTCCTCGAACTCGAAGAGGGTGAAGGGACCCTGCGATGCGGAATGCGCGCCACGGCTGAACGGAAAGATCATGATGTCGCGGCGAGGATGGGCCGCCAGCTCGGCGAGTCTGCGCAGCTGCCCCTTCATGACCCCCGGACCGCCCACCTGCCGGCGGATCACCGACTCGTCCAGGATGAAGTACGCCTCCGCCTCGTCCCGTTCGAGCGCTTCCTGGCGCAGCATGCGCGCCTCAAGCATGCGCTGCCGCTGTTGTTCGGAGAAACGCGCCGGAGTGTAGGCGCGGATGATCGCCATCGCGTACTCCTCCGTCTGGAGCAGCCCGGGCATCACCAGGGGCTGGAAGCTGCGGGTCACGAAAGCCGCGGACTCCATCGCGAGAAAGCCGAGAAAATCTTTGTCGTAGATGTCCCGGTACTCGGTGAAGGGCATCTTCCGGCTCCCCCGAGCCAGGTTCAGCAGCTCCTCCACGGTGGCATCTTCTCCTACCCCGAAGAGAGCCAGCAGAGGGCGCAGGTCGTTGACGGAAATTCCGACCTCACCCGCTTCTATACGCAGCAGCTTGCTCGGGGACCACTCCATGCGCTCCGCAACCTGCCGCTGCGTCAGATGGGCGGCCGTCCGCAATTGCCGCAACCGCGTCCGAAGCCGCAGTCGCTGTATCGCGGGACTTCCCCTGCTCGGCGTCGCCATGCGTCCCCCAATCTGCGATACGGCTGATTGTCGCATCACCACCTGGCATTAAGCGGACCTGAACAGCGCACAAAGCAAGCCGTCTTTATGCACGTCGCCAACACGGACCGCAGTGCTTCCGCTGACCCACTTTCACCACCAGTCCTCCTGCGGCTCGCGATTCAGCCGCGGGTACCGGCAGACACCGGGGCGAGCACCGCCCGGCAACTCCCCTACGACGGCGCCCGGAAACCGGGACACGGCTCAATTCGGATATCCCCAGCGGGCGGCTTCTGTGCTAACTGAATGCCCGGATGTCGCGCATGCCGATGCGCTGGTGGCTGGGTCTGCCGACTTGAACGCCGTCAGGGCGGACGGTCATCCATGACAGAACTGCTGTGGTGAGGCCGCCGTCCGCAGGGGTCAGCTGGTGCCTCGACGCGCCGGTCGGCAGGGTGTTCCAGCATGGACAGCACGTCGGGCACCGTGCTCGGTCAGCCGACGGGTTGAGGCCTTGGCTGGTGTGCCTGGTCACAGAATCCGAGATCGCCGGGTGTGATCCTGCGGGCCAGTGTGGCGGTCAGAACCTCCGCCAAGATCGCGGCCGTCTGGGGCTGGATGCCTGCGCCCTCCGCCATCGTTGCACGGCAACGTGCGTCGATCCGAGGTTCATGCCCTACCGGACGGACGCCCGCGTCCCTCATGCGGCTTCGCAAGGCAGAATGCCGGGCTACGCAGAGGCGCTCATGTCTTCGGGGGGGGCGAGAGCCCAGCCGCCCCGCGCACAGCGCTAGGGCATGTTGCGAAAGTGGATCTTGATCGTTCTGATCATGTCTTGTGGGACGTGGGGATCTGACGAATGGCCAGTGGGCCCGGCTTGAGTCGTTGCTGCCACGAGGCAACAAGCCGGCCCGCCCGCACCCATCTCTACCTCGAACGACGCACGAAACAGGGCATGTCCAAACGCGAGATCATCCGCTGTCTTAAACGCTACGTCGCCCGCGAGATCTACGGTCAGATCCAGAGGACGCCAGCCCTCGCTGCCTCGTCTCCTCCTGCTTGACGCAACATAGGGGCATCTTGAACACCCATCGTGCCGCCGGAATGAGGAAGTACGCGGCCGACCACGAATGGCTCACCATCATCCAACTTCCCTCTTACAGCCCGGACTTGAATCCCGTGGAAGGCATCTGGTCCCTGTTACGGCGCGGGCCGATGGCCAACACCGCATTCACCGATCCCGACCACCTCACCCGCACCCTCCGCCGGGACTCGCCCGCATCCAACGCCATCCCGAACTCATCGACGGCTGCCTCACCGAGACCAGACTGACCAGCACCCCAGACCACCCGAAGGCAATCCGCAGGTTCTTCAGTCGTCGCCAGCAGATGATGCCGCAGGCCAGGCTGAGGAAGGCTTCGTGGATGTCGTCGCGGATCTCCCAGCGGATGCGTAACCGGCGGAACCAGTGCAGCAGCGCGAAGCTCTGCTCGACCACCCAGCGGTGCACGCCCAGCCCCGATCCGTGTTCGGTGCCGCGCCGTGCGATGACCGGGGTGATTCCGGCATCCCGGACCTGCTTGCGGTACTTGTCGTGGTCGTATCCGCGGTCGGCGTAAATGGTGTCCGGCCGTCGGCGGGGCCGTCCGCGTCGGCCCCGCACCGGCGGGACGGCCTCGATCAAGGGCATGAGCTGGGTGACGTCATTGCGGTTTCCGCCGGTCAGTGACACCGCCAGCGGAATGCCGTGCGCTTCGGTGATCAGATGGTGCTTCGAGCCTGTCCGGGCACGGTCGACCGGGCTCGGTCCGGTTTTGGGCCGCCCTTCAGGGCCCGGACATGGGAGCCGTCGATCACCGCCCTGGACCAGTCCAGCGCGCCGGCGGCGTGCAACTCGGCCAGCAGCGACTCGTGCAGACGCTGCCAGACTCCCGCGTCGTTCCAGTCGCGCAGGCGTCGCCAGCAGGTCATCCCCGAGCCGAAGCCCAGTTCCTGGGGCAGGAACTCCCACGGAATGCCGGTGTACAGCACGAACAGGATGCCGGACATGACCTTCCGGTCGTCCAGACGCTTGCGGCCCGGGTGATCCGGTCGGCGTGGCACGACCGGCAGCAACGGCTCGATCCGCACCCACAGCTCCTCCGGCACGATCCACGGCGGCTGCTGACCCTTCCTCATGCACCAGTCAACAACCCCGCAACTACCCACATTCCAGGGCAACTTTGTTAGGAGTTCTAAGCCTTTCAGCTTAACCCTGGCCAGTGACACGGCAGTTGCGGCAACCTCCAGGGCCCCGGATTCCGTTGATCGGGTGGATGCGCGCCGGGGCCCCTGGCAGTCTCCTCGTCAACGTCGGCCGTCCCGTGCCACCCTGGTGAAGGCCTGCGCGTGGCCGACCGTAGGGCAAACCGGGTAGGCGGGGATATGCGAGAGCTGCAATATCTGTCCATCGCGAAGCTCGATGACTTCTACGAGCCGCCACGAAAAGGACTGACCGATCGAGCCGTTGACGCCGAAGCCAGCGTGCTGGGCGCCAGCGCTCGCGTCGCCTTGGGGGAAGGCGTGGCGGCGGAGCCAACGCCTGCCGAACGACTGGAGTCCGTCCTGGACCATCTCAACAAAGAGTGCTGGGCGCGCACCTGGGAGCCCGCGGCCTGCGCGCACCTGGGACGCGACGCCTGGCTTGAGTTCCGGAGCCCGTTCCGCTACGGCGCAGCAGTCAGTGATGTCGGATATGACGACCGCGGCGTGTTTGCCTACGCATCGCTGGAGGAACGTCACTGCCCGCACCGCGACGGAGAGTTCTGCCCTAACATCGAACTTCTGCTGTGCGGCTCAAAGCAGCACGTGAGAGATCATCGCGATCATCCTCCGACCAGGATGGGCTCCGGCTCGGACTGGCTGCATCACATGGCAGCCGAACTCGTCCGACGAGAGGCAGATGGGGACACGACGCCCCTCGAAGCATTGGCCTCCGCCAATTTGCGCGATCAAGAATTCGCGGCCAGGTCAGCCTTCTCCATGATCTCGCACTTCTACCGGACTCCTGGCTATCTACGCGGGCATGCCCGCGTGCTGTGCAACTTCCCACCGGAGCGGCTGCGGCACCGGATGATCGTGGCCACCCCCTTGTACGTGGAGGCTGGCGTGCAGCCGGTTCCGTCGACACGCCAGACCGGGGCGCCTGAACGGCGCCGGCGCTGGTGGCGACCACCAGGTCTGCGCTCCACCTCCTACGAATCGGATACCGCTTGAGTACGTGCACCTGCTTGGCGGACTCGAAGAGTGACGGCATCGAGGACCTCGCTGAGGCGCTTGCGTTCGCGACGCCAGCCAGCCAGCCAGTCCGATTCGAGTCAGGCAGGAGTGTGCACGCTGTATCAGATCACCGACCTTGCGGACGCTTCGTGTCTCGAAGGTGGCGCTCTGCCCAGGCACGCACCTCGGGCTGGGCGAGCGGGTCATGGGAGAGGATCTCCAGTGCCTGGAGCCCCCGCCAGTCGTGGCTTTCCGCGAGCACCATCGAGGCCTTGAGGCGTATCCCGGCGTGAAGGGCAGGGTTTACGGCCAGTTGGTGAAGCGTGCTTCGCCCCTCTTCGCCGCCGCGGTAGATGAGCAGGTGGGCTGCTTGGAATCCCTCGTCGCCTGTCGACGGGGGATGATTCGTTAGGGAACTGATCACGATCTGCTCGAGAATCGGCTGATAGCGGGGATCGGCGCAATCCGCCAACACGTCCGCGGCATCGATCCGCTCAAAGCCCGCGACGGATTCGTCGCCGCCCAGCGCCTCCAGCGTGTCCCGCCCCCGGTAGTCCCCGAGCCGGGCCAGCACGGCAGCCATCATGATCCTGATTTTGGTGCTGAGGGTGGGGTCGCAGGCCAGGTTGCTGAAGGTGTCCCGGTCGCCTGCTTCGTTCCGCCGTGACAGGGCTGCAGCCACCATGAGCTGGGTTTCCTCGTCCGAACGTAGCTGGCTCGCGTACCGGTGAAGGGTATTGGTTATGCGGCGCATCTGTTCGAACTGTTCCCATTCGGAATGCGGGATCGGCTCGGCCTTGGGTGTCCAGGGCGTGGGGCCGCGGTCCTCACCGGCCAGGGCGGCCAGAGCCTGGGCACCATAGGGGTCGGCGAACTCCAGCAGGGCGCATGCTGCGCGGATCCGAAGTTCGGACGCGATCGCGGTGTTGTCGACCATTGCCTTGAGGCTGGCGGTGCCTCGCTGATCGCATAGGTAGGCGAGTTCCCAGGCGGCTTTGAAGCGGTCCTCTTCGTCGAGCGACTGCTCTCTGACCAGACGGGCAAGAGTCTCGAAGCCGCGGCTGTCCCCCAGCTTGGCCACCTGGCCTGCGCAGGCGACTTCCCAGTAGCCATCGCTGAGTTCGCTCGGCAGGGCGATAAATATGTCTGCCACGACGGCGACCACATCTTTCGGTAGCCGCGTTCCCATCATCGCCTGACTCACGATCCAATCGTCGCCGCCGCGGGTGGCGACGCGCAGCAGTGCGGATTCGACTGCGTGCTTACTGCTGGAGTTTGTCCAGGCGTCGATGAGGAAGCCTGAAAAGGAGTCGTCGTCCTCTTCGTAAGGAGGCTCCCAGATCTTTGGAAGATAGAAACGGGGCCGCTTCATCTGTTTTTGAAAGAGATTCTTTAACGCACGCTTGCTGGCCGATGGGTCACTTGCGATGTAGCGGGCGGCCAAATATTCCTGCAACGTATGATGCGCGAAACTGAGTTCACCAGACTGGATGGTGAACAGGCCGCTGCGGCGCAGCCCTTCCACCAGGAAGGTCTCCCAGACCTGACGCAAGCCATCTAGAGCCCACACGGGAGAGGCGGCCTCGGGCCGGGACAGGAGGATGGCGAGTGGAGAGGCGGTACTCCCGGCCTGTCGCTCGGCCGCGACGTAGGCTGTCAGATGAGGCAGACGGACCAGCGTGGACATGGCCGCCTTGACGACCTCCGGTCCGTACCGAGACAGCGACGCCTGCGTCTGCGGAAGGAGCGCGCCGTCGCCCACACCGTCGCCCCGCGCCTGACGGCGGTAGAGGTACGCGACGAAGTCCCGATAAATATCACTGCGGTGACCGGGCAGCCCGCCCCCCGGATGCGCCCCGTAGAGCTGACACAGCAGCCCTGCCATCAACGGATTGGCGGCCAGCGGGAAAAGTCGGCGACGCTGCAATTCACTGACGAACGCCGATGCCGTGCGCTCGGCATTGCCGGGATCGAGAACACTGAACCATTTTTCCGCCACCACCGGTATCTCACTGAGCTGGAAAGGCTGCAGCTGGTACCGGCGCGTCCCCGGGCCTAGCAGCTCCATCTCCTCCGCAGGCAAGGGCCTGGTGGCAAACACGAAGCGATAGGGACTGTCGGCTGGTTGCCGGTTACCGAAGGCGACACATCGCAGCAGGACATCGCAGCGCATTCTCGGCTCAAGGATTTCATCCAGACCATCGACCATGATCAGCCAACGCGTTCCGGGGTGCGGCGCGGTGCGGAAGGCTGAGACGGGAAGTTCTTCGAGCAGCCCATACGGGCTCAGCCCGGTGGTCACGGCATGAGCGAGCAGGTCGGGCAACGGCCGCGGGGCGGTGAGACTTGCCGCCGTCACGAGGATCGGCACCACCGTCTGAGGGCCTTCCTCCAGCCAGGCCCCTGTCGACCTGGCCCATATGGCGTGCAGCAGGCTCGTCTTGCCCCCGCCGGCTTCTGCGAGCACGACGCAAGGGTCCTCCTGCTCGAGGATCTCGCTCTCAACGCTCCCACCCAGCCCGGCGGTTGCCGGGTAGGCGATCACCCGCTGGCGGACGTAGATATCTGACAGCCTCGGCGCACCGACCCCCACAGCGTCCAATAGGTGCCCGGCAGAAGCCTCTTGCGCAGCAGCCAGAAAGCTGCCCCACCACGGTCCGTGTTCTCGATCCGCACGCACACGTAACTGCTGCAACGCAAACCGTTCCCGCTGGGGCAGCCTCAGACCTGTGACGATCTTGGCTAGAGTCCGGGCCGACGGAAGCCCTTTGTGATCAGGATTGAAAGCCTGACTGATCGTCCCGACCCCGATGGCATCGCCGTCAAGCTCAAGCCTGTCGCGTAGGTCCTTCTGGGACCAGCCCCTTTCAGAGAGAGCAGCCCTGAGGCGACGTTTCAACTCTGAGTGCGCGTCCTTGTCAGGCCCTGGATGCGTGTCCAAACCACCTCACCCCTCATGAATGGACACCCTCACTTCTCTTCACCTGAAGCTATGAACGTCCAGGTGGAGGTCTCCTGAAGCCGACCGGCCGGTCAAGCATCGTTCCGTGACCGACACCAGGAGTGTGCGATGGATCCCCAACAGGTGCTCGTTGGTACCTTCCCGCTGGCTCTCGTATTGATGCGGCTGCTGCAGCTGGTCCCCGGCATGCTCGCGTGCCTGCTGCGGCACATCTGCGACCTCACAACCCTTCGCATGACGCTGCGAGACGCCGCGCCAGGGCAGCGAGCAGAGCTTCTGGCCGCCCACCGCGCCTGGTGCACACAACGTGTCCTGCCCGCAACTTCGCGTCAGCGCAAGCCTCGACCGGACAGCCGACCCCACGCCGACGTCTGACGACGCGCGGCACGATGTAAGGCGCACGCTGCCGGCGAAGATGAGGGTTCTGACCGGACATTGCGGTGAGGACCCTCACGAAGTTCATCGGGGTATTTACGGGGTGCTGGCATGGTGCTGGTGGATCTCCTTTGCCGGGACCGTAACCCTGGCATCAGGGACTCCACAAATCTCAGTGCAGCTCACTCGGGCGCCAGCATCCTTGCCTGCCTAACGAGCTCGTGCACGGTAAGCGGTGAGACGCCGGGCCCTTGATGGTTGATCATGGTCGAGTGGTGGGGAACGCGACTCGTGCAGTGATCATCAGCAATCGACGGATCACGGGCCTGACGTCCGGAGTGATTGCTGAACTTGTCGCTGAGATAGGCCCGTTGTGGCATGAGCGGCACGAGGCCAGGCTCGCTTCCCGAC